>CAZPZW010000135.1:0-8288 GCA_964591165.1 uncultured Thermoanaerobaculia bacterium | reverse complement strand
GGAACTGGGCGCCGGTGAAGGCCCCTTTCTCGTGGCCGAAGAGCTCGCTCTCGAGGACGCCCTCCGGCAAGGCGCCGCAGTTGACCACCACCAGCGGCCCGAAGCGGCGCGGCGAGCGGGCGTGGACCGCGCGCGCCACCAGCTCCTTGCCGGTTCCCGACTCGCCGCGCACCAGCACCGTGGCGTCCGTACCGGCCACCGCGTCGATCAGACCTTGGACGTGCCGCATGGCGGCGGAGACGCCGACGATCGGAGTCGGGCCCGCGACCGAGGCGAGCTGCTCCTTCAGGCGGGCGTTCTCCGAGCGCAACGAACGGTGCTCGGCGGCCCGCCGGACGAGATGCGAGAGCTCGTCCGGGTCGAACGGCTTGGTGATGTAGTCGTAGGCGCCGGCCTTGAGCGCACGCACCGCCGATTCGACCGAGGCATAGGCGGTCATGACGATGATCGTCAGGTCGGGGCAGTCCTTGGCCAGCCGTTCCTGCAGCTCCAGCCCGTCGATGCCCGGCATCTTGATGTCGAGCAGGGCGATGTCGTGCGTGCGCTCGGCAGCCAGGCGCAGCGCCTCCTTGGCGTTTGCCGCGCAGTCCACGGCGTAGCCGTCCTGGCGGAACCAGTCGCCGAGCGACTGCAGCACGATCGGTTCGTCGTCGACCACCAGGATCGAGAGCTGGGGTCCCTTGACGGCGGTGTCGCTCATGGATTCCTCCGCTCGGCCGGTGCGGCGCTCGCCACGGCGGGTTGGCGGACCGGCAGGTCGATGGTGAAGCGGGTGCCGATCCCGAGCTGCGACGAAACGTCGATCCGCCCATGGTGGCGCTCGACGATCCCGTAGACGATCGAGAGCCCGAGCCCGAGGCCGACGCCCATCGGCTTGGTGGTGAAGAAGGGTTCGAAGACGTGCGGAATCGCCTCGGGAGGAATCCCGCGGCCGGTGTCGGCGACCGTGATCCGGACCTTCTCGCGATCCTGCAGCGCTTCGCCGGCCACCATCACCCGGCCTCCCTCGCCCGAGGCTTCGATGGCGTTGATGACCAGGGCGAGCAGAGCCTGCTGGAGCTGCGCCGAGTCGCACTCGACCGGTGGCAGGTCGGCGGCGAACGCCTGTTCGATGGCGACGCTGGCGAGCTCGGCCTGGTGGCGGACGAGCAGCGCCACCCGCTCGGCGATGGGCGCGAGCTCGGTGGCGGAGAACATCGATCCGGGCGTGCGCGAGAAGAGCAGCAGGTTCTTGACGATGCCGCCGCAGCGTAGCGCCTCCTCCTCGATCAGCTTGAGGATGCGGTCGATGTCCTCTCCGGGGGTGACCGGCGTGCCCTGCGAGGTCGCCTCCTCACGGCGCCGGCGGAGCAGGCGGGCGTAGGTGGCGATGCCGGCGAGCGGGTTGTTGAGCTCGTGGGCGACGCTCGCCGAGAGCTTGCCGAGCGAAGCCATCTTCTCGACTCGCAATAGGTGCTGGTGGGTCGCCTCGAGGGTGCGGGTCTTCTCCTCGACCCGCTCTTCGAGCCGGCGCCCCCAGGCCGCGAGCTCGTCGTGCGCGGTGCCGAGCTCGCCCGCCATCCGGTTCCAGGCGCGCGAGAGGTCGCCCAGCTCGTCGCTCGAGCTCTCGGGAACCTGCGCCGAGAAGTCTCCCGCGGCGAGTCGCGGGGCTGCTGCGGTGAGCGAGCGCACCGGCTTGAGAACCAGGCGCCAAGTGAGCCACCAGGCGAGCGCGACGACGGCGAGCACCGTGGCGACGAGGCCGAGGCGCAGGCGGCTCTCGGAGGCGGCGAGCGCTTCGTCGACGCGGTCGAGCGGCAGTTGCACGTCGAGCACGCCGAGCACCGTGCGCTCGGCCGGATGGGCGTGACAGGCGGCGTTGGCACATGCCGCTTCGTTGCGGATCGGGGCGATCAGTGCGAGCAGGCGGCCCTCTCCCGGCCGTTCGAAAATGCGCGTCCGCTGGGGTACGTCGGGGCTCTCGAGCGGTTTGTCCGCCGCATGGCAGGTGCCGCACTGCTCGGCCGAGAGATCGACCCGGTGGCCGATCTCTTCCGCCTCGCTGGAGTGCGTGATCCGCCCCAGCTTGTCGAAGACGCGGATCCGGTCGACGCTCTCGCGGTCGGCGAGCGCGTCGACGATGCGGGAGAGCTCCGCCGAGTCGTTGCGCAGCATGGCGTCGCGGGAGGCGCTGCGGATGACGCTCACCACCGTGGCCGCCTGCTCCTCGACGAGCCGGGTGAGCTGCCGTCGCTGCAGCGCCAGGTTCCAGGCGGCTGCGGCGAGCGAGATCACCGCCGCGCCGAGCGAGAGCACCAAGGCGAGACGGAAAGCGAGACGGAAAGGCGGAGACCGCCGAGGGGCGGTCTCCGCCGGGGACGGCTTCATGACACGTCCTCACACCACCCGGTTCGCCGAAGGGGCGAGCGGATGGCCCGGCAGCGTGTCCCGGGAGCGCGCCGCCACGGTGCTCGACGCGGCCTCCGGGTACACCCTGAAGTATCGCACTATCAGCGAGAAGGCGGCGAAGCCGAGCGCCACCATGGCGAGCGAGACCGCGATCTCGGTCCAGGCCGGGACGTAGCGCGTTCCCGAGGTGCCTTCGAGCCCGGTCACGCTGACGTTCAGCCGGTTCACCACGAAGCCCATGACCGCCAGCAGGGCCGTGGGATAGAGCCGCCGCAGGTCGCTGCGGGTGCGCGGCGAGAGCAGCAGCAGGAAGGGGAGCGCCACGCCGAGCGCGAACTCGAGACCGAACATGCCGGCTTCGTAAGTGGGCTTCAGGACCTCGCCGAGCACCCCGCGATGGACCAGGTCGTAGATCCGGAAGACCGCGAAGACGCCGAGCGCCACCATGAGGACCCGGGCGATGTCGCTCAGCAGGTCCATCTCGACCGGGCGGTTGAAGGCCCGCGAGGAGAGGCGTGACTCGACGATCACCATGGCGAGCCCGGCAGCGATCGCCGAGGACCAGAAGATCCAGGGGAGGGCGGCGGTGTACCAGATCGGATGGAGCTTCCCGGGGATGATCAGGTAGAGGGCGCCGAGCGACGACTGGTGCAAGGTCGAGAGGAGGACCCCGGCGAGCACCAGGGGAATGGTCGCCGCGTGCTGGATCGCCTGGGCGCGCTTCCAGCCCAGACGGTCGAAGACCAGGCCGGAGAGCTCGAGCGCCAGCACGGTGGTGTAGAGCATCACGCACCAGGCCACCTCGAACATGACCGAGCGCGGATTCCACATGATCAGCGGATGCCAGATGTTCCACGGCCGTCCGAGATCGACCAGCAGGGCGCCGATCACCAGCAGATAGCCGAGGAAGGCGGTGAGCACGGTCGGCCGCACGATCGGCTGGAAGCGCTTGAGGTTGAAAATGTAGACCGCCGCCGTGAGCGTGAAGCCTCCCGCCGCGAGGCCGACGCCGCACAGCAGATCGAAGCCGATCCAGAGCCCCCACGGGAAGTCGTCCGAGAGATTGGTCACCGCGCCCAGCCCGCGGGTGTAGCGCAGGACCATCACCGGCAGACCGAAGGCCAGCAGGAGGTAGAAGATCCCCCGCCAGAGCGATGGCGAGCGTCCGTCACGAACGGTCATGATGCGCCTCCTTCTTGGCCGCGGCCGCGTGTTCGGCGTGCGCGACTTCCTCGCGCCGCTGCGTGATCCACCAGATTCCGGCGAGCATCGCCCCGCCGATGGAGAGAATGCCCGGGATCTTGGCCAGGGCATTGGCGGTGAGCTCGGGCAACGGCTCGCCGGCGATGGTCGGGAAGCCGAGCTGCTCGAAGGGCACCGGCGAGAGGAAGAGCATCGAGGTGCCGCCGGCCTCGTGCTCGCCGTAGATGTGCGGATGGTACTTGCCGGGATTCTCGGCGATCCGGCGCCGGGCCTCGGCGAGCATCTCGTCGCGCGGACCGAACGTGGTCGCGTCCTCGGGGCAGGCCTCGGTGCAGGCGGTGGGCTTGCCTTCGGCCTGGCGCGAGGCACAGAAGTCGCACTTGACCACCGCGGGAACCACTTTGTCCCATTCGTACTTGGGGACCCCGAACGGACAGGCCTGCATGCAGTAGCGACAGCCGAGACAGCGACTGGCGTCGTACAGCACCGGCCCGGCGGGCGTCTTGTAGAAGGCCTCGACCGGGCAGACGCTGGCGCAGGCCGGCGTCAGGCAGTGACGGCAGAGTTGACGCACGTAGAGATCCCCGCGCTCGGCGAGGGCGGTCAGGGCGCGCGAAGAGAGGCCCTGGACCGTCGCCGGGTCGGTGTCGAGGTGATGGGCGTCGAGGCAAGCCCCGACGCACTCCCCGCAACCGACGCAGCGAGTGATGTCGATCAGAAGTGCCTGCGGGCGGATGGCGGTCATGACATCTCCGTCACGAGAGCAGGAACTCGCGGGTCAGGCGGCGCCAGTCCTCGTCGGGAAGGTGCCGGGCGAAGTCGGGCGAGGGCTCCCCGCCGTCGGCGAGGACCGAGCCGGAGAGGGTCATCAGCTGCAGCTGGAGACGCTCCCGCGAATCCTCGATGAAGCGGTGGGCGAGACTGCCCGAGAGCAGGTTGGTCAGATTGCGGCCGAGGTCGGTCGAGCGGACCTTGTAGAGCCAGCCACGGCCATAGGGATCGGTGGTGGCGGCGCCGGGCTGCTGCTCGAGCAGCGGATTGGTTTCGATCACCTCGCCCTCGACCGGGGCGACGAGGTTGACCTCGCGACCGTCGAGACCCAGCTTGGCGGCCGGCTGACCCTGGTTCAGCCAGGTCCCGGCTTTGGGAAGCGCGGCCCGGGTCGCGGGGCCGATCAGCCGCCGCGCGAAGTCGTCGATGCCGACGACCACGGTGTCGTTGCCGGCCAGGCGGGCCCAGGTGTGACCGCGATGGAAGTGGAGGCCGTCGGGAACCTGGAAGCCGGCCACCCAGACCGGCTCGAGCCGCACCGGCTCGGGCTCCTCGCGCTCGGAGGCGAGCGCGGCGACGCGAACGGGTTCGTTGCGATGAGACCAGGCGTCGAGCGCCAGGAACGCTGCAAAGGTGAGTAGGACGAAGAGCACAGTCATGGGAGTTCTCCTTTCTTCGACTGCCCTGCGCCATTTCTCCAAGGCAAGGTCCATGCCGCTTTTTCGATCAGCCGTTCGGGTTGCGTTATCTAGCTGCTCGCATTGAAGTTGTGCCGCTCCGTGAGAGGTGCGTCGAAACGCGGGGCAGCGAGGCGCCGTGGAGAAACCCCACAGACGCGAGGGCTTCGATCGTCGAAAAACTCGCTGAGGCCCATGCTGGAAAGGCCTGCGCGGCGCTGTCGGATTTCGCTACGGGGGCTGTGGCGAAAACCTCCACGTTCGATTCCGGCGAGCTGAGGCGTTTCTTGACGCTCTCCGGCCCCCGTTCTAGGGTTCGCGCGTGACGCTCGACGGCAGGGGTGCGGTGGTGACTGGGGGAGGTCGCGGGATCGGCCAGGCGGTGGCCGCCGAGCTGGCGGCGCGCGGCGCAAGCGTCGTGATCACCTCCCGTTCGGCGCACGAGATTGAGGCGGTCGCGGCGGAGATCCGCCGCGCCGGGGGCGACGCCGAGGCGATGCCCTGCGACGTCGCCGACCCCGCAGCGATCGAGCGTCTCGCCCACGCGGCCGGCGAACGGCTCGGTCGGGTGGACATTCTGGTCAACAACGCGGGCATCGCGAGCTCCGCGCCGCTGCACCGTCAGACCCTGGAGGAGTGGCGCCGGCTGTTCGCGGTCAACGTGGAGGGAACCTTCGTCGCCACCCGCGCTTTTCTGCCCGGCATGCTGGCGCGCGGCTGGGGACGGATCGTCAATCTCGCCTCCGTTGCCGGTCGGACCGGCGCCGCCTACATCGCCGCTTACGCTGCCTCGAAGCACGCCGTGGTCGGCCTGACCCGCGCGCTCGCCGCCGAGGTGGCGCACCAGGGAGTCACGGTCAACGCGGTCTGCCCGGGCTACGTCGCGACGCCGATGACCGAGCAGTCGATTGCGCGGATCGTCACGAAGACCGGCATCTCGCCCGAGGCCGCGCGCGCCAAGCTGGTCGAGTCCAACCCGCAGCGACGGCTGATCGAGCCCGTAGAAGTGGCCTATGCCGTGGCGATGCTCTGCGACGAGCGGGCGCGCGGCATCAACGGGCAGACGCTCGGAGTCGACGGCGGGGCCTTCCTAGGATGAGCGGGCGGGCGAGGATCGTCAATCCAGGCGAGCTCGGCGCGCCGCGCGGTTTCAGCCACGGCGTTCTGGTCCCAGCCGGCAGCCGCTTGCTCTTCGTCGCCGGCCAGGTGGGCAGCGACGCCACGGGGAGCGTGATCCCGGGCGATTTCGTCGCGCAGTTCGAGCGCGCGCTGGGCAACGTCCTGGCGGTGGTCGAAGCGGCGGGCGGCACGGCGACCGACGTCGTCCGCCTGACCCTCTACGTGACCGACTGCGGCGAGTACCTGGCTCACCTCGAAGCGGTTGGCGTCGCCTACCGGCGCCGGATGGGACGGCACTTCCCGGCGATGACGCTGGTCGAGGTCAGCCGACTGGTGGAGCCGGGGGCGTGCGTCGAGCTCGAGGCCACCGCGGCGCTGCCGCCCGAGTGAGAGGAGCGCGATGGCGATCGATCCGCAGAGCTTTCGCTACGAGCTCGACCGCGAGACCGCGGTCGCGACGCTGACGCTCGCCCGCCCGGAGCGTCTGAACGCCCTCACCTTCGAGGTCTACGGCGAGCTGCGCGAGACCTTCCTGGCGCTCGACCGCGAGCCGGGGGTGCGCGCCGTCGTGCTCACCGGCGAGGGGCGCGCCTTCTGCTCGGGGGGCGACGTCGAAGCGATCATTGGCGAGCTCATGGCGCGCGACGCCCGGGGCCTGCTGGAGTTCACCCGCGCGACCGGCGATCTCATCCGCGCGATGCTCGCCTGCCGCCGGCCGATCGTCGGGGCGCTCAACGGCACCGTGGCGGGCGCGGGAGCGGTGATCGCCACCGCCTGCGACTTGCGCATCGCGGCGGAGAGCGCGAAGATCGCTTTTCTCTTCACCAAGGTTGGCCTCTCGGGGGCCGACATGGGGGCTTCCTGGCTGCTGCCGCGTCTGGTGGGGCTGGGGCGCGCGATGGAGCTGCTGCTGGGCGGCGAGTTCATCTCGGCGGCGGAGGCCGAGCGGATTGGCCTCTACCACGCGGTGGTTCCGGCCGAGCGCTGCCTCGCCGAGGCGCGCGAGCGCGCGGCGCGCCTTGCCGCCGGCCCCTCGTTCGCCCTCGAGATGACCAAGCAGATGCTCTACCGGGAGGCGGCGATGGACCTCGACTCGGCCCTCGGCGCCGAGGTCGAGATCCAGTCCATCTGCATGCAGGACGCGAACTTCCGCGAGGCCTACCAGGCCTTCCGCGAGCGCCGTCCGCCGCGCTTCCGCTGAGCACCGCGGGCTGCGCTAGAGTCGCGCCCCACGCCGGACCCTCACATGAGCGCGACCCCCACCGCCGAAGCGAGCTACGGTCGCCTGACCGAGGCGGCGGAGCGCTTCGCGCGCCAGCAGTTGCGCGCACGTCCCGCCCCGTCGAGCGACGAGGCGGCGCGGCGGGAGGCGCAGGCGCTGCTCGCCCGGCTCGGCGAGGCGGGCTGGTGCCGGCACGCCGTCCCGGCGGAATGGGGCGGGGAGCTGCCACAGGTCAGCGTCGCCGCGCTCTGTGCGATCCGCGAGCCGCTCGCCGCCGCGTCGCCGTTGGCGGACGCCGTCTTCGCCCTGCAGGCGCTTGGCGCGCAACCGATCGTCTTGTCGGCCAACCGCGAGATGCAACGGCGGTGGCTCCCCGAGGTCGCCGCCGGCCGGGCGATGGCGGCCTTCGCGATGACCGAGCCGGAGGCCGGCTCGGACGTGGGAGCGCTCGCAACGCGAGCGGTGAGGTGCGCGGAGGGTTGGCGGCTCGATGGGCGCAAGCACCTCATCTCGAACGCCGGCATCGCCGACTTCTACACCGTCTTCGCGCAGACCGACCCGGCGGCCGGTCGGAAGGGGATCGCCTGCTTCGTCGTTCCGGCCGACGCGCCGGGGCTCGCCTTCGCCGGGGCGCAGGTGCTCTCCGAGCCTCATCCGCTGGGCGAGATCGAGCTCACCGGGTGTCTCGTCCCGGAATCGGACTTGCTCGCCGGCCCCGGAGAGGGCTTCGCCCTCGGCCTGCGCGCCCTCGACCGGCTTCGTCCGACGGTCGCGGCGGCGGCCTGCGGGCTCGCCGCGCGGGCGCTCGACGAGGCGCTGGCGCACGCCACGACCCGCCGCCAATTCGGCAAGACGCTCGCCGAGCAGCAGCTGGTCCAGGCGAAGCTGGCGCGCATGGCGACCGACCT
>CAZPZW010000134.1:0-8352 GCA_964591165.1 uncultured Thermoanaerobaculia bacterium | reverse complement strand
GCCGACGCGCTGATGGCCTGTCACGCCGTGTTCCCGGCCTGGGGAGACGACACTCGCCCGGCGACTCTCTCCCCCGCGATCGCCGGTCAGCTGCTGCGCGAGCGAGTGGGCTACCGCGGCCCGCTGCTCAGCGACGACCTCGAGATGGGGGCGCTGACAGCGTTCGGCGAGCTGCCCGAACTCGGCGTCGCGGCGCTCGCCGCCGGGTGCGACGGATTGCTCTTCTGCCGCCGCCTGGAAGATGCCCCGGCCATCGCGGCGAAGCTGACGGCGCGCAGCGCGCTGCGCGACCGACTCGACGAGGCTGCGGGGCGCCTCGAGCGCCTGCGCCGGAAGCTGCTGCGCCGCCGTCGCCAGGCGCCGCCGGCCGAAACCCTGGCGACGATCCGGCGGCGGCTCGCCGCGCTCGTTGCCGCGGTGGCCGAGCGGGTGGAGGCGACCCGCTAGAAGGGGATGTCGTCGTCGCCGAGGTCGCGCGACTCGTCGGCGTGGGAATCCGCAGCGCCCGGCGTGGCCGCGTGGCCGCCGCCGGACGATTCGCCGCGCGCGTCGAGCATCTGGAAGTTGTCGCAGATGATCTCGGTCCGGTACTGCTTCTTGCCCGATTCCTTGTCGTCCCAGGAGCGGGTCTGCAGGCGGCCCTCGATGTAGACCTTCTTGCCCTTGGCGAGGTACTGGCCGGCGATCTCGGCCTGACGTCCGAAGCAGACCACGTTGTGCCACTCGGTCTGCTCCTGGCGATTGCCGTCGCGATCCTTGAACTTCCGGGTGGTCGCGACGGAGAACGACGCGATGGGCTGGCCGCCCTGGGTGGAGCGCATCTCGGGATCGCGTCCCAGATTGCCGATGAGCATCACTTTGTTCAACATGCGCTGGCTCTCCTTCGATCGGCGGCGACGGTATCATAGGCGCCGCGTTGCCCAACCCTGCGTACTAGGACGAAGTCGATGCGTGTTGTCTTGCAGAGAGTCGCGCAGGCCGCCGTCACCGTCGGGTCCGAGGAAGTCGCGCGGATCGGGAGGGGGCTGCTCCTGCTGGTCGGCGTCGAGCGGGGAGACGGGCCGGCGGAGGTCGAGGCCGCGGTTCGCAAGCTCGCCGCCCTGCGCATCTTCGACGACGCCGAGGGCAAGATGAACCTCGGACCCGCCGAGGTCGGAGCGGAGTTCCTCGTCGTGTCGCAGTTCACCCTGCTCGCCAGCACCGACAAGGGGCGGCGCCCGTCGTTCGAGCGGGCGGCAGCGCCGGAGATCGCGGCACCGCTCGTGGCGCAGTTCGCGGCACGGCTGCGCACGCTCGGGTTCGCCGTCGCCGAGGGGCGCTTCGGCGGGCGGATGCGAATCGAGCTGCTCAACGAAGGTCCGGTCACACTGGTCCTCGACTTCCGTTCGACTTAGGAAGCAACCGCGCCCGGCGAAGTCCGCCGGGGGTCAGGGAATGGCGACCGGCACCGCGTCGATCGGCACCGGCATGAAGCAGAGGACGAACAGGAGGAGGACGCCCCAGGCGACGGCGCGACGGCGCGGGTCGAGCGGTTCGTCCTCGCGGCCCACCGGGGGATGCCGGAGGCCCATCGCGAGCACGATGGCGCACCAGAGCAGCCAGCCCCACCAGAGCCAGCCGAGCGCGGCGAGGGCCAACCACAGCGGCACCGCGAGACGGCGCTGCAGGCGGCCGAGCGCGGCGTAGAGCAGGTGACCGCCGTCGAGCTGGCCCAAGGGCAGCAGGTTGAGCATCGTGGCGAACAGACCGACCCACCCGGCGAGGGCGAAGGGGTGGGGATTGAGCACGGTGTCGGCGGGCATCGGACCATGAAAGAACCGCGACAGCAACTCGACGAGCAGGCTCCTGCCCGGAAGGTAGAGCAGCATCGCGGTCGGGGAGTCCTCGACCAGTCGGATGGCGACCGGCTGGGACCGGGCGATGCCGTAAGCGAGGAAGGGAAAGAGCGCCGCGAAGCCGAGGATCGGTCCGCCGACCCCGACGTCGAAGAGCTCCCGCTTGTCCCGGATCGGCGCCCGGATGCGGATGAAGGCACCGAACGTCCCCAGGCCCACCGGCGCCGGCAGGAAGTAGGGCGGCGTGGCGGGCAGGCCGTAGTGCCGGCAGAGCAAGTAGTGGCCGAGCTCGTGCGCCAGCAGGATGAACAGCACCGGCAGGGCGAACGCAAAGCCCCAGGCCACCAGGCTGGCGTCGCTCCAGACGCGCGCGATCGTGGACGGCAGCAGCAGCGGCGTGACGTCGGTCACCAGATCGGTACGCGCCGCGAGGTAGAACGAGCCGCCGAGCGTCACGCAGGTGCCGAGGGAGGCCAGGAAGAGGAGCGCCGCGAGCCCCCAGGAACCGCTGGCTCTCGCCGGCGGCGGGGGAGCCGCGGTGGAAGGCAGCTGAGCGAGCTCGGGCAAGCGGGGAGGGCGACGGGGGATCCGCCGCCGGCGTCAGAGATCCTTGAGGTCTTTGCCGGGCTTGAAGCGGACGGTGCGACCCGGTGTGATCGCGACTTCGACGCCGGTCTTCGGGTTGCGGCCCACACCCTTCTTGCGTTCGCGCACCTGGAAGACGCCGAAACCGCGCAGCTCGATGCGACGCCCCTGGCAGAGCGCCTGCTTCATCGCGTCGATGATCGTGTCGACCGCCTGCACCGCCTTGATCCGCGGAACGTTCGACACCTCCGCGACTCGCATCACGATGTCTGCTTTGATCATCTCGGGATTGACCTCGCGAGGAATATAGCCATGGCCCGGAACCCTGTCAACGCGCTCAGGCGTCGCGCAGCTTGTTGCGCATGATGCAGAGCTCGAAGGCGATAGCGGCCTTGGCGAGCAGGCGGTGGAGCTCGGAGATCGTCTCGGCGGAGAAGCCGCGGGCTGCGGGTTCGACGAGCAGAGCGGCGACCAGACGATCGCGAAGGCGAACCGGAAGCACCGCCACTTCGCGGTCGGCGAGCGGCGGCTCGAAGCAAGCGCTCAACGTGAGGTGGACCGGCATGGGCGGCAGGGCGCCGCGGAATACGCCGTCGCTGTCGCGCAGACTCACGAAGACGGAGGGTTGATGCGTGCGCGCGCGAAAAGCCGCCAGCCGGTCCGCGTCGAGCCCGTCGCCGGTCCACCGCCAGGCCGCCGTCTCGCCGCGACGCTGGACGAAGAGGATGGCACGTCGACCCCGGGTGCCGGCGAACTCGATCAGCGTCTGGGCGACGTCGTCGCGGTCCTGGGGATCGAGCAGACGGCGTTCGGCCTGCGCGAGGGTCATCGGTGACGGTGGGTCGGGAGGGCGCGCCGGCTCCGGAGCGCTTTCCGGGAGCTCGACCGCGCCCAGCGCAGGCGCTGCGCCGGCCGGTGGCGAAGACGCCGCCGGACCCGGGGGAGCGGGAGCGGGTTCCGGCCGCGGCGGTGAAACGGCGGGTGGAGCCGGCTCGGTCGAAAACGCGGGAAGCTCGAGCTCGCGCGAGACCGGCTCGGCGGATGCCCGCGGGTGCGCCGCCACCACCCCGGGATCCCACTGCAGCATCTCCTCTGCAGGCGGCGTCGCACCTGCCGGGGCGGGCCCCTCGCGACCCCACAGGTAGCGGGCACGATTCAGGCGGTCGAGCAGCTTGGAGAAGCGCTGCGGACACTCCTCGCCGTAGTACGTCGCCAGGGCCTCCTGGATCCGCAGCTCGAGGGCCAGGTACCAGCGGACCCGCCGTCCGACGACGAAAGCGACCTCGTCCTGGATCGTGAGATCGCTCACGTTGGCGAGCGCGACCTTCACCTGGGTCGACGAGGCGTGGAACGGGATGGCCATGCAGCGCTTGGCGACTTTCGCGGGAATCAGCCGGATCACGTCGTCGGGAATGCCGCGCAGCTCCTCGGGGGTGACGCAGGCACTGCCGCTCTGCTCACCGATCACGGTCGAGAGATCCTGCTCGCTCAAGGCGTCGATCTCCAGCAGGCAGGTTCCCACCCGTCCGCCGAGCACCTTCTGGTTTCGCAAGGCACGCAGCAGCTGCTCGCGAGTGATCAAGCCCCGCGCTTCGAGAGATTCACCGAGGCGTTGCCGAGGTAGCTTTCGCATTCTCCTAATTCGCTGAATCGAAAGAACTTCGAAAACGAAAAACAGGATAACAGACAGGAGCCGCCGGGGAAAGCGGCGCTGCGGCTATGATCGCGCCATGACGAATCGGGTGCTGTTCCGCTGGATCGCGGTCGGATGGGCGGCCGCACTCTGCGGGGCGCCGCTCGCGGGGCAAGCGAACGCACCGTTCGAGTTCCTCCTCGCCGGCTCGCTACTCTCCGACGGCCAGTCCGGAGAGGCGGTGACGGCCTTCGAGGCCGTGCTGCGCGAGGCGCCGACCGATCCGTACGTGCGCCTGGAGTACGCCCAGGTGCTCTCGCGGCTGGGGCGCTTCCAGGAGGCGGCGAGTCAGGCGGCTGCAGCGCGCGAGCTGGCGCCGGACGACCCGGACGTCTTGCGGACTCAGGCCCGCATCGCGCTCGCCCGGGCGGAGCGCGAGCCTGCGGCACGCGCAGTGGCGCAGGAGGCCTTCGAGCGTCTGCTCCTCCGCGAGCCCGACGACCTCGAGACGCTGGTCTCGCTCGGCCAGCTCTACCTCGGGGGAGGCGACGCCCAACCTGCGGCCGAGGTGCTCGGCAGAGCCTCGGTCCTGCGCCCGGGCCAGCCGATGATCGAAGTGCTGCTGGCCCGGGCACTGACGGCGTCGGGCGACCTGCGCGGTGCCGAGCGCGTCCAGCGCGCGCTGCTCGCCGAAAGCCCCTATCGGCTCGACACCCGTTTCGAGCTTGCCGCGATCCTCGCCGAGTCGGGACGGCACCGGGAGGCAGCGGAGCTGCTCGGAGAAGCGCCGCCCGAGCAGGCGGTGTCGCCGGAGTTGCGCCGGCGGCGGGCCTTCGAGCTCTACCTCGCCGGTGATCTGGAAGCCGCCGGAGTCGAGGCTCGCGCGCTCCAGGCCGAGTCGCCCGACCACCCCGGCGTACGCCTGTTGCTCGCCACCCTCGAACAGGCGGAGGGGAACTGGCAGAGCGTTCTCGACCTGGTGGGCGTGGCAGCCGAACGCGCTCCGACCCAGGATGCCCTGCACGCCCTGCGCCTCACGGCGCTTGAGCGCCTGGGGCGCGTCGACGACGCCTTGGCGGCAGCGGAGCAGCGTCGGGCGGCGTTCGAGCGCCTGGGACGTGGGCGGGAGGAGGCGGAGGCTCGCCTCGACGCCGGCAGCCTCGCGCTGCGCTCCGACCGGCCCGCGGTGGCCGCCGAACTGGCGCGCCCGCTGCTCGCCGCCAGCGATCCCGAGATCGCGCTCGCCGCGCGACTGCTCGCCGCCGAGGCGGCGACGGACCTCGCCGACTACGGTGCGGCGCTCGAGCTGCTGGCCGACCTCTCGGAGCCCCTCGCGATCGTCGCCAAGCGCTACGAGATCCTGCTGCGCAGCGGCAGCGCGGACGCCAGGGTGCTCGGCGAGAGGCTCGCCGCAGGTTCCCCGGCCGAGGTGCTCGCGGCGGCCGAGGCGCTGCAGCGCCTCGAGCGCTACGCTGAGGCACGCCCCCTGCTCGAGCGGGTCGTGGCGGCCGAGCCGAACGCGCTGGTGGCGCGCTTCTGGCTCGGTGCCGCCCTCGAACGGCTGGGCGAGGCCGAAGCTGCGGAAGTCGAGTTTCGGCGCCTGCTGGCTGCGGCGCCGGATCATGCGCCGACCCTGAACTACCTCGGCTACATGTGGATCGAGAACGGGAAGAACGTCGACGAGGCGGTCGGGCTCGTCGAGCGTGCTGTCCGGCTGGATCCGGACAACGGGGCGTATGTCGACTCGCTGGGTTGGGGCTATTTTCGCCAGGGGCGATTCCCGTCGGCGGTGCGGACGCTCGAGCGGGCCGTTCGCCTGCAGCCCGACGACGCCACCGTGCTCGAGCATCTGGGCGACGCCTATCTCGCGAGCGGCGATCCGTCGCGAGCGCGCTCCGCTTACCAGAGGGCGCTCGAGCTGGGTGGTGAGACTTCCCCCGAGCTTCCGGCGAAGCTCGCGCGTCTGACCGGGACTTCGTAGCCTGCCTCGCCGACTGCCGCTGGCTGCGCTCCTCGCCCTCGGGGCCTACGTCGGCGCCTGCGCCAGCGGCGCGCCTTCCCCCCGCCAGGAGAGCGGCCTTCCCGCCGCGTCCTCGGCGACCGGCAGGGCCCTCTACCGGGCCGAGGTCGAGACCGCTTCCGGGAGCGCCGACCTCCGCCTCGTTCTCGCCCGCAGCTCGGACGGCGCCTTCGAGCTCGACGCGCGCGATGCCCTCGGGAGGGGACTGTGGCGCCTTCGGGCGGTGGGGGGACAGGCGATCTGGCTCGACGATGGGCGCGGGATCTTCTGCCGGCTGGGTTCCGAAGCGCGCCTCAGGCTGCCCGGCATCGAGTGGCACGTGGCGGTCAGCGCCCTCCCGGAGGTGCTGTCCGGGAGCTATCCGAGCGCAGCGGCGACCGGGCGCGAAGGGGACCAGGAGGTCGTCGCGCAGGCGGGGCGGACCTTCCGCGGTGCGCGACAAAACGGGATCTGGTCCCACTGGACGCTGCGCGAGTCGGGGGCCCCCAGCGCCTGGTGGACGCACTCCGGCGCGGAGTCGCAACTGGTCTTACGGGATCCGCCGGTGCGCGTCCGGTGGCGCTTGACCGCGCAAGCTCCGCTCGCCGAGGAGATCACGAACGTCGAGCCCCCGCCGGGGTCCCGCGAAGTGGAGTGCCGCGATGGCGAGATTCCGTAGCTACGCCAAGCTCAACCTCCATCTCGAGGTCCTCGGCCGGCGGGACGATGGCTTCCACGAGCTGCGGACCCTCTTCCAGTCGATCGACCTGCACGACGACCTGGAGATCGAGCTGGCGAGCGGCGAGGCGATCGAGCTCGAGGTCGTGGGCGCGGATCTGCCGAGCGACGCCCGGAATCTCGCGTACCGTGCCGCCGCGGCCTTCCGCGAGCGCTGGGGTGGCTCCGGCGCGCGGATCGCGCTCCGCAAGCGGATCCCCCTGGGAAGCGGCTTGGGGGGAGGGAGCAGCAATGCCGCGACGGTACTGCTCGGCCTCTGCCGCCTGCGGGGGCTCCGTCCGTCCCTCGGCGAGCTGGAAGCGATGGCCGGCCGGCTGGGCGCCGACGTCCCCTTCTTCCTGCACGGCGGGACGGCGCTCGCCACCGGGCGAGGCGATCATATCGCCCGCCTGCCGGACCCGCTCCTCGGCGTCGCCATGGGCGTGGCGCTCCCGCCGTTGGAGGTCTCCACGGCGGCCGTCTTCGCGGCGCACGCGGTGGCCTCGGTGAGGCCGCGCTGGGAGATTCCCCGGCCCGCGGCGGAGGGCGGAGAGCCCGTCTCGGTCGAGGATCTGATCGGCTGGAACGAGCTCCAGGCGACCTGTTTCCGACTCCACCCCGGGCTGGTCGATGTGTATAATGCGCTTTCCGTTTCCGGAGCCCGAGCGGTTCGACTTTCGGGAAGCGGCGCTGCGCTATTCGCGGTGTTCGCGACCGCGGCGGACGCGGCGCAGGCTGGATCCGGACTTCCGCCTGGAGTGAAGTGGTTGCCGGTCCGGGCTCTGGGGCGCGAGGAGTGGCTGAGGCAGGGCGGTTTCGATGACTTGGCGGGGGGGGACTGACTTGGAGATCACCGACATCCGGGTCTATCCGGTCAAAGACGAGAAAGTGCGTGCTTTCGTCTCGATCGTCTTCGATCGTTGCTTCATGGTCAACGACATCAAGGTGATCCAGGGCAAGGACGGCCTCTTCGTCAGCATGCCGAGCCGCAAGCGGAAGAACGGCGAATTCAAGGACGTCGCGCATCCGCTCAACACCGAGACCCGACGCTGGGTAGAGGAGCGCATTCTCGGCCAATACCAGGCAGCGCTGGACGGCAAAGCGACGGCGACCAGCGGTGCGGCCTCGCCGACAGCGGAGACTCCTCCTGCAAGCGAGCCGTCGCTCGAGGAGCTGGAGCGTCATCACCTCGGGGATTCGTTTTGGGGAGTCACCTGAGACCGGCGATAGACTTCAAGCCGATCGGCCGGGCCGACTGGGGCGTCGCCAAGTGGTAAGGCACGAGACTTTGGATCTCGCATACGGAGGTTCGAATCCTCCCGCCCCAACCACTTCGAGTTCATCACGATCCTTCAACGAGAGACCATGAAGACCGCCAAGAGCAACGGCGACCACTACGGCACGATCAAGATCTTCAGCGGCCGGGCACACCCCGCGCTGACCCGCGAGATCTGCGAGTACCTCGGGGTGCCCCAAGGCATCTCGACGGCCTACAACTTCTCGGATGGCGAGACCTTCTGCCAGATCGACGAGAACGTCCGCGGCTCCGACGTCTACATCGTGCAGCCGACCTGCCGGCCGGT
>CAZPZW010000133.1:0-8444 GCA_964591165.1 uncultured Thermoanaerobaculia bacterium | reverse complement strand
AGGATCGGCGCCTTCTTGCCCGGCACCTGCGCGGTGGAGATCGCCACGTCGGCGCCGGTCAGGCGCGCCTTGAGGAGCTCGCGCTGCTTGGCGAGGAACTCCTTGGTGACCTCCTTGGCGTAGCCTCCCTCGCCCTCGGCAGACGGCATCTCGGGCAGATCGATGAACCGTCCGCCGAGCGACTCGACCTGTTCCTTGACCGCCGGACGCACGTCGGACACCTCGACCGTGGCGCCGAGGCGCTTGGCGGTGGCGAGCGCCATCAGGCCGGCGACGCCGGCGCCGAGCACGACGATCCGCGCGGGCTGCACGGTCCCGGCGGCGGTCATCAGGAGGGGGAAGAACTTGCCGAGGCGCTCGGCGGCGAGGATCACCGACTTGTAGCCGGCGACCGAGGCCTGGGAGGAGAGCACGTCGATCGCCTGGCCGCGCGTCGTGCGCGGGACGAGCTCCATGGCGAACGCCGTCACCTGACGTTCGGCCAGCCGGCGCACCAGATCGAGGTTGCGGTAGGGATCGAGCAGCGACATCAGGATCGCCCCGGCGCGGAAGCGCCCGGCCTCCTCGTCGGTCGGAGGAGCCACCTTGAAGACCACGTCGGCCGAACGCCAGGCGGCGGTTCCGTCGGTGACGAGTTTGCCGCCGGCGGCGGTGAACATCGCGTCGGTGAATCCGGCGGCTTCTCCGGCGCCCGCCTCGATCGCGACGTCCAGTCCGGACTGCACCAGCTTCTTGACGGTCTCCGGGCTCGCCGCGACGCGGCGCTCTCCGGCGCGAACTTCCTTGGGGACGAACAGCGTGGTCATCGGGAGCTCCTAGCTAGGCGATACGACCCGGGCGATGGTATCGGCGCGCTCGCCGGGCTGGCAAGCGCCGGCGGGTGGTGCGTCGCACCCACCGCTCGGGCCGGGGCGGGTGCCAACCCGAAAGGGTGGTGCGCCGGCAGGCTCAGCGCGGCATGCGGTGCTCGGGGCGGGCGAGGTCGAGCACCGATTTGACCGGCGCGAAGGTGCTCCCCGGCACTTCGACGAAGAGCGTGTTCCAGCCCGCCATGGCGCCGTTCCAGAGACCCGGCCGCTCGTAGACCACGAGCTCACGCCCGCCCTCGGACTTGCGGGCGACGAAGGCGGCGTCGGGATCGACGAAGCGCGCGAGCGCGTAGGGGTGTCCTGCGTGGTCGCGCAGACTGACCGCGATGTCGACCGGGTTGAAATGGGTCGCTGCCCGAAAACAAGCGACCTGATCGGGTCGACGGGCGTCGACCTGGGCCGACTCGACGACCTGGCGGGTGACCCCGTCGGCGCCGGCGACCCAGAAGGGGCCACCGCCGGGTTCGCCGGTGTTGGGCACCACACCGCAGACGCGCAGCGGTCGATCGAGCAGGGCGCGCGCCGCCGCGACGCGCTCGGCGTCCGACGGCGTCGCGCCGCCGCCGCGCGGACGCCGGCCGAAGCGTGCGGCGACCGCCGTGACGACGCGGTCGGCGGTTCCGCCGTCGGGGTCGCGATCGAGCGTCCGGCGCCACCCGGCGACCTCCTCCTCGAGCTCGAGCAGCCGGCCGATCAGCAGCCGTTTCCAGAGTCCGACCTCGGCGTGACGCTCGGGGGGCAGGACGTTGTCGATGTTCTTGATCGTCGCAACGTCGAAACCGGTCCGTTCGAGGTTGCCGAGCAGCGCGCCGTGGCCGGCCGGGCGGAGCACCAGGCGGCCATCGGCGCGCCGCGCCGGCTGCCCGCCGGCATCGAGCGCCAGCGCGTCGGTGGCCGGATCCTGGACCGAGAAGCCGACGTCGAGCCGGCGCCCGTCCCGCTCCAGTCGGGGGCGGAGCGCGGCGAGCGCGTCGACGAAGCGAGGGCGGCTCTCCGCGGCGACCGTGAAATGGAATCGGCAGACGCCGTGCGCGTCGGCCAGCAGCTCGAGTCCCTCGCGGAGCTGCTCCTCGAAGGCCGTGGCCCAGGAACCGGAGCGGGCGTGAAAGGGCAGGAGCCCCTTGGGCAGCCGGGCGGCGTCGAATCCGTCGGGATCGAGCAGCAGGCGGAAGAGCGGGGCTAGCGGGTCCCGACGGGCGCGCTCGGCCAGTTGCTCGACCGGAACGCCGGCGAGATCGGCCAAGGCCCGGGTGAGGACCAGCGCCGGCAACGCCTCGACCAACTCGGCGGCCTCGGCTGCGAGATCGTCTCCCGCCGCCGCCGCCCGACGAAGATCCGCGAGCGTGGTGGTGGCAGGGCGTTCGAGCACCGCGGCCGCGGCGCGGAACATGCGGGTCGCAGCGCCCGACGCCGGGACGAAGCGCGCCAGGCGGCCGGCCGAGCGCGCCGCCTCGGCCCGCGCCAGCAGGTCGCCGCGCTCTGCCGGCAGCAGACGCTCGATGCCGTCGCCCAAGGTGCAGGGGCGATCGAGGCGGGCGGCGGCGGGGGGCGTGGCGAGCAGCGCGAGCTGGCGCTCGGCCTCCCCGCGGGCGATCCCGACCGAGGCGAGCTCGACTCCGTCGTGCGCCGTGAGCCTGGGCCCGCGGGACATGCGATCAGCCGTAGGTGGGGAGTCGATCGGCGACTTCGGAGAGCCGCTTGGCGGCGGCATCCTTGGCCGAGAGCAGCGGCGCGGAGAGTGGCCACTCGATTCCGATCTCGGGGTCGTCCCAGGCGATGGCGAAGTCGGCCTCCGGGTCGTAGAGCGCGGTGCACTTGTACTCGATCTGCGCTTGGGCCGAGAGCACGCAGAAACCGTGGGCGAACCCGGCCGGGATCCAGAGCTCGAGGAAGTTCGCCGCCGAGAGCTCGACGCCGAACCACTTGGCAAAGCTCGGCGAGCCCCGCCGGACGTCGACCGCGACGTCGAATACGCGGCCCTCGGTGCAGCGCACGAGCTTGCCCTGTTCTCCCGGGGTCTGCAGGTGCAGGCCGCGCAGGGTGCCCTGGGTCGACAGCGAGTGGTTGTCCTGGACGAAGGCGAGGTCGAGTCCCAGCGCGGCGAACTTGGTGGCGTGGAAGACCTCGAGGAAGAAGCCGCGGGCGTCTCGGTAGACCTGGGGCTCGATCAGGGTCACTCCGGGCAGGGGAGTCGCGTGCAGCTTCATGTGCGGCGCTCGCCGTCGGCCACGACGCGCCGCAGGTAATCGGCATACTCGGTCCTGCCGAGCTGCGCCGCGAGGGCGAGCACGTCGTCGGCGGAGAGATATCCCATGTGCCAGGCGATCTCTTCGAGACAGGCGACCTTGAGGCCCTGGCGCTGCTCGACTGCGCCGATGAAGGCTCCGGCCTGCAGCAGCGATTCGTGCGTCCCGGTGTCGAGCCAGGCGATACCGCGGCCGAGGACCTGGACGTGGAGCTCGCCGAGCTCGAGGTAGGCGCGGTTGACGTCGGTGATTTCGAGCTCGCCGCGCGGCGAGGGCTTCAGGCGGGCGGCGATGTCGAGCACCCGATGGTCGTAGAAGTAGAGCCCGGTCACCGCCAGCGAGGAACGCGGCTTGGCCGGCTTCTCCTCGATGGCGAGCGGCTCGCCGCCCGGACCGAGCTCGATCACGCCGTAGCGCTCGGGGTCGCGCACCCGGTAGGCGAAGACCGTCGCGCCGCGCTCGCGCGCTGCGGCGGCCTGCAGGTCCTCGGGGAAGCCGTGCCCGTAGAAGATGTTGTCGCCGAGCGCCAGGGCCACGCGATCCCGGCCGACGAATTCGCGGCCGATCAGGAAGGCCTGCGCGAGGCCGCCCGGATGGGGCTGCGCGGCGTAAGCGAAGCGCACGCCGAAGTCCGAGCCGTCGCCGAGCAACCGCTCGAAGGCCGGCAGGTCGTGCGGCGTGCTGATGATCAGGATCTCCCGGATGCCGGCGAGCATCAGCACCGACAGAGGGTAGTAGACCATCGGTTTGTCGTAGACCGGCAACAGCTGCTTCGAGACGGCGCGCGTCACCGGATAGAGACGGGTGCCGGAGCCCCCCGCGAGTACGATGCCCTTCATCGCGCGCAGTATATCGACGGCGCGCCGCGGGGCGGCGATAGGATCGCGCGGTGACGCCCTTCCAGGCGGTAGTGCTCGCCCTCGTGCAAGCGGTGACCGAGTTCCTTCCGGTCTCCTCCTCGGGGCATCTCATCCTCCTGCCGCGCCTGCTCGGCTGGGGCGACCAGGGCCTCGAGTTCGACATCGCCACCAACAGCGGCACCCTGATCGCCGTGGCGATCTACTTCCGGCGCGAGCTGGCGCGCATGGTGCGCGGTTTCCGAGCCAGCTTCACGTCCGCCGAGCGGGCCTGTAACCCCGACGCCCGGCTGCTCTGGGCGCTCGCCTGGGGCACGATCCCGGCGGGGCTCGCCGGGCTCCTGATCAAGGATTTCGTGGCCGGTCAGGCGCGCAACGTGCCGCTGATCGCGATCAACGCGATCGTCTACGGCATGCTGCTCGGGTTGGCCGACTGGCGCGGGCGCAAGGACCGCGAGGAGGGGGAGATCGGGCGGCGCGAGGCCCTGCTCATCGGCTGCGCCCAGGCGCTGGCTCTCGTCCCCGGGACCTCGCGCTCGGGGATCACGATGACCGCCGCGCTGCTGCTCGGATTCAGCCGTCCGGCGGCCGCCCGGTTCGCCTTCCTGCTCTCGATTCCCATCGGGCTGCTGGTCGGGGGGAAGCAGCTGGTCGACGCGCTGCGCGGGGTGCCGCTGGGTGTCGGCCCACAGGCGATCGCGATCGGCATCGGCGTCTCGGCGATCGCCGGCTACGCGGTGATCGCCGGACTGCTCGCCTGGCTGCGCCGGCATCCGTTGACCGTCTTCGCCGGTTACCGGATCGCGCTAGGGCTCGTGCTGCTCGCCCTCTTCGCCCGCTGAGCCCGGCGGCGGGAAGAGCCAGGAGGCGGCGATCGCGCCGCCCAGGATCGTCGCGATGACGGCGAGCGAAAGTCCGATCGGCACGTGCCAGAACTGGGACAGCAGCATCTTGAGTCCGACGTAGGCGAGCACCAGACCGAGGCCGTACTTCAGGTAGTGGAACCGGCCCATCAGGTTGGCGAGCAGGAAGTAGAGCGAGCGCAGGCCGAGGATCGCGAAGATGTTCGAGCTGAAGACGATGAAGGGATCGCGGGTCACCGCGAAGATCGCCGGGATCGAGTCGACCGCGAAGACGACGTCGGTCGCCTCGATGACCAGCAGCACGAGCAGCAGCGGCGTCGCCACCAGCCGTCCCGCCCGACGGACGAAGAATCGCTCGCCCTGGTACTCCGAGGTCACGGGCAGGAAGCGCTGGCAGAGCCGGAGCACCGGGTTCTTGGACGGATCGATCTCCTGGTCGCCGAGGAAGAGCAGCTTGACGCCGGTATAGACCAGGAAGGCGCCGAAGACGAAGATCATCCAGGAGAACCGCGCCAACAGGGCGGCGCCGGCGATGATGAACAGCCCGCGCAGCGCGATCGCCCCGAGGATCCCCCAGAAGAGGACGCGGTGCTGATACTCCCCGGGCACGGAGAAGTAGCTGAAGATCACCAGGAAGACGAACAGATTGTCGACCGACAGCGCGTACTCGATGACGTAACCGGTGGTGAACTCGAGCGCCGGGCGGGCACCGTACTGCCAGGCGAGGAAACCCGCGAAGAGCGCGCCGAGCGCGACGAAGAAGAGCGTGTTGCGCGCCGCGACGCGCGACGAGATCACCTTGGCGCCGCGATTGAGCACCAAGAGGTCGAGCGCCAGCATCACCGCGCAGAGCGCGAGAAAGGAAGTCCAGAGTAGCGGTGGGGCGATCGTGGGCATCGAAGAGAGATCCGGCGGCGGTCGAGTCTACTAGCAGGCGCGTGCCCGCAGCATGCTAGTTTTTGCCGCGTGGCGTTGTTCATCACCTTCGAAGGGCTCGACGGTAGCGGCAAATCGACCCACCTGAAGACGGCCGCAGCCTGGTTCGAGCAGCGTGGCCTGCCGCTCCTGGTGACGCACGAACCGGGCGGAACGCCGCTCGCCCAGGCCATCCGCGAGGTCTTCCTGGACAAGCAGTGGGGCCGGATCGACGGTGCTGTCGAGATGCTCCTGGTCTTCGCGGCGCGGCGCCAGCACCTGCTCGAGAAGATCGAGCCGGCGCTCGCAGCCGGACGGCACGTCCTCTGCGATCGCTTCACCGATTCGACGCGCGCTTATCAAGGCTACGGGCGAGGCGTCGACGAGGCGGCGATCTCGGCGATCGAGCGGGTGGCGACGGACGGTCGACGCCCCGACCTCACGCTGCTCTTCGATCTGCCGGCCGAGCAGGCCCGGCGACGCGGCGCTTCCGCGAGCCGCCAACGCTCGGGCGCGGTCGACCGACTCGACGCCGAGACCCTGGCCTTCTACGAACGGGTGCGTGCGGGCTACCTCGAGCTCGCGCGGTGCGAGCCGACGCGCTTCCGCGTCATCGACTCCTCCGGCGATCCGGCGGCGACTGCGCTGCGGGTGGTCGCGGAGCTCGCCGCCCGGCCGGAGCTCGCACGGTGACCAACCCACGCTGGCTGACGCTGGCGCGCGAGGGGCGGCTCTACCCCTCGGTGATCCTGCACGGCGGCAGCGAGGCGGGGCGGCGCGATGCGGCGCTCGACCTGTCGCGCGCCCTGCTCTGCGAGCGCGCGCCGGGCGAGCGGCCCTGCGGGACTTGCCGCCACTGCCGGCGCATCGGCTGGGCGGCGAACGAACCGGAGCGCTTCCATCCCGACTTCGCCGTGCTGGAGCGCGATCTCAAGACCTCGACCTCCACCGAAGCCACACGCGCCCTGCTGCGCACGGCGCAGCTCTCCCCCTACGAAGCGCGCGGCCAGGTTTTCGTGATCGCCGACGCGGCGAGCCTGACCGGCGAAGCCGCCGATGCGTTGCTCAAGGCGATCGAAGAGCCCCATCTCGCGTCGCCACGGCATTTCTTCCTGCTCACACCGTCGCGGTTCGACTTGCCGGCCACCCTGCGCAGCCGGTCGCTGGCGCTCTTCCTGAGTGATGCCGAGCCGCCGGAGGAGAAGCAACTGGCGGCGAGGGCGCGCGCCTTCGCCAGGGCGGTGGATCGTCATCAGCGGGACGGGGGAGGCCTCTGGTTGCTCGAGGCCGCGGCCCGCTTGGGAACGAGCTACCACGAGCTCGAGAACGACGCGGAATCCGTGGGCCCTCCCCGAATGGTGCCCGAGGACGACATGAAGCTGCGCTTCGAGGATCCGCGCGCCGAACGCCCCTGGTCGGAGGCAGCCGCCGCGGTCCGCACGGCGGCGCTCGAGAACGATTGGCCTGCCGCGCTCCGCCGCGCGTTGCTCGCTCTCGCCGAGGAGCTCCTGACCGCCTCACCGTGGCGCCTGCGCGGCATCCCGGCGGAGCGCCTCCTCGAGGGCCTGGTCTCGCGGCACCTGGCGCCCTTCGGCGGACGCGCCGCAAGCTGAAGGAAGGGTCCGCGTCGACGGCTCCGCGGCAGGGCGAGGCGACGCATCGGGTGGTTCGCCTCGCCGGCTCCGGGCGACGGGCGAAACGACATTTTGCGTCGCCGAGATTGACGAGAGTTGTCCGGCCCGGGCGCTGGAACGTCGGCAAATATAGGAGAACACTGGGCCGCAGGGCCACGGGGCGCGGAACGAGTCTTGCTCGGGAGTCTCGGCGGGAGAGTTCTGCGATGCGTCGAAATGCACCGACGGGAGGTTGGCTGCTGATGTTCGCCGTGGCGGCGGGCGCCGCGGGCCAGGAGGTCGTGACGCCCCGGCCGGTGGTGGTCGATCCCGACGACTACTTCCAGGAGAAGTTCGCTGCGCCCGACCTGCCGCAAGCTCCGGCAGCGACCTTCGAGGAGCAGGTGGCGGAGTTGGTGAACGTGCAGCGCTGGGACTGGGGCGGCGGGCATCTCCCGCCGCTCAAGCTCCAGTCGAACCTCATCGCCTGCGCCGAGGAGCACAGCGATTCGATGGCGGTGCACGACTACTTCTCCCACCGCGATTTCTTCGCCGGCTGCAACACCCTGAGCACCCGTCTCGCCAACGCCGGCTACACCGGCTGGACCTCGGCGGGGGAGAACATCGCGGCGGGGTACGCGAGTCCCGCCGCCGTGATGGCCGCGTGGATGGCGAGCTCAGGGCATCGCGCCAACATCCTCTCTTCCAGCTACCGCGATTTCGGCGTCGGCTACCTCCTGCAGAATCCGGACGCCGCGAACATCGACCTCGACTACAACAGCGACTGCGATTGCCTCGACGCCGGGGACGGCGAGAGCTGTGCCGCCGGTCCCTATCTCAACTACTGGACGCAGGTCTTCGGCGCGCGCGGCGGCGCCACCGGCTATCCGATGATCATCGAACGCGAGCGGTTCGCGGTCGCGGCGCGGGCCGTCGACCTCTACCTCTACCAGCCTCCCGGCAGCAACCCGCAGATGCGTTTCGCCAACGAGACCGGGGGGTTCTCGGCGCTCCTGCCCTTCGACCACGACGTCGCCGGCTGGCAGCTCTCGGCGGGCGACGGTCAGAAGACGGTGATCGC
>CAZPZW010000132.1:1853-8545 GCA_964591165.1 uncultured Thermoanaerobaculia bacterium | reverse complement strand
CGGATCTCCCTGCAGAGCGGCCTCTGAGGCCGAGCACAGGAAAGCCTAGGGCAACGGAAGTGATCGGCGAGGCCGAAGCCGGAGGCGGGCGCTCCGTGCTGGCTTACGAAAAGCGCCCGCCGGTCGCGGCGCAGGGAGATCCGACTGGCCAGGGGGAACGAGGGCTACCGAGAAACCACCGCCCCACAACACGCTAATCGGACCCTAGGAAAAAGGGGGCGAAACTATCGCCGCCACCGGCGGTAGAAGATGAACGGACCCCTCCCGGCTCGTTCCCCGACGCGCCGAGATCCAGAATCGACCCCGGAGACCGATCCGCCATGAACCGAGTCCGCTCCCTCGTCGCCGCCGGCCTGCTCGTCGCCGCCGCAGCCTTCGCCCAAGAGCCCTGCTCGCTCGAAGCCGCCCTCGCCGCCTACAGCGCCGGAGACTACGCGCGCTCCGCCGACCTGTTCGAGCGGGCGCGCGGCTGCGCGCGCTTCGAGGCCACCGATCACTACAACGCCGCCTGCGCGCAGGCGCTCGCGGGCCGTGCCGACGCGGCGTTCGCCTCGCTCGAGCGCGCGGTCGCCCTCGGCTGGGCGAACGTCGAGCACCTCCAAGCCGACTCCGATCTCGCGAGCCTGCACGACGATCCGCGTTGGAGGGCGGTGGCGGAAGCCGCCGGCACGCTGGCCGCGGCCGACCGGAGGATCTGGGGCGGCGCCGCCTTCGAGACTCCTTACCGCGACGCGCTGCCGGAGGAGGAGCGCATCGCGGGACTGGCGCGCTACTGGGCCGAGGTCCGCTCGAACTTCGCCTTCTTCGACCAGGTCCCCGAGCTCGACTGGGACGCCGCCTTCCTCGAGACGCTGCCGAAAGTGCGCGCCGCCGCGACCACGGCCGACTACTACCGGGTCCTCCAGGCGCTCAACGCACGGCTCCACGACGGCCATACCAACATCTATCCGCCGAAGGAGCTTCGACCGCGGTTCTACGCCAAGCCGGCGCTGCGCACGGCGAAGGTCGAGGGTCGGGTGCTGATCACGCGGCTGCTCGATCCGTCGCTCGCCGCAGCCGGGCTCGCGCCGGGGCTCGAGGTCCTCGCGATCGACGGCGAGCCGATCGAGGCCTACGCCGAGCGGAAGGTCCGTCCCTATCAGGCCGCTTCGACGCCGCAGGACCTCGCCGTGCGCACCTACGACTACGCGCTGCTCGCCGGGGCGGAGGGGAGCGAAGTCGAGCTGCGGGTCGCGGACGCCGCCGGCGCCGAGCGCACCGTACGGGTCCGGCGCACCACCCAGGAGCAGCTCGCGAAAGTGGCGCCGCCGTTCCAGCCGTTCGAGCTGACGCGGCTCGCCGACGGGATCGTGCGGGTCGACCTGCGTTCGTTCGACACGCCGGCCGTGGTCGAGGCGTGGCTGGCGCACTGGAGCGAGATCGCCGCGGCACCGGGGCTGATCCTCGACCTGCGCGACAACGGCGGCGGCAACAGCAGCAACGGATACCGGATCCTCTCCACCCTGATCGAGCGCGCGAGCGCGACCTCGGTCTGGCGCACCCGGCTCTACCGGCCGAGCTTCCGCGCCTGGGGCAACGCCGAAGGGTGGCACGTCGCGGAGGCAGGGAGCATCGAGCCCGACCCCGAGCACCGCTTCCGAGGCCCGGTGGCGCTGCTCATCGGCCCGCGGACCTACTCGGCCGCCGAGGACTTCGCGGTCGCCTTCGACATCGCCGAGCGCGGGCTGATGATCGGCGAGGCGACCGGTGGCAGCACCGGCCAGCCCCTGGGGTTCGGTCTCCCCGGCGGCGGCCAAGCGCGGGTCTGCTCCAAGCGCGACACCTATCCCGACGGGCGCGAGTTCGTCGGCGTCGGCGTGATCCCCGACCGGGAAGTGCGGCCGACCGTCGCCGATCTTCGCGCCAGCCGCGACCCCGCGCTCGAGGCGGCGATCGAGGCAGTGAAGGCAGCAGCGCCCCGCTGAGAATGGGGGACAGGCACGTCACACTCGTTCGGCCTCTCCCCCAAGGGTGAAGCCAAGGGTTGGGGGAAGGACGGCGACTCCTGGGTGGGGGCACGGTCGGCCGGATCTCCCTGCAGAGCGGCCTCTGAGGCCGAGCACAGGAAAGCCCGGGCAAGCGGGGGTGATGAGCGAGGCCGAAGCCGGAGGCGGGCGCCCGGTGCTGGCGTTCGAAAGGCGCCCGCCGGTCGCGGCGCAGGGAGATCCGATCGGCCCGGGCGAACGATGGCTACGGAGGGACCAAGCCGGGGGACAGTCACGTCACATGTGTTACGTGCCTGTCCCTCTTTCCCTGCCGGCGGGGCGTGCCTGTCCCTCCTTCTCCCGAAAGGCCCTTGCCCGTCGCGGCGCGGGGAGATCGGTCCAAACGGGGGGCAACCTTGCCCACGCCCGCGGCCGACGTCAGCAAACGAAAGTTCAGGCCCGAGCGCGCCGGCGATGCAGCGCGACGAACGCGAGACCGGCGAGCGCCGCCGCGAGCGCCGCGACGCCCGCTCTGGAGAGCGTCGGAATCGCGAGCGGCGTCACGCGCCCGCCCGGGGTCGCGGCGAGGGCGCTGATCGGGACGCCCATCGGCCCGACCTCCGTCGCCTCGCCGGTCGCCGTGTCGACGGTATAGAGGATCTGCGTGACGTCATCCGCCACGTAGAGGATGCCGGTCTCGGGATCCACTTCGAGCCCGATGAAGAGGCTCCCGTTCGATAGATATACGCCGAGCGGGCCCACGAGCGTGGCTGCGCCGGTCGTGGTGTCGATCGTGTAGAGCGCGTTCCCGCCCCCTTCCGGCGCGGTGGGCGCCTCGGCCGGGGGCTTCGCGTTGCCGCGCGCGACAGGCTGGCCGATCACGCAGTCCACCCCGTAGAGCGTGGCGGTCGCGGTGTCGAAGGCGAGCGCGCAGATGTAGAGCGCTCCCGCCGCAGCGAAGGGCCCCCCCACCGGAGCCACCGTGCCGTCGCTGCGGTCCACGTACACCAGTTGGGGAAGGTCCTCGTTGTCGGCGCCGTAGAGCGTGTCGCTCGCCGGGTCGTAGGCGAGACCCCAGACGTTGTTCGACGGATCGTGCGTGCCGAGGAAGTCCGTCGCGCCGCTCTCGGGATCGACCGTCCCGAGCCCCCAGTCGGCGTCTCCCTTTCCTTCGGTGCCGATCTCGATCTGCAGGTCGGAGGCGTAGAGGAACGCGTTCTGGCTGTCCCACGCCAGCCCAGCGATCGACGGCGGATCGTTCATCGGACCGATCAGCGTCGCTTGCCCGGTCGCGAGATCGATCTCGTAGAGCGAAGCGTCGTCCTCGTTGATGCCGTACATGCGCGTCGCCTCGGCGCGCGATGCGACCGCCAAGGCGAGCGTGAGAAGACAGAGCGCGACCGCATACCCTCGCGAGAGTCTCATCCGGCTTCCCCCTCCGATTCCCGAGTCGTTGGCGGTAGAGTATAGCAAGGCGCGCCGAGGCTACGGCGGAGCCGAAGCCACCGGCCGGGCCGCGCTGGCGACCGCGGGGACAGGCACACCTCAGACGTGGGACGTGCCTGTCCCTCCCATCAAGCGCGACGCCGGCGAATCAGAGTCAGCGAGAGCCCGGTGAGCAGGAGGGTGAGCGCGAGGAGCCCGGTCCAGCCGAGCGTCGGGATCGCCTGGGTCGGCGGGCACCGCTCCGACATCGCGAGGGTGTAGTTGCCGGTGCCGCACACCGTCCAACTCGACACCACGACCATCGCGTAGCCGCACTGCAAGGTGGCGGCCGCTTCGCTGGCGCTACCGCAGACGTCGTCGCTCGCCGTGATCGCGTTGGCGCAGGGCGCTCCCGGATTGAAAGCTACCGGCGAGGCGGTCGGATCCTGGTAGAGCGTGACGACGCTGTCGAAGTTGGCCGAGCCATCCGGCGGACAGAGGCTGGCGACGAAGAGCCCCGGATCGGCGACCAGCACCTCGTAGGCCTCGTAGGGGTAAACCGCGCCGCGTCTGTCCCTCCGGGAAGGCGTTCGACGAAATCGTAGAATGAGGCCCCTTTCGACGAGGAGAATCGCCATGGTCCGAAGTGCCCTGCGCTCTGCCGCCGCCCTGCTGCTCTTTGCCGCCGCCGGCGCGCCGCTCGCCGCGCAGGAGGTCTGCAAGATGGAGATGAACACGCCGCCGATGACCCTCTCCGAGATCTACGCCAAAGCGGAGAAGATCGCCAAGGGGTGGAAGCCGGACGCCGTGCCGGCGCGCCTCGGCAACACCAGCCTCGGGCCGCTCGACGAGAAGGGGCGCTCGGAGGCCTGGAACCTGACCTTCTATTCGGCCGCGGCCAACGCCAACGTGGCGATCAACACCTTCAACGGGATGTTCACCTGCTACGCCTCGCCGGGGGGCGCGGGCCGGATCCCCGATCTGAAGCCGACCTTCCTGCGCGACGGCGCCAAGCTCTACGCGATCGCCAAGGAGAAGGGGGCGCAGCTCCTCGCCCAGGGCTACCAGGTCTCGGTGCAGACCGCGGCGGCGCCCTCCGATCGCCACGCCACCTGGTACATCAGCTACGCGAAGCCCGACGGCGCGACCGCCAAGCGCACCGTGATCGTCGACGCCAACAGCGGCGCGGTCGAGAAGGTCCTCGACTGAGCGCGGCGACGCCGCTCGCCGGGGCCGTGACCGCTGCGCCCCGCTCGCTCCGCTTCCGTTAGGATCGAGCCGACTTGGGCCCCATGAACACGGACCAGCGGATCGCGGCGGTCGGGCGGTGGATCGAGCGCGCGCGCGACATCGAGGATCCGGTCGACCGCTTCCTGACCGCCTGGGTGGCGCTGACGATCGCCGCCAAGCGCGCGAGCGTCTCGCGGCGAATGCAGAAGCGCGTCCGGGATTATCTGCGCCTGCACAAGCATGCGGTGCGCGAGATCCTCGATCACCACCGCTTCGGCGAGCTCAAGCTGGTCGGCAAGCTCGATCCCCCGCCGTTGAGCGACCCGCCGACCCGGCTCGAGCTGATCGCGCGTGCGAGCTGGGACGTCGTGCACGGACCGAACACCCCGACGCGCCGGCTCGAGCGCATGGCCGACCTCCTCGTCCTGACCGAGAACGAGCTGCTCCTCGGTGTCGAGTCGCCGGATGACGCCGCCCGCCTGCGCTATCTGACACCGTTCCTCCTCGATCTGCTCGCCGCGTGCGAGCTTCGCCGCGGAGCCTGAGCTTCTCGGACGCGTGCCCGCCGTCGGACGGTCGCGCTCTGGGCGGGTTTCCCCTGCCCGCGCTGGCGGAGCTACGATGCGAAGACGAGGCGACAACCTCGACCACGCTGTCCTCGGGAAGCAACCATGAGCGGACATCTTCGACCCTACGCGCTGCTGCGCGAGCTCGCGGCCTGTGTGCAGGCGCACTGGAGGGGCGAGGCGGCGCCGGCCGCGCCGAAGCGCGCGGCACCGCAGGCCAGTGGCCGGGTGATGGCCTCCGAGCCGGGTTGGGAGGCCAAGGTCCTGGCCCGGGTCATCGCGGGGATGCGGGAGTCCTACGACAAGGGTGTGGGCCTGTATGCGGTGAGCTTTCGGCTCAATGGGCGCAAGTACGGCGCGATGTCGATCTACACAGCACGACACCGACGATGGCCGTCGCGAGCGGAGCGAGCGTGGCCGAAGTCGAAACCGAGGTCTCCGAGAGAGACCAGACCGTCTGGACCGTCGGCTGGCCGGACGACTGCTACGCCATCGACACCATCTTCCACTCGGCTTGGTCGGGCGCCGGTCTCGGAGTCGAGTACTGCCGAAAGCGGGAGTGGCACATGCTCAGCGAAGTGCTCGGGCGACTCGGCTACTTCGAGCGGAGGCTCGACCCGTCCAAGGCCCCGCCAGAGGAAGATGACGAGTTGCCGTCCGTCCCTTTCCGTCTCGGTCCTCGCCGTGGGGCGACTTGACCCCGTTCGCCCGCGGTCGACGTGGGAGAAGAGACAGGAGGAGCCATGCACCGACCTTTCGCTGCCGTCGCCGCCGCCGCGTTCGCCGTTTTCGTCGTGCCGGGTGTCGCGTCGCTCGGGGCCGCGGCGGCGAATGCGCCCAGCGCCTCGGGGGAGGCGCGCGTCGATGGCAAGTCGCTGAAGCTCGCCCACGCCTACCTCTTGCACGCGCCCGACAACTGGGAGGCGAAGCAGGTGAACGCCGTCGCGCTGCTCACCCCGAAGCCGCTCGACGAGGCGAAGCTCCGCGCCGCGACGACGCTGCAAGCGGCGCTCAATCTCGCGCCGGAGCGGGTGGTGGTCGAGGTGCCGCCGGCGGGGCCCAAGGCCGAGCTCAAGATCTGCCACCCGGGCTTCGGCAAGGACTGGTGCTACTCGACGACGATCTATCCGCCGGAGTGGTCGGTGGCCAAGGCCGCGGCGGGTCACCTCGCCGGGAGCGTCAAGACCTTCACCGGCGAGGAGGAGGAGGTCTTCCAGAAACACAAGCTCTTCTACGCCTTCTCCTTCGACGCCGCCCCGGTGCGCGACTTCGACCGCCGCCGCTGAGAGAGAGCCAGGCTCGTCATGACGTGTCTGTCCCCCAACTAGCGCAAGGGGCCTATCCAAACGGGCAGGACGGGCGCCGGGCGAAAGTGCTATACGAATTCTGATCGCCTCCGGTTGGGAAGGAGGCCGTGGGTCGCCCTGCGACCCTTCTCGAGCTGGTGCCCGCTCGCGGGTTCTCGGACTGCGGGCGCGCAGCCGGGACGATCGGCTTCGGCAGTGCC
>CAZPZW010000132.1:0-1753 GCA_964591165.1 uncultured Thermoanaerobaculia bacterium | reverse complement strand
CTGGGCGGCGGGCGAACAGCCCCCAATCCTTCGAACGAGGTCGACGTCTACGACCCGGTCACGAACAGCTGGTCGCTCGGTCCGCCGATGATCGCCTCGCGGCGCAACTTCGCCGCCGACGTCAACCCGGCGACCGGCGAGGTCTTCGCGGTGGGCGGCTACGCCCCGACGACGGCGTCCAACACGAACGAGCGTTGGAGCGCGCTCGTCTTCAACAACGGCTTCGAGCTCGGCGCGCTCTGCCTGTGGAACAACGCCGACGACGTCTACTACTACGTCACCAATTCGGGCGCCTCGATCGTCCCCGGGGCGACCGACACCGGCAACCACACCGACGACGGCAGCACCGTCATCCCCCTGCCCTTCCCCTACCAGCTCTACGGCCTCGTCTTCACCAGCGTCGCCGTGGGCTCGAACGGCCACCTCACCTTCGGTGGCGCCAACGACAGCGGGACCGTGAGCTGCATCCCGGTGGCCTATGCCGCCTACGTCATCGCGCCCTACTGGACCGATCAGTGCACGGCCGCCTGCTTCAACACGACCTGCACCGGCTGCGGCATCTACACCTCGACGAGCGGCACCGCGCCCCGCCGCATCTTCAACATCGAGTACCGCACGCGCTACTACAACAGCGGCGGCGACGGCGTACCGCTCAACTACGAGGTTCGCCTCTTCGAAAGCCAGATGGGCTTCGAGGTGATCTACGGGACGATCAACCCCTTCACCCCGCCCGACGGGCGAGAGCTCTCGGTGGGCGTGCAGTTCAATGCCGCGCCGACGAACTTCACCCTCTACGGCTGCGATCCCACGGGAGGGACCGCCCCGCCGATCCCGCCCGTGGGCAAGCGCCTGATCTTCGCCGCCTGCGCGGCGCCCTGAGCGCGGGCGGCGGGCCCGCAGGCCGGCGATCGGTGAGCTCGGGGACCGTCGCCGAGGTTCTGGCAGGACGAAGCGCCGGCCGTGGTGAGGCAACGGCTTCTTCTCGGCCGGAATCCGAGCCCGCCCCCGGTCTCGAGGCACGGTGTTCGAGCGGGTTGCGCAGGCGCTTCGACGGCAGCGAGAGGCCTGCGATCGGTCTCCTATCCGCAGCATTCGCCGTGATGCTTTGCTGCTTTGCTGCTAAGATGACGCCATGAGTCGACTCACCCTGACGCTGCCGGACGAGCTCCATCGCGCGCTCAAGGAGGCCGCCGCGGTGCGCGGCAAGACGATCGGCGACCTGGTCGCGGAGAGTGTGACCGCCTACGGCATCAAGCCCCGCCAGGCAGCCGAGCAGCTGGTGGCGCGGGCCCGGAAGCGGGCGCGGCTCGGCGCGGCGCGGGCGCTCGAGCTCGCCACGCGGGAGACGCGGGCCGCGCGCCGGTGAGGGGCGGCCCGCTCGTCGTCGACACCAACGTCGTCGTCGCGGGGCTGCTCACCAGCGACCCCGCGGCGCCAACCGCCCGGATCCTCGACGCCATGCTGCGCGGCGAGGTACGGTTCCTGCTCTCCGAGGAGCTGCTCGCCGAGGTCCGGACGGTGCTCCTGCGCCCGAAGATCGCCAGCTTGCACGGGCTCACCGCGGTGGAGGTCGACGAGATCCTGCTCCGCCTCGCGGCGAACGGCGCGGTGCGGGAGCCCGGCCCCGCCCAGCGCGGTCCGCGCGGTGACGGCCATCTCTTCGCCCTGCTCGACACAGAACCAGAGGCGCTGCTCGTCTCCGGCGACGCCGCAGTGCTCCGGCAGGCCGGCCCGCGGGGCCGGACGCCGAAGC
>CAZPZW010000131.1:0-8551 GCA_964591165.1 uncultured Thermoanaerobaculia bacterium | reverse complement strand
CCCCAGAATCGCCGAGATCTGGGGCACGACGCCCGAGGCGAGCGTGTTGCGCAGGAAGATGTCGGCATAGCCACCCAGCGAGGCGACGCCCTCCTGGATGCGGGCGCCGCCCGAGTCGTTGAGACCGATCATCGGCGCGCCGTTCTCGACCGCCAGGTCCATGACCTTGCAGATCTTGCGTGCGTTGGTTTCGGAGAGCGAGCCGCCGAAGACGGTGAAGTCCTGGGCGAAGACGTAGACCAGCCGGCCGTCGATCGTGCCGAAGCCGCAGACCACGCCATCCCCGGGGATCGACTGCTTCTCCATGCCGAAGTCGCGGCAGCGGTGGGTGACCAAGGCATCGAGCTCGACGAACGACCCGGCGTCGAGCAGCAGATCGACGCGCTCGCGCGCCGTGAGCTTGCCGTCCTTGTGCTGACGCTCGATGCGCTCGGCGCCGCCACCCAGGGCAGACGCCGCGAGCCTGCGGTCGAGATCAGCGAACTGCTTCTCGTGCATCGCGCGCTCCCCTCGGCGTCGTCCCCGGAGGCTCGCCCGGGGGCCGGGACCTCCGCCCGCAGCCGGCCCGGTGATCGGCGGACTCTATCGCCATGCTGGCGAGAGACTATCCTCAACCCGAGGCGGCGAGGCCACCCGACGCCCCGCCCGGGTCGCTCAAGCCGGGGTCAGCAGAGCCGCGTCCGCCGGGAGCGCCAGCGTCTCGATGCGCGGCGGTTGATCGAGGTGCCGCTTGACCGCGCACTGATCGACCGCCCGCAGGATCGCGGGCCGGTACTTCTCCGGGAAACCCGCGGGCAGGCGGAGCTCGATGCGGATGTCGGTGATCCGGCCCACGGCCGGGTCGCGGGTGAAGTCGAGCGCCACGCCGAGCCCCTCGGTCGACAGATCGCGCTCCTGGCAGAAGCGCAGCGCGTAGATCCCCGCGCAGGTCCCGATCGCGGCGAGGAACAGATCGAAAGGGGCTGGCGCCGACCCCCCGCCGCCCACTGCCCTGGGCTGATCGGTGCGCAGGACGTGTCCCCTGTATTCGGACTCGACGACCAACCCCCCGGGAAAACGGATCTCCATGTCCATCGCTGCCTCCCGGGGATCGTCACGACGATCCCCGGTGCAGGCTAATCCGCCCCGGCACGGCCTGCGCCATCCGTCGGGGTAGCATGGGCTGGCCCCATGACGCAAATCGTCTTCCAGCGCGAAGAGGAGATCGACGCCGAGGAGGCGCGCGAGCTCTACGACGCCTCGACGCTGGGCGCGCGCCGGCCGATCGACGACGCCGCGATCTTCCGCGACATGCTCCGTCACGCCGATCTGCTGGTGACCGCGCGCGACGCCGGCCGGCTGATCGGGCTCGCCAGGACGCTCACCGACTGGAGCTACGTCGCTTACCTCGCCGATCTCGCGGTACGCGAGAGCCACCAGCGCCGGGGAATCGGCCGCGAGCTGGTCCGCGTCACCCGGGCGACCCTCGGACCACGCGCCATGATCGTGCTGCTCGCCGCGCCCGCGGCTGTCGACTACTACCCCCGCCTCGGCTTTTCGCGTCATCCTTCGGCCTGGATCCTGCGCCCCGGCGAACCGCTCGCCGACGAGTGACTCCGCGGTCGACGCCTTGCCGGTCGCCGACCGCCTGCGATAGAGTCCGCCCGGCCCCGGCAGGCCTCGGTCGGCCGGGTCCCGCCTGGGGTCCGATCCCAGCAGCACAGCGTGGGTCGTGCAGTCCTTCCTCCGAGGGGCTCGGTGTGGGCGAACGCGAATCGAAGCGGGCTTGGGTCGGCCTCGCGAGCGCCGGTTTCGAGATCGCGGCGGCGGTCGGCGGCTTCGCGGCTCTCGGCTGGTGGATCGATCGCCAGCGTGGCTCTTCCCCCTGGGGGCTGCTGATCGGCGCCCTGCTCGGGCTCGTCGGCGGGCTCTACAACCTCGTCAAGGCCTCGCTCGCCGCCGGACGGCAAGCGCAGCGCGAGGACGCCGAGGCAAGAAAGGACCGGGGGGAGCCGCGATGAAGGGACCGGCCGCAACGCGGCGCTGGCTGGGCTTCGCGGGTTGGGGACTGCTCGCCACGGCAGCGACTGGCGCCCTGAGCGTCTGGCTCGCTCCACCGGCGGTGGCGGGAACCCGGGCGGCGATCTGGGCCGGATGCCTGGCGAGCTGCCTCGGGGGACTCGCCGGCTCGGTCCCGTTGGCTCGCGAGGTGGCGCGGGGCGGAACGAGCCCGACCGCGGCGATCGGCAAGGCCGGTCTGGTGCGTTTCGTGGTGGCTCTCGCCGCCGGGCTCGCGGGCATCGGCTTCGGTCCCTGGCCCGCGCGGCCGTTGCTCTTCGCGCTCGCTGCGAGCTACGTCGTGCTGCTCGCCGTCGAGACCTGGTGGCTGCTCCGTCTCCTGCGCCCCGCGGCGCGGGAGACGGTTTGAGACGACGCAGGACGGAGTCGAAACGCATGGCGCCCGACAATCCGCTGGCCCACGTCATTCAACACCCCATGCGGGAGGTGCCCGCGGACCTGGGAATCCTCACCCCCCGGGGAGTCGTCACCCTGCTGTCCGATCAGATCGTGATGATGATCGTGGCCGGCGCGCTGCTCGTCCTGTTCGTCCCCAGCCTGGTGCGCCGGCGCGCCGGCCAGGACGTCATCGGCCGGTTGGTGCCCACCGGCTTCGCGAACTTCTTCGAGACGGTCTGTCAGTACCTGCGCCGCGAGGTCGCCGAACCGGTCCTCGGCAGGCACACCGACCGATTCATCAAGTACGTCTGGAGCGCCTTCTTCTTCGTGCTCACGGTCAACCTGCTCGGGCTCCTGCCCATCCAGTCGGTCTCGGCGCTGTTCGGGACCCACCTCGGCGGCACCGCGACCGGGAACATCTGGGTGACGGCGACCCTCGCCCTGCTCACGCTGACCCTGATGGTCGTCAACGGGTTGCGCTTCGGGGGCATGGACTACGTCAAGCACTTCTGCCCGGGGCCCCTCTGGCTCGCCCCGCTGCTCGTTCCGGTGGAGATCATCGGGCTGGGCGCCAAGACCTTCGCGCTCGCTGTCCGACTCTTCGCCAACATGATCGCCGGGCACATCCTGCTCGGCGTCCTGCTCGGTCTCATCTTCGCCGCCGCCCAGGCCCTCGGCCCGGCGGGCGGAGTGGGCATCGGAGCGGTGGTGGTCCTGGGCAGCGTCGCCATCACCTTGCTCGAGATCTTCGTCGCCTTCCTGCAGGCCTTCATCTTCACGTTCTTGACCGCGCTCTTCATCGGCATGTCGGTGAACGTCCACCACGACGAGCACCACGACGCCGCGAAAGCGCACTGACCCATCGCCTTCCCCAAGACCTCGATCAACCCCGTAAAGGAGAGGAAGCAAGCCATGAACCGCAAGAGCTACTCCAAGCTGGTCCTGATGCTCATCGTCGTCGGCAGCGCGCTGATCTTCGCTCCGGCGGCCTTCGCGGCCGAGGAGGGCGGCGCCGCCGCGGGCGCTTCGGCGGCCTCCGGCCTCGCCAAGCTGGGCGGTGCGATCGGCGCCGGGCTCGCCGTGATCGGCGGCGGCATCGGCATCGGCCGCATCGGCGGTTCGGCCGTCGAGTCGATGGCACGCCAGCCCGAGGCGGCGGGCCAGATCAACACCGCGATGATCGTCACCGCCGCGATGATCGAAGGCGCCACGCTCTTCGCCGTCGTCGTCGGCTTGCTGGCGGCGCTCTAAGGGCCGGAGGAGCCGACGCGGCAGGGGCCGGGCGGCGGCAGCGCGCCGCAGCCCGGCTTCGCCCCAGGCAGACGACCATGAAACCGCTCTCACGCCAGCTCGCGCTCGCCGCTCTCCTCGGCCTCGCCGCGGGACCGCTCTTCGCCTCCGAAGGCGGCTCCGGCGGGCCCTTCGAGGGCAACATCGGCAACGCGCTGTGGACGCTGATCATCTTCGGACTGGTGATCTTCGTGCTCGGCAGATTCGCCTGGGGCCCGATCCTCTCGGGGCTGCAGCAGCGCGAGGAGTTCATCCGCAAGTCGCTCGCCGACGCCAAACGCGACCGCGACGAAGCCGAGATCCGGCTGCGCGAGTACCACGACAAGCTGACCGCGGCGCGGTCGGAGGCGACCGCCATCGTCGAGGAGGCGCGCCGCGACGCCGAGGCCCTCAAGCACCGCCTCGAGCAGGAGTCGCAGGAGGAGTCGCGCCGCATCATCGAGCGTGCACGCCGCGAGGTCGAGATCGCCACCGACACGGCCAAGAAGGAGCTCTACGAGGTCTCGGCCCGGCTCGCCACCGAGATCGCGAGCCGTCTGCTCGGTCGCGAAGTCACCGACGCCGATCACGCCCGCCTGATCCAGGAATCGCTCGCCGAGATCGAGCGCCGGACGAACTGAGCATGGCGAGCGACGACCAGCTGCGCACGCTCGCCCGGACCTACGCCGAGGCCCTCTTCCGGGTCGGCGAGGAACGGGGCGTGGCCGAGGACATTCTCCAGCAGCTGGAGGAGATCGTCCGTTTCGGCGACGCGCACACGGCGTTCCGCCAGGCGTTCCTCTCCCCGCTGGCCAGTCCGGAGCAGCGCGCCACCGGCATCGAGCATCTACTGCGCGGCCGCGCCGACGACGTCCTGGTCGACTTCTACCAGGTGCTCAATCGGAAGGGGCGCCCGATGCTCCTGCCCGCGGTGGCGGAGGCCTACCGCGCGGTGTTCCAGGAGTCGCGCGGCATCGTCGACGTGCGGGTCGAGAGCGCCGCGCCCCTCGACGACGTGGTGCGCGAGCGCTTGCGCCAGGCGATCCGCAAGCGCCTGGGACTCGAAGCGCGCCTGCTCGAGGCCGTCGTTCCGGAGCTGCTCGGCGGCATCGTGGTCCGCATCCGCGACGCCAAGTTCGACACCAGCCTGAAGACCAAGCTCGAGCGCCTGCGCCACACGCTGCTCGAGCGCGGCAGCAACGAGATCATCCGTGGCGCTAGCTCGCCAACCGAGGAGATGAGATGAAATTCCGTGTCGACGAGATCAGTTCGGTGATCGCGGAGGAGATCCGCACGTTCCGCACCGAGCTCGACCTGGGCGAGGTAGGCAAGGTGCTGGAAGTGGGCGACGGCATCGCCCGCATCTACGGGCTGTCGAACGCCATGGCGGGAGAGATGCTGCGCTTCTCGACCGGCGCTTTCGGCCAGGTGTTCAACCTCGAGGAGAACTCGGTCGGCGCGGTCATCCTCGGCGACTTCCTCGAGATCAAGGAGGGCGACGAGGTGCGACGCACCGGCGAGCTGCTCTCCGTGCCCTGTGGCGAGAAGATGATCGGGCGGGTCGTCGATCCGCTCGGCCGGCCGCTCGACGGCCTCGGAGTGATCGAGACGCCGCACCGCCGGCCGCTCGAGTTCAAGGCGCCCGGCATCGCCCAACGCCAGCCGGTCAACGAGCCGCTGCAGACTGGCATCAAGGCGATCGACTCGATGATTCCGATCGGCCGCGGCCAGCGCGAGCTCATCATCGGCGACCGCAAGACCGGCAAGACCGCGATCGCGATCGACACCATCATCAACCAGAAGGGCGCCGGCGTCGTCTGCATCTATGTCGCGATCGGGATGAAGGAATCGACGGTCGTCGGAATCGTCGAGCGGCTCCGCGAGGCCGGCGCGATGGACTACACCATCGTCGTCTCGGCGGGCAGCTCCGATCCGGCGCCGTTGCAATACATCGCGCCTTACTCCGGCGCCGCCATGGCCGAGTACTTCATGTACGCCCAGGGCAAGGCGACGCTCTGCATCTACGACGACCTCACCAAGCAGGCCGCCGCTTACCGCCAGCTCTCGCTGCTGCTGCGCCGTCCGCCGGGCCGCGAGGCCTACCCGGGAGACGTCTTCTATCTCCACTCGCGCCTGCTCGAGCGCGCGGTCAAGCTGCGCGAGGAGTTCGCGGTGGTACCCGCGGATCTGCCGGTCTCCTCGACCGACCGCACCCGGGTGGTGAAGCACCCGCAAGGGCTTGCGGCACCGGCCGAGGTGCGGCCCGACGACGCGCTCGGGCTCTACCACCGGCCGCACGGCAAGCACCGCGCAGAGGCCTTCCTCGCCACCCTGCCCGAGAAGGAGAAGTACCGGGTGCACAAGTTCCCCGACTCGGGCGGCTCGATGACGGCGCTGCCGATCATCGAGACGCTCGAGGGCGAGGTGTCGGCCTACATTCCCACCAACGTGATCTCGATCACCGACGGCCAGATCTACCTCGAGCCCGACCTCTTCTTCGCCGGCGTGCGCCCGGCGGTCAACGTCGGCATCTCCGTGTCGCGCGTCGGCGGCAACGCACAGCGCAAGGCGATGAAGAAGGTCGCCGGCTCGCTGCGGCTCGACCTCGCCTCGTTCCGCGCCCTCGAGGCCTTCTCCCAGCTGGGCACCGACCTCGATGCGGCGACCCAGAAGCAGCTGGATCGCGGCAAGCGGATGGTCGAGCTCCTCAAGCAGCCGCAGTACCAGCCGTACGACACCTTCGAGCAGGTGGTCTCGATCTGGGCCGGCACCCAGGGCCTGCTCGACGACCTGCCGGCGAGCGACGTGCTGGCTTTCGAGGGCGAGATGCTGAAGCACGTCCGTAACGAACACCCCGAGGTGCTCCGGGAGATGCGCAAGACGGGCGAGCTGTCGGAGCCGGTCGCCAAGCAGCTCGCCCAGATCGTCGGACACTTCAAGGCCCAGTACCTGAAGAGGTCCGCCTGACGCCATGGCCAACCGGCGCATCCTCGTCAAACGCCGCAAGTCGATCCGGAACATCCGCAAGATCACCCGGACGATGCAGCTCATCGCGACCGCGCGTTTCCAGGCGGCGTTCAACCGGGCGGTCGCCTCGCGGCCGTTCACCGAGAAGCTCGCCGAGATGGTGGCCGACGTGACGCGCTCGAGCGGCGATCTCGAGCATCCACTGCTCGCCAGCGCCAACCCGACGGCACCGGCGGCACTGGTGGTCCTGACCAGCTCGCGCGGCTTGTGCGGCGGCTACAACTCCCACGTGCTGCGCCTGGTGACGGCTCAGCTCGAGGCCTGGCAGGCCGAGGGGCGCGCTTCGGAGCTGCGCGTCTTCGGCAAGAAGGGGATCGCCTACTTCCGCTTCCAGAAGCAGGCGATGGCCGAGGAGTCGACGGCGGTGGGCGAAAATCCGCGGTTCGACCAGGTCGAGCCGGTGGTCAACGCGCTGATCGAGCGCTTCCTCACCGGCGAGGTTTCCTCGGTGCACGTCGCCTACACCCGCTTCTTCTCGGTCGGCCGCCAGCGCCCCGAGTTGGTCCAGCTCCTGCCGCTCGTGCCCGGCGGCGGGGGTGCGGCAGCGCCCGAGCGAAAGGTCGAGTACGAGTTCCGGCCCGATCCCAAGGCGCTGCTCGACGATCTGCTTCCGGCCACGGTCCGCATCCGGCTCTTCCAGTCGTTCCTCGACGCCAACGTCTCCGAGCAGATCGCCCGCATGGTCGCGATGAAGGCCGCAACCGAGGCTTCCGAGGAGATGATCAAGACGCTCACGCGCCAGTACAACCGCGCGCGCCAGACGCACATCACGATGGAACTGCTCGACATCGTCGGCGGCGCCAACGCCCTCGCCTGACCCCGAACGAGCGAAAGGTCGATTTCATGTCCAGTCAGAACGTCGGCAAGATCACGCAGGTCATCGGTTCGACCCTCGACGCGGAGTTCGCCGAGGATCAACTGCCGTCCCTCTACAACGCGCTTCGCGTCGAGCTCGAACGCACGGTGCTCGGCGAGACCGAGCGCGAGACGCTGTGGTGCGAGGTCGCGCAGCACCTGGGTGGCGGGCAGATCCGCGCCGTGGCGCTCGGCTCGACCGACGGCCTGCAGCGCGGGCGGGAGATTCTCGACACCGGAGAGCCGGTTTCGGTGCCGGTGGGTCTGGAGACGCTCGGTCGGGTGTTCAACCTGGTCGGCGAGCCGATCGACGACCTCGGACTGGTGCAGACCAAGGAGCGCCGCAACATCCACCGCCAGCCGCCCGAGATGCAGGACCTCTCCTCGAAAACCGAGATCTTCGAGACCGGCATCAAGGTCATCGACCTCCTCTGCCCGCTGGTGCGCGGCGGCAAGGCGGGTCTCTTCGGCGGCGCCGGCGTCGGCAAGACCGTGATCATCCAGGAGCTCATCGCCCGCCTCGCCCGCTTCCATTCGGGCTACAGCTGCTTCGCCGGCGTCGGCGAGCGCACCCGCGAGGGCAACGACCTCTGGCTGGAGATGCAAGAGGCGAAGATCGGCGACACCGGCAAGTCGGTCATCGACCAAACGGTCATGGTCTTCGGCCAGATGAACGAGCCACCGGACGCGCGCCTGCGCGTCGCGCTCTCGGCGCTCACCATGGCCGAGTACTTCCGCGACCAGACGGGGGCCGACACCCTGCTCTTCATCGACAACATCTTCCGCTTCACGCAGGCCGGATCCGAAGTCTCGGCGCTCTTGGGCCGCATGCCTTCCGCGGTGGGATACCAGCCGACCCTGGCCACCGAGATGGGCGAGCTCCAGGAGCGCATCACTTCGACCAAACGGGGCGCGGTGACCTCGATCCAGGCGATCTACGTGCCGGCCGACGACTACACCGACC
>CAZPZW010000130.1:0-8569 GCA_964591165.1 uncultured Thermoanaerobaculia bacterium | reverse complement strand
GGCAGGCCAATCCCTTCGGCGCGATCCTCTCGACGGCGCTGATGCTCGAGACGCTCGGCCACGCGCCAGCCGCGGAGGAGATCGAGCGCGCGGTCGCCGAGTCGATCCGGGCGCGCGAAGCGACGCGCGACCTCGGCGGCACACTGACGACCTCCCAAGCCGGCGACCGCATCGCCCGCGCCGTCGCCACCGGCGTCGCGGTCGGCTAGCAAGCCCTCCCACCGTTCTCCACGAGCTCGCCGGCGGGCACGGCTGAGCTAAGTCCCCTTTCCAGCATTCGCGGTAGTAACGCCCGGCAACACGGACCGGCGTCCCCGTGCTCGATTCCGCGTCGCCGCGCGACCCTCGGCCCCACCCGAACGGGCGGGCGAAGAGGTTCGATTCGCGCATCGCTCAGCGGACCTGACCAGATTCGCAGCTTCGTTCGTTAGTAGGGAAGGAGGGCCTGTTTCGAGGCCCGGGCAGGGCGCTCGAAGCGCCGTTCTCATTCCCATGCAGCTCTGAGGCCGGAGGAGGTGCGATGAACACGCAGCACAGATGGATAGCAGTCCTCGCGGCGTTGCTCGCCGGGGCAGCCCCGGCCGAGGAGACCCCCAGCATCGGGCGGGGGCTGGCGCTCGACAAGCTCTATCAGACCGGAGACGTCGACTCGATCGACCTTCATTCGGGGGCCGTGTCGGTCGCCATCCCGATCGGTAACCCCTATCCGGTTTCCGAGCGCTTCAGCTACCAGTTCACCCTCAATCACAGCTCTCGGGTCTGGGATTACGATCCGGCGACCGAGGGCTACTGGGCCTACCCGAATCGCCGCTCGAACGCCGGGATCGGCTGGGCCCTGCACTTCGGGCTCCTGATCCACCCCGACGATCCCTTCAACCCCGGCACCCAGTGGATCTACATCTCTCCAGAGGGGGGTGAGCACCCCTTCTTCGCCGAGTTGCACAGCGGAGAGGATGACGGAGACACGACCAACACCGTGGACTACACCGCGGATTCGACCTATCTCCGCCTCAACCGCTCAGACCTCGACTTTCCGACGATCGAGTTTCCGGACGGCACCATCAAGACCTACGAGTTGGTCCCCGGAAGCGAGGCGTCGTATCGCCTCAAGGAGATTCGCGACCGATTCCCTCCGCCTCCCAGTGCGCCGCAGAACTGGGTCCGCTTCTCCTATCCGGACGCGCTCACCTGGACGGTGACCGACAGCCGGGGCCGCTCGCACACCGTGAAGTTCGTCTCGATCCTCTACGACGCGACCTCAAAGCCAATGGTCGACTACGTCGACCTCGCGGCGTTCGACGGGACGGCCGCTCGATGGAACTTCACCTACCTCAACGACGGCGCTCCGACGGTTGTTTATCGCGATTGCCAGCGCCAGGCCGGCCAGTCGAGCCAGCTCTCGGTACCTGTTCTCGCCTCGGTCGTCCGGCCTGCCAGCGGCGGATCCTGGTCGTTCGTTCACTACAACGAGAACCCCGCGACCTTCTCGTGCAACCAGTCCGAGCTCATGAGCCTCACCTACCCGACGGGGGGCTCGATCCAGTACACCTACCAGACGATCCAGCTTCCGGCGAACGACCCCTGCCCGAGCCAGGACCCGAACGTCATGCTCCTCTCGGTGCAGGCGATCCAGCAGCGGACGCTACACGACGGCGTCGTGGCCAACCCAGCAGCTCCCGACGCCACCTGGTCGTACGACTACACCTGGAACTCGCCCGGGATCGGTCAGTGGTGCGCCGGATGGGAGGACGACGGTCTCCCGCCCGAGGAGCAGAAGGTCACCGTCTGGAGCCCGCTCAACGACAAGACGGAGTACTTCTTCTCCGTCTGGCCCCTCTTCTGGACCTCGCCGAGCGGCTTTCTCCACGGCGAGTATGGGCTCCCCTTCACTCGCGTCCAGCCGGCCCAGGGTGGTCGGTATCTCTCCTCCATCGCTTACGAGTGCGACGCCAATGGAGCAAACTGCGTCGAGAAGCGGAAGAGCTACGTCCTCTACGAGCAGGATCTCGACGGGAACAGAGCCAACCGCCGGGTGCAGGCGAGCCGCACGGTCTATCTCGACGATGCGAGCACCTACGCCGACGAGGCGCTCTCGAGCTTCGACGGCGTCGGGCACTACCGGCAGTCGACGCTCTCCGGGAGCTTCGATACCGGCAACTCGCAGATCGGCTTCACCGACTACAACCCCGACCGAGGGACCTATCCCGGCAGCTACGTTCCGCTGCCGATCACCGACCCCTGGATCCTGGGGACGTTCGATCGCATCGATGTGACGGGGGGTACTCCGTCGGACACCGCCCGGAGGACCTTCGACTTCGACGCGACCACGGGTCTCCTGAAGTCGGTGCGCACCCACAGAACCGGCACGACCTCGGGCGTCAACGACCTCTTCGCGCTCTACTGCGCCGACAGCTTCGGCAACGTCGCCAACGAGCTCTTCTACGGCGGGGACGGAACCCGACTCCAACTGCCCGGGACGCTCCCGACCTGCGCCTCCGGGCCGCCTGCTTCGGGTTGGCAGTACCGGCTGGACCACACCCACTCGGGGGGCGTCCGCGCCACCTCGAAGTACTCGGGAACGACCCACTACGTCCTCGACCTGACGATCAACGCCGCGACCGGGCTCCCCTCGGCGAGCCGCGACGTGGCCGGCGTCGAGACGCAGCTCACCTACGACGACCTGGGGCGCATGACGCGCTCGCGGCCGATGTCGTTCGCCGGCCTCCCGCGCGATGCCCAGACGGAAACCACCTACTCGGCGCCCAACGTCGTCGAGGTCGAGCGCTGTGCGGCGGAGGAGGCAAGCTGTACCGCCGGCAATCGACTGACCTACGAGAAGGTGGTGGCCACCGGCTTCGGCCGCGCGTGGCACGAGCAGCGGGAGATGCCCGACGAGACCGAGCTCGCCGTGCGGGTGACGCGCTACAACCCGATGGGTGCTACGGAGCGGGTCTCGAGCTGGATCTACGATGACGACGGCCAGTTCCCGAACGAGAACACCCTCCCGGCGACGGTCTCGGCGGGCTTCGACGCCTTTGGGCGGCCCGCGACCGTAACGCAGCCGGACAACAAGGTGACCACGTTCCTGTACCAAGGCGTTCAGTGGGTGGGCACCGAGCAGAGCGTCGCGACTTCCATCTCGGGGACCGAGCAGTGCATCCGCAAGTGGGAGCGGTACGACCGGCAGGGGCGGTTGGACCGCGTGGAGGAGGGGTACCTCGATTGCGGCGGCGCGGCGGGGATGAACACCACCTACGAGTACGACGAATCCGGCCGTCTTGCCAAGGTGTGTGAGAACTTCAACGGCAGCTCCTGCGGCCAGGAGCGACTATTCACTTACGACAACCGGGGCTTCCTCACGTCGGAGAAGCACCCGGAGAAAGGGACGAGCGGCAACGGCTTCGTGACCTATTCTTGCTACGACGCGCGCGGTCACGCCCGCTACCGGGACGACGGGTCGACGACCCGGCGGCTCGCCTACACCTTCGACGGCGCGGAGCGACTTGCCAAGGTGCGAGTGCCGGATGTCGGCGAGACGTGCAACAGCGCGACGGAGACCGGGACGACCTGGAAGCAGTTCACATACGCCACGGCGAACTCGGGCTCGAACGCGCGCAAGGGGAAGCTCGAAACCGCGATGAGCCGCAACGCGCTCGGTCCGCCGGCGTTTCCCGCGAACTCGGTCGCGAACGTGACGGAGACCTACGTCTACGACGACCGGGGAGGGCGAGCGAAGACGCGCACCACCGCCGTTTCGGGTACGGGGGTGACCAGCGAGACCTGGCAGGTCATCCAAGAGACGAACGCTCTCGGCCAGCCCGCGCTCCTGACCTACCCGACCTGCCTCTCAGGGCCCGGGTGCACGGGCGGCCCGCCGCCGATCTCCACCACGACGAGCTACGAGGACGGCTTCCTTAAGTCGATCGTCGTGGTCGGCCCGGTCCTCTCGGAGGTGAGCTACCATGCGAGCGGGATGCCGCACGTGATCGTGCACGGCTCAGGGACCCCGCCACCGATGACCGAGACGATCGCGCAGGCCTCCCACGGCATGCCCCGCCCGCAGTCGATCACCATCACGACCTCGTCCCAGGAGCCACCGAACTCCTTCGCGACCGGCACCTATTCCTACGACGGCGCCGGCAACATCGAAGCCATGGGGAGCGACCACTTCCGCTACGACCGCTTCCAGCGCCTGGTGGAAGCGCAGATGGGCTCGCTCGAGCCCGATCGGGCGCAGTCGATGGGCTTCGACCTCTACGGCAACATCAGCTCGACGACGACGGACGGGTCGACGATCAACACCCCGACCTCGACGGCGACCAACCGCCTGACCTCTGCGAGCTACGACGCCTCGGGCAACACGACCGGCTGGAACGGCAACACCTACGCCTGGGACCCCTTGAACCGGATGAGCCACTGGGCGAACGCCTCGGAGGGCTGGAGCTACGTCTACACGGCGGACGACGAGCGGCTCTGGGCAGTGAAGGACGTCGCCGACGCGAGCTACGCCAACTGGACGATCCGCGGCTTCGGCAAGGAGGTGCTGGTGCGCGACGAGCGCCGGCCGGCGACGGAGGGACCCCTCGCGCCCGAGTGGACCTGTCCAGGGGGCGGGGGCGAGCTGGTCGAGGAGATCTTCTGCGACGGCTTCGAGAGCGAAAACTTCGCCGAGTGGTCGTCGACCAGCGGCGGGGCGCAGCGGACGATCACCCTCTACGCCTACCGGGAGGGCAAGCTCGTCGCCTCCCAAGAGCTCCAGGGGGACTACCGCGACTTCGGGACCGACCACCTGGGGACTATCCGGGCGATCTCCAACCTCTTCGGGCAGATCGGTGCTCAGCACACCTACTTCCCCTTCGGCCAGGAGGCGACCTCGACCGCGCAGGACGCCGAGGTGATGAAGTTTACCGGGCACGAGAGGGACCTCCAGTCCACCCCCACCGCCCCGGGCGACGACTTCGACTACCTGCATGCGAGATTCCGCTCCCCCTTGACCGGGAGATTCCTCTCGACCGACCCGGTGCTGACGGCGCGAGCGCTCAAGCGGCCGCAGGCTTGGAACCGCTACACCTACACCATCGGCAACCCGCTCAAGTACGTCGATCCCACCGGTGAGCTCTGGTTCAAGATCGACGACAAGTGGACGTACCTCGAAGGCACAGACGTGATCGAGGAAGTCACCGTGAAGGCCAACGGGGAATCCTCGTCCCGGCAGGTGCAGGGGCGCGGGACCTTCGTCGCCTTCAACGGGAGCCAGCTCACGCTCTACGGGAGGGACGGCAGCATGCGCGGCTATCAAGGCGTTGCCGGGAGAGTCGACTCGCTTGGGCGCAACCTCTTCGGGCAAGGAGACGCCAATCGCGGGCCTCTTCCGGAGGGTCGCTACAGCTTCGACCCGAAGCAGATTCAGAACTACTCGGACACCAGCCGTGTCGACAGAATGAAGGGTGTCTTCGGCGGTGGCACGTTCCCGGGGGGCACCGATTCCTGGGGTCAGCAACGCGTCTGGCTGACACCAGATCCTGCAAACACGATGTACGGCCGCGGTGGCTTCACGATTCACGGCGGCACCGATCCAGGCTCGCGAGGATGCATCGACCTCACCGGACAAGCGGCTGATTTCTTCAGCGTCGTCGGTCGAGAAACCGACATCATCGAAGTCGACGTCGATTACCCGTGACGACCATGCGCCGCCAACTCGTCATCGCGCTCGCGCTCTTCGCTCTTGGGACGGTGGTGTACCTCCTCCAATCGGGAGCTCCGCCGCGCGTCCACTTCGTCACCGTGCCACTTCAGTTTCTCCTTCTCATCGGTGGGGTCGCGATCGCCTGGGCCCTGTCGCTCCAGCGCTCCCGCCGCGTGCTCGCGCTTCTGCTACTCGTCGGCCTGATGGGGCCCATCTGGGCGTACGCCATGAGCACCGTAGTGCTCAAGCTCGAGCCGTTCAGTCCTGCATTTCTCTTTCCGGTGACGTTGGCCCTCGGGGCAGAGCTGCTCGTCTTCCTTGCCCTTGTGTGGCTGCTCGATTGGGTCGGCGGGCGCCTCCGGCGCCACAGCGGCACCTCGGTCTAGCCGAGAACTCCGCGACCGTGAACAGGAAGAGCCCGGCGCGTTGCGCCGGGCTCTTTGCCTGTCTCGAGGTTTCCTGCTTGAGAGCTTCTACGGAGCAGCGCGTAGCGGCTTCGGCCCTTCAGTACGGTCCGAGGAAGCGCTGTCCGTAGCGTGGATCCCGTGCTACCGCTCGAGCGCACGATGCGGAACCCGCAAGGATGGAACCGCTATGCCTACGTCCAAGGCAACCCGCTGAAACTCGTCGACCCCACAGGCGAGATCTCTCTCGAATGGTGGCGAAAGGCGAAGGCGACGGTCTCGGGCTGGCTTGGGATCAAGGCCAAAGATCTGACCAAGCCTGGTCCCTATGCCGTCAGGGCGGTTCCCGGAACGGCGAGCAGGAGCCACCCCACGGCCGTACGCCAAGAGCTGAAAGCGAACTTCGAAGCGAATGGCTGCCACACCTGCGGCACGAAGATTGCGGGGACCAAGTCGGGAAACCCCGTGGCAGATCACCAGCCTCCTATCGGATTGAACTCCGAGGGAGAGCCGTACGAGCTCCTGCCGCAATGCACGACCTGCAGCGCGAGGCAAGGCGGGCAGGTTTCCAGTAAGCTCCGGGCGATCGCCGACTTCATCCCCGGACTTGGCGGCGTGATGGTCACTCTCGGCCTCATCGAAGGCGGTCAAGAGTTCGTGCGTTCCGCAGGTAATGCAGTCGAGCAGCGAGTGTTGGACAGCAATGCACATCAGCAGCTCGAGCTGCAGCAACAGATCATCGATCAGATTGACGAGTGAGACTATGGCCCTCCAAGTTGTGCTGAGCGGTCTCGTAGCGAGAACCCACGGTTTGACTAGCCTGGGGCTTCCAGAGCTCGAGGCCTCCGTCAGAGACGCATCCCTTCTTCCCGATGCGCAACGCTTTCTCTCCAACATGGGAGAGGCGCTTCAGGATGGAAGCATCCACATTCATCCAGGGGATACCGTGCAGTGTGGATATTGGCTCGTGAAATTCGACGCGAAGTCGCCGGGCCTGTTGACCGCTTCCGAGCCCAATGCCGAGAACACCGAATTCGTCCCCGGCGCCACCCTTGCGCTCTTGTATCGGAGAGACCAGCAGAGGGTCTGCGAGGAAGAGAGCGCAGCTTTCGATCCACCGCTTCCGCTCAGCGGTATCGCCTGCTCCGACGGCGTCTTGGAGAGTCGATTGCCCGTCGATGGAGCCCGGTACCGCTACAGCGGCAAGATGTCCGGCTGGTTTCTGAGTACGAATCTCTACGACGGGACCGCCAAGACGGCGAAGGTGCACCACGCCTACCACGTTACGGCAGCTCGTCCCGAGCTGGCCAAGTATCTCGCGTTGCCCCCCGGCTACCGATTCGATCTCGGGGCCGGCGGTCGCATCTGGCTCGACCCCGAGCTGGAAGCCGAAGAGCCCTGGTAATCGGGCCTTTTGCAAACGAGGACGTTCGACAAGGAGCCCGGTGCGATGCGCCGGGCTCTTCGTCTATCCGGCTTCCTACTGAAGGACGGATTCGAGGACCTGGAAGAAGAAGTCCTGGCGAGCCCTGGGGAGCAGGATGATGCGCTCGAGGTGCCGCTGGAGCTTGACTGCGGGTCCGCGCTTGCCGGGCTTCTTGTCCTCGCCGATCAGGTCTTCAACCGAAGCGCCGACGGCCCTGGCGAGTGCCGGGAGTAGCGGGACGGGGACGCGGCGGCGGCCGACCTCGAAGTGCCCGACCTGCTACTGGGTGAGGCCCAGGAGCTCGGCGACCTGGGTCTGGGTCAGGCCTTGCTCCTTGCGCAGCTCGGCGATTCTCTTGCCGAGGCTCTTGAAGAAGCTCTTCTCGTCGTGGGTCATCGGAAGCGTCTCGATCTCGATCCGATCCGTAACCTAGCCTCGCTTTCTGACCCGTAGAGGACCTGTTGCGACAGGTTGAGGAGGAGAGGACTGCTCGCTATCGTCTAAGATCCGCCCGGATGTTGATCGAGTGCCTGACCGTCGGCCCGCTGGCCGAGAACTGCTACCTGATCGGCCGCCCGCCGCGCTGCGCGGTGGTCGATCCGGGGGCGGAGAGCCAGCGCATCTTCGATGCGATCGAGGCGCGGGGCCTGGTGCCGGAGCTGGTGGTGCTGACCCACGGCCACGTCGACCACATCGCGCACGTGCCGCACCTCTGCGAGCGCTACGGCGTGGGCGTGGTGATTCATCGCGCCGACCTGCCCTACCTCGAGCGGCCGCAGTGGCCCGAGCTCGAGGCGCTGCTCGGCGCCCGCCCCTGTCCGCCCCCGAGCGGCTGGTTGGAGGAGGGGAGCCCGCTCGAAGTGGCCGGCCTCATCCTGCGCGTCCTCCACACCCCGGGCCACACCCCGGGTGGCGTCTGCCTGCTCGACGCGACGAACCGCGAAATCCTGGTCGGCGACACCCTCTTCCAGCGCGGCGTCGGGCGGACCGACCTGCCCGGGGGCGACTGGCCGGCGCTCCAGCGCTCGATCCGCGAGAAGCTCTTCGCCCTCG
>CAZPZW010000129.1:0-8635 GCA_964591165.1 uncultured Thermoanaerobaculia bacterium | reverse complement strand
GCCGATCAGGTTGGCCGAGCCGCTGCGCCCCCAGAAGATCTGGTTGAGGTAGGCCTCGAGGATCTCCTCTTTCGAGTAGCGCCATTCCAGCATCAGCGCGAGCATCGCCTCGCGGAGCTTCCGGCTCACCGTCCGCTCGGAGGTGAGATAGAGGTTCTTGGCGAGCTGCTGGGTGACGGTCGACCCGCCCTGCGCGACTTCGCCGCCCCGCAGGTTGACCCAGAGCGCCCTGAGGATGCCGGTGAGCGAGATCCCCGGGTGCTCGAAGAACGCGGCGTCCTCGGCGGCGAGCACGGCGCGCACCGCTTCCGGCGCGATCTCGCCGAGGGGGGCCGGACGCAGCTCGCGGAGGTCCGGTCCGTAGAAGGTGGCGAGCAAGACCGGATCGAGCAGCGCTTCGCGGGCCGCCTTGCCCGCGAGCGCCACGCCGATCACCCGGCGGCCGGCGAAGTCGACCACCAGCAGATCCCCTCCGCGGTCGGCGCCGAGCGCCGGGAAGCGCCGGCGGAGCGCCGCCACCCGCTCGCCGCCGAGGTGATAGGTCCCCGCCACGAGATCCCCTCCGGCCGCGGCGCGGTAACCTCGCGCGCCGAGCTCGCGGACCAGCGCCTCGGGCGACAGCTCGTCGCCCACCGCCACCCGGAAGGGACGCGCGTAGAGGCGCGAGGGTTGCGCCGCGGGCAGCGCGGCGAACTCGCCGGAGAGCCGCCAGTAGGGCCAGACGTACCAGACCGCGGCGGCGGCCAGGAGCAGCCCGCAACCGGCGAAGATCTTGGCGAGCCGTCCGTCACGGCGGCGGAGCAGCCGCGAGAAGGTCTTGCCGAGGGAGCCGGCCGACCGGCCACGCTTCGCCATGCCGGGATTGTAGCGGTCGCCGATGGGCTATTCTCGTCCCGTAGACACCACCGCGAAAGGAGCCGTCATGTCCGTCGCCAAGGTCATCGAGATCACCTCCTCGTCCCCGAAGAGCTTCGAAGACGCGATCAAGGTCGGCGTCGAGCGGGCCCACAAGACCGTCGACAACGTCTCCGGGGCCTGGATCTCCGAGCAGAAGGTGGTGGTCGCCAAGGGCAAGATCACCGAGTTCCGGGTCACCATGCGGGTGACGTTCCTGCTCAAGGGCTGATCCGGCCGCGGCGCTCGCCGGTGCTATCCTGACCGCCGACGTCGTGAGCGACGACCCACTCCCCGCAGGGCCATCTCCGTCCGGCTCGGACGAGCTCTGGCCGCGCGATCCTCAGCTCGCGCGGTCGATCTCGGACGTCATCGTCACCCTGACGCTCGACCTGCGCCCGCTCTCGGTCACTCCCTCGGTCGAGCGCCTGCTCGGCTTCACGCCGCACCAGTTCGTCGGCCGCCGGCTCCTCGACCTGATGACGCCGGAGTCGGCCGCGATCGCCGAGGCCGCCCTCGCCGAGGAGCTCGCCCGCGAGTCCGATCCCAACGCCGACCCGCTGCGCTCGCGCACCCTCGACCTCGAGCTGCGCCGCAGCGACGGGACCTCCGTCTGGAGCGAGGCCCAGGTGAGCTTCGTCCGCTCGGGCGACGGCCGGGCGTCCGCCGTCGCCGCGGTGGTGCGCGACATCTCCGCCTGGCGCGCGGCCCAGGAGCGGGTGCGCGAGAGCGAGGAGCGGCTGCGCCAGATCATCGACCTCGTGCCGCACTTCGTCTTCGCCAAGGACCGCGAGGGGCGCTTCCTGCTGGTCAACCGGGCGGTCGCCGAGGCCTACGGCACCACCGTCGAGGAGCTCACCGGGCGGACCGACGCCGACTTCGCGCGTTCGCAGGAGGAGGTGCGCCACTTCCGCACCGACGACCTCGAGGTGATCGAGAGCGGCCGGCCGAAGGTGATCCCCGAGGAGCGCATCACCGACGCGCGGGGCCAGGTGCGCTGGCTGCAGACGGTGAAGATCCCGTTCACCACCGCGGGCAGCGGGTTGCCGGCGGTGCTCGGCGTCGCCACCGACATCAGCGAGCGACGGCACGCCGAGGAGCGGCTGCGCGCCAGCGAGGAGCAGCTGCGCCACGACCAGAAGATGCGCGCCATCGGCCAGCTCGCCGGCGGCGTGGCGCACGACTTCAACAACCTCTTGACCGTCATCCTGGGCAACGTGCAGACCATGCTCGACGCGCTCGCTCCGGGGGCGCAGTGGCGCGGTCACGTCGAGCAGATCGGCCATGCGGCCGAGCGCGCGGCGGCGCTCACCCGCCAGCTGCTGGCCTTCAGCCGCAAGCAGCTCCTGACGCCGGTCGAGCTCGAGCTCGACGGCGTGGTGCGCGAGACCGAGCAGATGCTGCGCCGCCTGATCGGCGAGCCGATCGCCCTGTCGACCGCGCTCGCCGCCCCCTACGAGCGGGTGCGCATCGATCGCGGGCAGCTCGACCAGATCCTCTTCAACCTGACGGTCAACGCGCGCGATGCCATGCCGGAGGGCGGCTCGCTCCGCTTCGAGACCGCGGTCGAGACGCTCGCGGGCCGCGCCGCCGCCGAGCTGGCGGTGGAGCCGGGCGATTATCTCCGTCTCGCCGTGGTCGATTCCGGTGCGGGCATGGATCGCGAGACGCGCGACCGGGCCTTCGAGCCCTTCTTCACCACCAAGCCCGGGGGCACCGGTCTCGGCCTCTCGACGGTCTACGCCATCGTGCACGGCTGCGGCGGCGCCATCGCGATGACCACCTCGCCCGGGCGCGGCACGCGGGTCGAGGTCTATCTGCCGCGGATCGCCTGGCCCACCGCGGCGGCCGCGGATCCGACGCCGACCCAGCCGCCCCGCGGCGGCGAGACCGTGCTGGTGGTCGAGGACGAAGCGGCCATCCGCCAGCTGCTCCAGGTCACCCTCGACACCTACGGCTACCGGGTGCTGCAGGCGCCGGACGGCGAGTCCGCGCTGCAACGGCTCGCCGGGTCCGACGAGCCGGTCGACCTGCTGCTCACCGACGTGGTGCTGCCCGGGATGAGCGGGCCGAAGCTCGCCGAGACGCTGGCGGGCGAGCGCGGGAACCTCGCGGTGCTCTTCATGTCGGGCTATCCCCAGGACATGCTGGGCGGCCGTCCGGAGTTGCCGGCGCACGTCGCTTTCATCGCCAAGCCCTTCAAGCCGCGCGATCTGGCGGCGCGGGTGCGCGAGGTCCTCGACGCCCGCGGGCGCGCCGGCCGCGCGCCGGCCTAGAGGGGCAGCGTGCGCAGCAGGCGCGGCGTCCGGCGGGCGCGGCTCGCCTGCTCGAAAGCGTAGCCGTAGCGCAGCAGGCGACCCTCGCTCCACGCCGGCCCCATGAAGGAGAGCCCCCAGGGAAGCCCGTGCACCTCGCCCGCCGGCACCGTCAGGTGCGGGTAGCCGGCCACCGCGCAGGGGCTGGTCGCCGAGCCGCCGTAGTGGTCGCCGTTCACCCAGTCGGTGAGGTAGGCCGGTCCGGCCGTCGGGCAGACCAGGGCGTCGAGGCGATGCCCGGCCAGCACGGCGTCGAGGCCCTCGGTCCGCGCCAGCCTGCGGCAGGTCGCCAGCGCCTCGAGGTAGACCGCATCGGTGAGCGGCCCCTTGGCCTCGGCGGCGACGAAGATCTCCTGTCCGAACCAGGGCATCTCGCGCGCCGCGTTCGCCTCGTTCCAGGCGATCAGCTCGCCCAGGGTGCGCGGCTGCCCGTTCGCCGGCAGGCCGGCGAGGTAGGCGTTGAGGCCGTGCTTGAACTCGTAGAGCAGCACGGTGTACTCGGCGTCGTCGAACTCGCCCCGGTGCGGGATCTCGGCCGGGTCGACGAGCTCGGCGCCGAGCGCTTTGAGCAGGTCGAGCACCGCACCCATCTGGCGGTCGACCTCGGGATGCCAGCCGAAGTAGTTGCGCGCCACGCCCAGACGCGCGCCGGCGAGGCCGCGCGGGTCGAGCGCGCGCGTGGCGTCGTCGCTCTCGGCGCGACCCGCCGCGGCGGCGGTCGCCGGATCGAGCAGATCGGTGCCGGTGAGCGCACCGAGCAGCAGCGCCGCGTCGGTCACCGTCCGGGTCATCGGACCGGCGGTGTCCTGGGTCGCCGAGATCGGGATGATGCCGCGCCGCGAGACCAGGCCCACGGTCGGTTTGAGCCCCACCAGACCGCAGAAGGCGGCCGGACAGGTGATCGAGCCGTCGGTCTCGGTGCCGACGCCGAGCGCCGCGAGGTTGGCCGAGAGCGCCGCCCCGGTGCCCGACGAGGAGCCGCAGGGATTGCGGTCCAGCGCGTAGGGATTGCGCACCTGGCCGCCCCTGCCGCTCCAGCCCGAGGTCGAACGGGTGGAGCGGAAGTTGGCCCACTCGGAGAGATTGGTCTTGGCGAGCAGCACCGCGCCGGCGGCACGCAGCCGCTCCACCAGGTGGGCGTCGCGCACGGCGGTCGACTCGGCCAGGGCGAGCGACCCGGCGGTGGTCCGCAGCCGGTCGGCGGTGTCGATGTTGTCCTTGATCACCACCGGGATGCCGTGCAGCGGACCCCGCAACTTGCCGCTCCGGCGCTCCCGATCGAGCGCCTCTGCGATCGAGAGCGCCTCCGGGTTGGTCTCGGCGATCGCGTGCAGGCCGTCCGGCCCGTCGTCGAGCGCCGCGATGCGCGCCAGGTAGAGCTCGACCAGGCGTCGCGAGCTCCATCGCCCCTCGCTGAGGCCACGCTGCAGGTCGGGGAGGGTGAGCTCCGCGAGCTCGAAGTCGGGCGGCGCCGGCGGCGGGCTCGCCGGGCCCTCTGCCGCGGCCGGCGCGGCGCCGAGTCGGCCGAGCGCCGCGGCGCCCAGCGCCGCCCCGCCGACCGTGCCCAGCACCTCCCGACGCGAAAGTCCTGCCGGCTCCTGCTCGTCGCGCACGGTCATCGATCCCTCCCCGGCCGCGGCGCGGCCGCTCGTCGCAGACTGCCTCAGGACGACAGCTCGTCGAGCGTCGCGACCAGGAGCCGCCAGTAACCCTCGACCGACGGGATGCGGACGCGCTCGTCGGGCGAATGCGGGTGCTCGATCTGCGGGCCGATCGAGATCATGTCGATCCCCGGCAGTTTCTCGCCGATCAGTCCGCACTCGAGCCCGGCGTGGATGGCGCGGATCTCGGCCTCCTTGCCCAGCGTCGCGACGTGCACGCGCTTGAGGATGGCCAGCAGCTCCGACTCCATGTTCGGTTTCCAGCCCGGATACCCCTCGCTCTGCTTCGCCTCGCCGCCGGCCAGGTCGGCGAAGGCGGCGATCTTCGACTGGGTGGCGCGCAGCGCCGTCATCACCGAGCTGCGATTGCTCTGGTGGATCCTGAGGACCGTCTCCTCGGTGCGCACTTTGGCGAGATTGGTGCTGGTCTCGACCAGGCCGGGAATGTCGTGGCTCATCGCGAGCACGCCGTGGGGCAGCGCGGCGAGCAGCGCCAGGCAGCGCAGCGAGGTCGCGTCCGACCAGACCTCGGCGGGTGCTTCGGCCGGAGCGAAGTCGACCCGGATGCCGGATTCGATGCCGGCGAACTCCGCGCCGAGGGTCGTCGCCTGGGCCTCGAGCGCCGCCCGCAGGCGCGCGACGTCGGCGGCAGCGACCCGGAGGACCGCCGTGGCCTCGCGCGGGATCGCGTTGTGCATGTTGCCGCCCTCGCAGCGCACCATCTCGAACTCGAACTCGTCATAGAGCGCGTACAGCGCGCGCGCCAGCAGCGAGATGGCGTTGCCGCGCTGCAGATGGATGTCGACGCCCGAGTGCCCCCCCTTGAATCCGGAGAGCTTGACCGCGAGCGCGGTCCGGCCCTCGGCGCCGAACATCTTCTCGAGCGGGATCGCGAGATCGGTGCCGGCGCCGCCGGCGCAACCGACATAGAGCGCGCCCTCCTCCTCGGTGTCGAGGTTGATCAGGCGGCGCGCCGAGACGAGCTTCGGGTCGAGCTCCGCGGCCCCGGTCAACCCGGTCTCCTCGTCGATCGTGAACAGCAGCTCGAGCGGGCCGTGCGCCAGGTCCGTGGCCTCGGCCACCGCCAGCATCGACGCGACGCCGATGCCGTTGTCGGAGCCGAGCGTGGTGCCGCTCGCGTAGAGGTAATCGGCGACCCGGCGCGGTTTCAGGGCGTCCTTCGTGAAATCGAACTCGACGTCGGAGTTCTTCTCGCAGACCATGTCGAGGTGCGACTGGAGCGCCAGGGCCGGCGCCTTTTCGCGCCCCTTCGCGGCGGGCTTGCGCACCACCACGTTGCCCACGGCGTCGACCTGGTGCTGGAGTCCGGCGCGCTGCGCGACGCCGAGGACGTACTGGCGCATCGCGGCTTCGTTCTTGGAGCCGCGGGGAATGGTCAGGATCTGGTCGAAATGGCGCCAGAGAGCCTGCGGTTCGAGTTCGGAGACGAAGGTAGCCATGGCGCCATTCTACCCGCGCGCCGTCGTCGGGCGGCGCAGGTCGCCCCCCGCGCTGGCGAGGCGACCTGAGCCGGGGCGGGCTCAGCTGTTGTAACGGGCGGAGCCGAAGCCGAGCATCGGGTAGAAGATCATCGGCAGGACGGCGAGTCCGATGCCGAACCCGGCCCCCTGGCCGAACTTCTTCGCCACGTCGAGCGAGACGACGATGAAGATCACGAAGTTGACCACCGGGACCAGGAGGAGCAGGAACCACCAGAGCGGACGGCCGGCGATCTTGAGCAGCACGATGCAGTTGTAGATCGGGATGATCGAGGCCCAGCCCGGCTCACCCGCCTTGACGAAGACCTTCCAGAATCCGGCGACGATCAGGATCATCACCGCCAGCCAGACGAACATGAAGACGCCGCCGAAGAGCGCCCCCAACGGGCCCGCGGCGGGTTGATCCTGCAGCTGCGCCAGCACGAACAGGGACGTGAGCATCGCGGTGTCCTCCCCCTTTGCCGAGTCGACCGGCCACGACGCGACGCCGCACCATGCGGTCGACTGCGCCCCTACCGGTGAGTTCCCAGGTTTTGCCGTCGCTGGAGACTACGACGAATCGGCGCGCCGGGTGACAGGCGCCCGGGCGCCGGGTCAGCCCGGCGGCAGCGCGACGCCGCGCGGCCAGAGGAGCCAGAGCCGGACCGGCTGCTTCATGCCGCCGGCGAGAGCCTCCGCCTCGGCCCCGGGGCCCCAGAACAGGTCGCCGCGCAGCGGCCCCCGGATCGCCCCGCCGGTGTCCTGCGCCACCACCAGCCGGCGCAGCGGCACTTCGCTCGACCGTCCGAGCTCGGGGGCGGCCGGCAGGGTGCTGTCGATCCAGATCGGCAGGCCGTAGGGCAGGAACCGTGGATCGACCGCCAGCGACCGGCCCGGCGTGAGCTCGACGCCGGAAGCGCCGACCGCCTCGCCGGGCAGGACCCGGAAGAAGACATAGGAGCGATTCTGGTTCATCACCTCGGCGGCGCGCGCTGGATGGGCCCGCAGCCACTGCCGGATCGTCTGCAGCGAGACGCTCTCCCGGTCGAGCTCCCCGGCGTCGATCAGGATCCGCCCGATCGCCGTGTAGTCGTGCCCGTTCTGCGCCGCGTAGCCGACCCGAACCAGCGTGCCGTCGGCGAGGCGCACCCGCCCCGAGCCCTGGATCTGGAGGAAGAAGAGGGCCACCGGGTCGTCCACCCAGAGCATCTCCAGCCCCTTGCCGGAGAGCGCGCCGCCCTCGATCTCGCCGCGATCCCAATAGGGCCGGAAGCGCCCGCCACGCACCATCCCGGAGATCTTCCGGCCCGCCAGCTCCCGCTTGAAGTCCCCGAGATCGACCACTTGGACGTCGCGCGGCGCGAGATAGAGCGGATGGACGAAGGGCGCCTTCTTGCGCCGCGCGCCGCGCAGCTCGGGAACGTAGTAGCCGGTGAGCAGCCCCTCGCGCTGGGCGTTGTTGGACAGGGAGAAGAGATCAAAAGACTCGGTGAGGAAAGCACGCGCCGCCGCGTCGTCTCCGGGCGGCACCACCGTCGCACGCGCGCAGAGCATTCGCCAGGCCTCGGCCGCACGACCGAGCTCCCGCCCCAGGTTGCCACCCGCATCCTCCCTTGGCTGCCCTCTACAGGATGCCAGAAGGGCCACCAAGGCCTCGGCGTGGCGATCCTGGTTCCACCCCGCGAGGTTCTTCCAGGCGTCCGCCGACAGGATCAGCCGGTCCTCCGCCGGCGCCTCCGGCGCGGGGCGCGGGGCGGGGACTTCGATCGCCACCGCCGAACGCTTCAGCTCGCGGAGCGCCCAGAAGGCGACGGCGAGCGAGGCCAGGGCGAGCGCCAGCGCGGCGAGCGCCAGGGCGCGCCACGGCGGAGTTGGCGGTCTTCGGGAAGCGGAGCGGCGATCCTCGGGTGGCGGCGTCAACCTAGAGCTTGAGCACCATCAGGGTCATGTCGTGGGGGTTGCCGTCGGGATCGGCACCGTAGCCCGGCACCTCGTACTTGCGGAAGCCGTGCTCGGCGAGAACCCGGATGGCCTCGGCCTCGAGGTCGGAGATCAGCATGCAGTTCAGGTGGCGCAGACCGTTGGCCCGCGCGGTCGCGATGAAGTGGTTGACCATCAGCGAGCCCAGGCCGACGCCGCGGAACGCCGGGTCGAGCGTCCACTTGAGGCGCGCCGCGAGCCGCAGGGGGCCGTGCGGCCGCCGGTGGAGGGTGGCGTCCGCCACGATCCGGCCGCCGTCGAGCGCGAGCAGCGGGAAGACCTTCTCGTAGTCGAGCTCGCGCCCCCA
>CAZPZW010000128.1:0-8645 GCA_964591165.1 uncultured Thermoanaerobaculia bacterium | reverse complement strand
CACATCCCGAGCTACGGCCCCGAGTCGCGCGGCGGGACCTCCTATGCCGACGTCCACGTCGCGGAGCACGAGGTGCTCTCGCCCGCGGCGCCGACGCCCAACGTGCTGATCGCCTTCAACGCCCCCAGCCTCGCCAAGTTCGGCCCCCGGGTCGTCGCGGGCGGCACCGTGCTCTACGACAGCTCGGTGATCAAGGAGCTGCCCGAGGTCGCGGCCGGAGTGCGCCTGGTCGGCGTGCCGTTCACCCAGATCGCCGCCGATCTCGGCCGTCCTCTGGTCAAGAACGTCGTCGCCCTGGGCGCCCTGCACGCCGCGACTGGAATCCTGCCCGAGGATTCGTTCCTGACCGCCATCCGCTCGGCGCTCAAGGACAAGTGCTCGATGATCCCGCTCAACGAGGAGGCCTTCCGCTGGGGCGCCAAGGCGGCCGCGGCGGTCACCAACTAGCCGCGCCCGCGCGCGTCACTCGCTCGACCGCCAGCTCTGCAACTGGTGGACGTAGTTGGCGCGCTCGTAGGCGAAGGGGTCGGCACAGCGCTCGAGCGAGAGCAAACCGCGGAACTCCTCGATCGAGGCGTAGCCCTGCTCCTCCATGAAGCGCTCCAGCCCAAGGCGGAGGGTCGACAGACCTTCCGGACCTTGCTCGAGCAGGTAGGAGACGGTTTCGACCACCGTCGCTCCGGCCATCAGCCCCTTGACCACGTCCAGCGCCGCGAACACACCGCCCGAAAGGGCCAGGTCGGTATCCAGCCGGCCGGCGAGTATCGCGATCCAGTGCAGCCGCAGGCGCAGGTCCCCCGGTTGCGAGAGCTCGAGCTGGGAAGCGACCTCGAGCTTCACCACGTCGAGATCCGGCTGGCAGAAGCGGTTGAAGAGCACTAGGCCGGAGGCCCCGGCGTCGACCAGGCGCCGGGCGAAGTGCGCCATCGAGGTGTAATAGGGCCCGAGCTTCACCGCCACCGGCACGGCGACGGAGCTCACGACGGCCTGTACCATGTCGGCGACCTCGCACTCGAGCTCTTCGGCCGACCGGGTGGGATCGGTCGCCAGGCGATAGATGTTGAGCTCGACCGCATCCGCCCCGGCGTCCTCCAGCCAGCGGGCGGCCTCCAGCCAGTAGCCGAGCGTCGAGCCGTTGAGCGACGCGATGACCGGCACCCGGACTGCCCGCTTGATCCGCTCGAGCTGCTCCAGGTACTGGTCCGGTCCGAGCCGGAACTGCTCCTCGGAGGGGAGCCCGCCGTAGGCTTCCGCGAACGACTCCGCTGTCTCGTCGAGGAACTCGGCCAGGGGGATCGGCTCCCCGACCGCCTGCTCCTCGAACAGCGAGTGCATGACGATCGCCGGTGCCCCGGCGTCCTCGAGCCGCCGGACCATGTCCAGGTCGTCGACCAGCGGCGAGGCGCCCGGCAGGATCGGGTGGGCGAGCTCGAGTCCGAGATAGCGCGTCGCCAGGTGCATGGCGGGTCCCGCTCCATCCTAGGCGGAATCGGGGGTCGGCGCGCCACCTCTCCGAAGAGGTGGCATCCCGACCGAAAGTGCATGCTAGCGTTTCCGATTCGATGCTGCGCTCCCGGTGCCTCCGCGTCGTCTGCCTGCTCCTGATCGTCGTCGGCGCTCCTCTCCTGGCCGAAGAGCCTTTCGCCGGCCCCGGCCCCTGGATGGTGCGGGCCTGGTTCGGCGACGAAGCCATGATCCGCGCGGTCGCCAGCTGGGGGGATCACTTCGGCGACTACTCCGCCAAGGGTTTTCTTCTCCTGGAGGCCGATGCACGCCGGGTGAGCGAGCTGCAGGCGCTCGGCTTCTTCGTCGAGCTCGACGCCGAGCGCACCGGCTGGCTCCGTCTCGCGGAGGCCCCCCTCGCGCCCGGCGAGTGGCCGGGTGCAATCCCCAACTTCCCCTGCTATCGCACCGTGGAAGAGACCTACGCCTCGGCCCAGGCCCTCGTCATCGCCTATCCCGACCTCGCCACCCTGACGGACATCGGCAACTCCTGGGAGAAGGAGAATCTCCCGGGGGCCGGCTACGATCTGCTGGCACTCGTTCTCACCAACACCAACACCCCCGGCCCCAAGCCGGTGCTCCTGGTCACCGCGGCAATCCATGCTCGTGAGTACACCACCGCCGAGCTCGCTATCCGGTTCGCCGAGGGGCTGCTCGCGGACTACGGCAGCGACGCCGACGCCTCTTGGCTCCTGGATGGGCATGAGATCCACCTCGTGCTGCACACCAATCCGGACGGCCGCAAACACGCCGAGAGCGGCGAGTCGTGGCGCAAGAACACGAATCAGAACTACTGCGGGGCGACCTCGGTCAACCGGGGCGCCGACCTGAACAGGAACTTCGATTTCTATTGGAGCGGCTGGCCGGAATGCCCGCCCGACATCGGCTCGAGCGGCCTACCGTGCTCCGCCACGTTTCGCGGCGCCGCAGCGGCCTCCGAGCCCGAGGTCCAGGCGGTTCAGAGCTACATGGCGCAAGTGCTCCTCGACCAGCGCGACCCGGACGACCTGACGACGCCGGCCCCTCTCACGACGACCGGCATCTACGTCGATCTCCACAGCTACAACCCGGCGATCCTCTCGCCGTGGGGGCACTCGAACCAACCTGACTGCACGAGTCCGCCCCAGCCGCCCAACGGAGAGGGGATCCTCCGCTTGGGTCGCAAGTGGGGCTTCCTGTCCGGCTGGGATCCGCGGATTGGCAGCCTTTACGTGGTCGACGGCTCGACCAAGGACTACGCCTACGGCCGCTTCGGCGTGCCCGCCTACACTTGGGAGATGGGCAGCGCCTTCTTCGAGAGCTGCGCGTCGTTCGAGGTGAACGTCCTGCCCGCCGGTCTGGCAATGTTGCGCTACGCGGCCAAGGTCGCCCGCACGCCCTACCTCACCCCCGCCGGGCCCGACAACGTCGGTCTCGTGGCGACTCCGGCGGGGCTGTTCGCTGGCGAGTCGCTGGCCGTGAGCGCGACGGTCGACGACACGCGCTACTACGACGCGAATGGCAGCGAGCCGAGTCAGGCGATCCAAGCGGCGCGCGCCTTCGTGGACACACCCCCATGGCAAGTCGGCGCCATGCCGCTGCTGCTCGCCGCGACGGACGGGGCGTTCGACGAGACGGTCGAACAGGTCGCGGGGACCCTCGACACCAGCGCGCTCGGCTTCGGGCGGCACACGGTCTACCTCGAGGGCGAGGACGCTTCGGGCGCCAAGGGGGCGATCTCGGCGGCCCACTTCTGGATCATCGATCCCGCCTCGGCGCCGACCCTCGACGGCCTGGTGCTCGAGGCCGGCAACGGCACGCCGCTCGCCGCGACCGTCTCCGCCGGGAGCTTCTCCACGGCCACCGATCCCGCGACCGGCGCTTACAGCCTGCGCCTCCCCGCCGGCACCTACACCCTCACCGCGACCTCGCCCGGGCACGCCGCGCAGTCGGTCGCCAACGTGGTGGCGATCGACGACCAGACGACCACCACCGATTTCGCGCTGCCCTACCTGCTCACCCGGTTCGCCGACGACGGGGAGCACGGCAATCTCGGCTGGACGGCGCAGAGCCCCTGGGCGCTCTCCACCGAGGCGGCCGCGAGCCCCACTCACGCCTGGAGCGACAGCCCGGGCGGCAACTACGGCAACGGGGTCAATACCTCGCTCACCTCACCCACCTGGGACCTCACCGGGCTCGAGAACGTGACCCTCTCCTGGCGCCAGATCTACGACCTCGAAACCGGTTGGGACTACGGTCGCGTCGAAGTCTCGACCAACGGCGGATCGAGCTGGAGCGAGGTCCGCTCGGTCAACGGTGAAGGCCACGACACCGCCTGGGAGAGCGTGACGCTCGCGGTTCCGGCGCTCGACGGCGCGGCGCAGGCGCGTCTCCGTTTCCGGCTCACCTCCGACGGTTCGCAGGTCTTCGACGGCTGGCACGTCGACGACATCCTGCTCAGCGCCACCTCGCCCTATCTCGTCTTCGCCGACGGCTTCGATCTCTCCGGGACCGACCGCTGGTCGGGAGTCCAGCCATGAGCCGTACCTTCTCTTGCGCATCGCTCGTTCTCGCCTGCCTCGCCCTGCTCGCGAGCCCCGCGCTCGCCGCCGACGGTTCCGCGCAGCCCTTCGCCGGCGACGGCCCCTGGATGGTGCGCGCCTGGCTGGGGGACGAATCGATGCTCCGTGCCGTCGCCTCCTGGGGCGATCACTTCCGCCTCGACCGCAAGCTGGGTTACCTCTCGATCGAGGCCGACGCCGACCGGCTGACCGCCCTCCGTGGCCTGGGCTTCCTGGTCGAGGAGGACCGGGAGCTCACCGCCGAGATCCGCCGCGCCGAGGCCGCGCAGCGCCGAGCCGCCGAACGCGCCGCCGCGGGCGAGTCCCCGGAAGCGGGGATCCCCGGCTATCCCTGCTACCGCACGGTCGAAGAGACCTATGCCTCGGCGGTGGCGATCGCCGCGGCGCATCCGGATCTCGCCACGGTCGTCGACATCGGCGACAGCTGGGAGAAAGTGACCCCTGGTGGAGCGCCAGGCTACGACCTGCTGGTGCTCAGGCTGACCAACTCGGCGGTGCCCGGTCCCAAGCCCCGGCTCTTCGCGCACGGCGCGATCCACGCCCGCGAGTACGCCACGGCAGAGCTCGCGACGCGCTTCGCGGAGCAGCTCGTCGGCGGCTACGGCAGCGATCCCGACGCCACCTGGCTGCTCGATCACCACGAGATCCATCTCCTGCTGCACACCAATCCGGACGGCCGGAAGATGGCCGAGGCGGGCGACTGGTGGCGCAAGAACACCAACAACAACTACTGCACCGGGACGAGCAGCCGCGGCGCCGATCTCAACCGCAACTTCGAGTTCATGTGGGGCTGCTGCGGCGGCTCGAGCGGCAGCCCGTGCGACGACACCTATCGCGGCGCGTCGGCCGCCTCGGAGCCCGAGACGCAGGCGGTGGAGGCCTACCTGCGCGCGCTCTACCCCGATCAGCGCCCACCGACCTGGCCGGGCGGCGCCGCGCCCACCAGCGCCACCGGGGTCTACCTCGATCTCCACAGCTACGGCGAGCTGGTGCTCTGGCCGTGGGGCAACACCAGCGCCCCGTCCGACAACGCCACGGCCTTCACCACCCTGGGACGCAAGTTCGCCTACTTCAACGGCCACTGGCCGGAGCAGTCGATCGGCCTCTACGCGACCGACGGCACGACCGACGACTTCGGCTACGGCGAGCTCGGCGTCGCGTCCTACTGCTTCGAGGTCGGCACGTCGTTCTTCCAGAGCTGCTCCTACTTCGAGTCGAGCATCCTGCCCGGGAACCTCCCCGCCCTGCTCTACGCCGCCAAGGTGTCGCGCACCCCCTACATGACGCCCGCCGGCCCGGACGCCCTCGACGTCACCGCGAGCCCTGGCGCGATCGCACCCGGCAACGTCGTCGTGGTGACCGCCACCTTCGACGACACCCGCTTCTCGAACGCCAACGGCAGCGAGCCGACCCACGCGATCGCCGCCGCCGAGATCTACCTCGACACGCCCCCCTGGCAGATCGGTGCCACGCCCTTTCCGCTCGCCGCTGAGGACGGCGCCTTCGACGAGTCGATCGAAGCTGCGGGCGGGACGCTCGACTCCGCCGCCACGGCGGGGCTCACCCAGGGGCGGCACCTGGTCTACGCGCGCGGGCGCGACGCCAACGGCAACTGGGGCGCGGTCTCCGCCGCCATCCTCTGGGTGATCGATCCGGCGAGCGCCCCGATCGTCCAAGGCGTCGTGCGCGACGCGGTGACGTCCGCGCCGCTCGCCGCCACGGTCGCCGTGGGACCTTTCGCGACCTCGACCGAGCCGGCGTCCGGCGCTTATTCGCTCCAGGTCCCGCCGGGAACCTACGATCTCGTCGCGAGCGCGGCGGAGCACGCTCCCGCGACGCTCACCGGGGTCTCGCTGATCGCCTTCCAGACGCTCACCCAGGACTTCGACCTGCTCCCCATCACCACCGTCTTCGCCGACGACGGCGAGAGCGGCGCCGGCGGCTGGACCGCCCAGAGCCCCTGGGCGCTCACCAGCTCGTCGTCGCACAGTCCGACCCATTCGTGGACCGACAGCCCGGCGGGCAACTACGCCAACAACGTCGACACCTCGCTCACTTCGCCGATCCTCGACCTCAGCGGCGCGACCGGCGTCGAGCTCGCCTTCTGGCAGCGCTACGTCACGGAGGCGACCTACGACTTCTGTCATGTCGAAGTCTCGACCGACGCCGGCGCCAGCTGGAGCGAAGTGGCGGTCTACGACGGCAGCCAGCCCAGCTGGCAGCCGGTGACGCTCGCGCTGCCGCAGCTCGACGGCGCGGCGACGGCCCGGGTTCGCTTCCGCCTCTCGACCGACGTCTCCGAGCAGCGCGACGGCTGGTACGTCGACGACATCGCGCTCACCGCCGCGGTGCCGCTCGATCTCGTGTTCGCCGACGGCTTCGAGAGCGGCGGGACCGGCAACTGGTCCGCAACGATTCCTTGAGCCCCGGCGCTCCCCAGCCGACGCCCGCCGGCGCGGCGGACGGCGCCGAGATTCTCGCCCAGGCGTTCGACGCCCATCGCGAGCTCTTCGCCCACCTCACCGCGCGCGCTCCCGTCCGTTTCGCCAGGCGCGACTGGGCCGGCATGCAGAGCGACGCGCGCGAAAGGCTGGAGTGCTACTCGCGGACGCTCTCGCCGGCGATCGCGGAGCTCGAGCGGCGGCTGGGCGCCGCGATCCACGACAAGCGGCTCTGGACGGCTATGAAGGAGGCCTACGTCCCGCGCGTCGCCGGACGCGGCGACGTCGAGCTCGCCGAGACCTTCTTCAGCTCTGCCTCCCGGCGCGTCTTCTCCACGGTGGGCGTCGACCCGGCGGTGGAGTTCGTGGCACCGGCGCCGGAGGCCCTCCTGCGCCTGCCCGGAGCGCCGGTCTACCGCGGCTACGACCCGGGATCGCCGGCCGCGGCGCTCGTCCGGCAGATCCTCGACGAACGGGCGCTCGGCGCTCCCTTCGAGGACCTCGACCGCGACTGCGGGCTGGTCGCCGCAGCGATCGAGGAGCGGCTCGGCGGTCCCGTGGCGAGCTGCGGCGTCGAGGCGATCCACGTCGTCCGGCCCCTCTTCTTCCGCAACAAGGCGGCGTACGTCGTCGGCCGGATGCTGCGCGGCGCCGAAATCGTCCCGTTGGTACTGGCGCTCACCAACCCGCGCGGCTCGATCGTCGTCGACGCCGTACTGCTCGCCTCCGACGACGTCAGCCAGGTCTTCAGCTTCACCCGCTCCTACTTCCACGTCGACGTGCGGCAACCCTACGAGACGGTGCGCTTCCTGAAGTCGATCCTGCCGGTCAAGCCGATCGCCGAGCTCTACATCGCGATCGGCTACAACAAGCACGGCAAGACCGAGCTCTACCGCGATCTGCTGCGCCACCTCGCCGAATCCGACGAGCCCTTCGTCGTCGCGCCGGGGGACCGTGGCATGGTGATGGAGGTCTTCACCATGCCCTCGCTCGACGTCGTCTTCAAGGTGATCCGCGATCGCTTCGCGCCACCCAAGACGACCACCCGCGAGGAGGTGATCGAGAAGTACCGCATGGTCTTCCGGCACGACCGCGCCGGCCGCCTGATCGACGCGCAGGAGTTCGAGCATCTCGAGTTCGAGCGCGACCGCTTCTCGACGCGCCTGCTCGCGCGCCTGCTCGAGAGCGCCGGCGAGAGCGTCACCGTGGAGGGCGACCGGGTCGCCATCCGGCACCTCTATGCCGCACGACGCATCACGCCGCTCAACCTCTACCTGGCGCACGCCGACGAGGCGGCCGGCTGCCGGGCGGTGAGCGAGTTCGGACAGGCGATCAAGGACCTCGCGGCGACGAACGTCTTCACCGGCGATCTGCTGCCCAAGAACTTCGGCGTGACCCGCCACGGCCGCGTCGTGTTCTACGACTACGACGAGCTCTGCCCGCTCACCGACTGCAGCTTCCGCGAGCTGCCGTCGACGGCCGACGAGGAGGGCGCCGCGGACGGGCCCTCGTTCTTCGTCGGGCCACGCGATATCTTCCCGGAGGAGTTCGAGCGCTTTCTCGGACTGCGCGGCGCGCATCGCGCGGTGTTCCTCGACACGCACGGCGATCTGCTCCGACCCCGTTTCTGGACCGACATGCAGGCGCGCATTCGCGCCGGCGAGTTTCCCGACTTCTATCCCTACCCACCGTCGCGCCGGCTGGCGCTCCGGCACGGCTAGAATTCACCCCTTCAAGGAGGTTGCGATGAACAGTCCCCAGCCCGCTCCGCCCACCGGTGGCGAGAAGATCACCCTCACCGCCGGGAAGCTCCACGTTCCCGACCACCCGATCATCCCGTTCATCGAAGGCGACGGCACCGGCCGTGACATCTGGCGCGCCAGCGTGCGGGTGCTCGACGCCGCCGTCGCCAAGGCCTACGGCGGCCGCCGCAAGATCCACTGGATGGAGGTCTACGCCGGCCAGAAGGCGTACGACAATTTCCAGAGCTGGCTGCCCGACGAGACGGTCGAGGCCTTCCGCGAGTATCTCGTCGGCATCAAGGGACCGCTCACCACGCCGATCGGCGGCGGCATCCGGTCGCTCAACGTCGCGCTGCGCCAGATGCTCGACCTCTACGTCTGCCTGCGCCCGGTGCGCT
>CAZPZW010000127.1:0-8751 GCA_964591165.1 uncultured Thermoanaerobaculia bacterium | reverse complement strand
GGTTCGACTCGAGGTAGAACTTGCGCACGTGCTGCTTGGGCCACTCCTGCTCGAGTACCCAGGAGCAGGCGGCGAAGGTGGCGCGGCCGACCATGTTCTGCCCGGCGGCGTCGCCGGTCGCGAAGTTGAAGCGCAGATAGGCGAACTTGGCCGCGAGATAGGTGTCGATGTAGAGCAGCTTGGCGACCGACGAGGTCGTCTCGGCCTGCTCGCGGATCGCGGGCAGGTTGCGCTGCACCCAGATCTCGAACTCCCGCGCCTCGCGCGCCGACTCGAAGACGAAGACCGGAGCGCGCTGCATGGCGTCGCCCACCACCGTGCAGGTCACGCCGCCCGACTGGTTGAGCACCTTCATGCCGCGGCTGTAGGAAGCGACCAGGGTCCCCTCGGCGGTGGCGAGCGGGATCAGGAACTCGCCCTTCGCGTGCTCGCCGTTGACCTGCAGCGGCCCGGCGAGGCCGATCGGCACCTGGGCGACGCCGATGAAGTTCTCGATGTTGCCGCGGGTGACCGCCGGGTCGAAAGAGTAGCGGTTGATGTGCTCGAGCTTCTTGCCGGTCGCCGCCGCGACGAAATGTTGCCGGCGTTCGGCCCACTCCTGGTTGTGGTCGTCTTCCTTGTGGTACGGAATCTGGGTGCGCCGCACCGGCTCGTCGGCGATCGCGTCGGTCACGGTGAAGGCGAGCTCGCCGAACGGCTCGGCCGCGAATTCGAGCTCGATCTCGTGATTACCCCGGGCGATCGGTCCGAAGCCTTCCAGCCGGATGACCAGCGGCCGCCGCAGCGGCAGGTCGAGCGGTCGCGCCGGGCTCACCGCGCTAGCCGGCAGGCGCTCGCCGTCGGCGAGCTGCAGCTCGAGCGTGGCGAGTGGCGCCTCGGCGCCATCGATCGCGACGCGTCGGATCGAGGTGACGGTGGCGTCGCTCAGCCGGTTCTTGAGTCCGAGCTGAACGCCGTTGCCGACGTTCTTCAGGCTGCCGAAGGTGTAGAGCTGCTTCAAGACGAGCGACGGAATCTTGAAGAACATGCGCGGTCTCCGTAGGGCGTGCTGGATCGAGCAGCGGGACCCGGTGGGCGAGTTGCCGCATGCTAGCATCCCAACGAGTCCACGAGGCACGCGCGAATGGCCAATATCGTCGTCGTCGGCATGCAATGGGGAGACGAAGGCAAGGGGAAGATCGTCGATCTCCTCTGCCCGGCTTTCGACGCCGTGGTGCGCTATCAGGGGGGACACAACGCCGGCCACACGGTGCGCTTCGGCGAGCGCCACTTCGCGTTGCGGTTGATCCCGTCCGGAATCCTCCATCCGACGATGCGCTGCGTGATGGGCAACGGCATGGTGGTTTCGCCGCCCGCCTTCTTCGAAGAGCTCGAACAGCTGGAGGCAGCGGGCGTCGCGCCCGCCGGTCGCCTCTTCCTCTCCAATCGCGCCCAGGCGCTGTTGCCCGGCCACGTGGCCCTCGACCAGGCGCGCGAGCGCGCCATGGGCAAGGGGAAGGTCGGCACCACCGGGCGGGGGATCGGCCCGGCCTACGAGATGAAGATCTCGCGCTACGGCGTCCGCCTCGGCGAGCTCGCGGCGGACGGCCTGGGGGAGCGCCTGCGGGCTCAGTTGGCGCGCCTCGAGCCCGAGCTCCAGGCGCTCGGCGCCGAGCCGGCGGGGTTGCCGGGACGTTTGGAAGACGAGTGCCGGCGCTGGGCGAAGCGGCTGGAGCCTCACCTCGCCGACACCGAGCACCTGCTCCACGCCTGGATCGAGGAGGGACGGAGCCTGCTCCTCGAGGGGGCGCAGGGCTCGCTGCTCGACGTCGACCACGGCACCTATCCCTACGTGACCAGCTCGAATCCGACGGCGGGGGGCGCTTCGACCGGCACCGGCATCCCGCCGACCGCGATCGACGGGACGCTCGGCATCGTCAAGGCGTACACCACGCGGGTCGGCGGGGGACCGTTCCCGGGCGAGCTCGAAGACGCGACCGGCGAGTACCTCCGGCGCCGCGGCAACGAGTTCGGCACCGTGACCGGGCGCCCGCGCCGCTGCGGCTGGTTCGACGCGGTCGCCGCGCGCTACGCGCGCAAGCTCAACGGCGTCGCGCTGATGGCGCTCACCAAGCTCGACGTGCTCGACGAGCTCGACGAGATCCGGGTCTGCGTCGGCTACCGCATCCGCGGCGAAGTGGTCCGCGAGTTCCCGTCGCGGCTCGACCGGCTCGAGGCGGCGGAGCCGGTGCTCGAGACCTTGAAGGGCTGGCGCGAGTCGACCGTCGGCGTGCTCGACGAGGCGCGCCTGCCGCGCGCGGCGCGCGACTACATCGCCTTCCTCGAAGAGCAGATGGGCGCGTCGTTCGCCCTCGTCTCGACCGGCCCACGGCGCGAAGAGACCCTGCTGCGCGAGTCGCCACGGCTGGCGAGCTGGCTCGGTCCGCGGCTCGCCGAGGTGGTGGCGCAGCGCGCCGCCGCCGGCTGAGCCGGTCGTGCTTCGACAACCTGGCGCGCCGTTCGCTAGAATGCGCTGCAAGCCGGGCCCTTAGCTCAGTCGGTAGAGCTGCTGGCTTTTAACCAGATGGTCGGGGGTTCGATTCCCTCAGGGCCCACCATGTATCGCGCAGCTCGAGCCGGGCCCATCGTCTAGCCAGGTCTAGGACATCGCCCTTTCAAGGCGGTAACACGGGTTCGAATCCCGTTGGGCCTACCAGTTCAACCCCAGGACATATTTCCGAACTGTGAACGCGGTGCGTTCTGGCGAGCGCCATCGGCGTTCGCCGCAGGGCGAAACCAGCGGGAACTCCGTCGTGCCCGGCCACGGCGTGGTTCCAGTTCCCCCCTTCGGCGCCGATCCTGGCCGCGGGGAATCGGTGCATCGCTCGAAGTCGAGCGCGACGTCGTCCCCGCGGCCCGGCTTCGACTCAGGGCTTCGCGCAGAGCGCGCAGCCCGTGGTGGTCCCTCCGATGTCGTTCGGGTCGTCGCAGTGGAGATTGCCGCCGGCCGTGCAGGAGAGATTGCCGCCGATCGCGGAGGACGAGTCCACGGTTCCATTGGCGAAGCGCGAGAGCGCAAGGGGTCCGAGGAGCGACGACCCCGCGAGGTGGATCGACGCCGCGTCGATCGTGGTTCCTCCGAGCGGATCGCTGTTCTGGGTCGCGCCCACGAGCTCGATTTTCCCGCCCCGGAATGCGGTCACTCCGCCGTCGAGCGTGGCGCCGTCGACCAGGGTGTGTGCCTGACTGTGATTCCAGATCGCATACTGGCCTCCGGTCACGCTTCCTCCGGTGACCGCCGCGGTCGCGTTCTGGCTGACCACCAGGCCACCCCAACCGCCGTCGAGATGGGTGTCCCAAACATAGGCGCGGGCGCTGACCACGAGGAGGGCGGAGTCGTTCGCGCTGATGTCGCAGTCGGTGCAGAAGGCGACGCCTGCTTCGAAGACCTGCAGGCCCTGGTTGCCTCCCGAGATCGTGAGGTTCGTTGCGGTGAGCACGCCGCCTCCCGTACCCACGGAGATGCCGGCGCGAGTGTTGTTGACGAACTGGCAGTTGTCGACCGTCACTTGGCCGCCGTCGACGACGAGTCCGAAGCGGCTGCCGTTCGAGACGTGGAGGTTCTCGAGGCGGATCCGGCTCGCGCGGTCGACGCGGACGACAGCATGATCGCCGCCCGGATCGGCGCCGATGCCGGAGATGCCGGACCCGGTAGCGACGCCGCGCAGCGTGACGTCGCGGCGGTCGACGACGATGTTCTCGTTGCAGGTGCCGTCGATCAGGACCGTGAGCTTGTCGGCCTTCTTTTCGAGCGCTCGCTGAACACTCTGAGCGGGGCAGCTCACGGTCACTTCGAGCTCTGCCGGCGCCGCTTGGGCGATGGCGGAGAGGCCAAAGACCGCGGCCGAGGCAAAGCACGAGAGAAGCAGTCCCTGCGCAGACCGAAGACGCATGGAATTCCCCTTTCTACCCCGCGTGGGGCCGTTGGCTGGCGAAACTCGGCGGAGCCTAGCCGAAGGCGAAAGCGGTGCATAGTCCTCCCACGCCGTCGTGGCCTCGGCCGCAGATGTCCGGTTCGCCGTTGCAGGCCTCGACTAAGGAGAGGCGAAAACCAAGGTGCCCTGTTCCGCTCGAAGTTGGATCGGGGGCCACCTGGCCTCCGATCCAACCCTGAACCCGGTCAACCGGTCTGTCGGCCCGTCGTCCGGCGGCTGCGGCAATGCCAAGGCCGCCGACTTCGACCAACCGATGCGCAACTCTGTGACATTGGCGGGCGCCGGAGCTCGTAGCTCTGGTGCGCGAGCTCGAAGTCGCCGAAGCGGCAGGTCAAGCCGCGTCCGACACGAGGCGAGCATTCCGACGCGAGGGGTTCTCGGAGACTGAGCGGCAGGCGGGCGAGAGCGCAGCCGCCGCGGCTCGGCTAGGATCCGCCTGTGGGACGCATCGTGGCGATCTGGCTGAAGCGGATGCGGCGCGGGCCGATGGACCCGGTCGCGCGGGCGACGCTCCTGGCAGGCGTCGGGCTCGCGGGCAACGCCGACCAGGGGGGCAAGCGTCAGGTGACGCTGATCGACCTGGGGCGCTGGCGGGAGGCCGAGCGCTCGCTCGGCGCCGAGGTCCAGCCCGCCGCACGGCGCGCCAACCTCCTCACCGAGGGGATCGACTATCTCGAAAGCCGCGGACGGGTGATCTCGCTCGGGGAGGTGCGTGTCCGCATCCTCGGAGAGACACGCCCCTGCGAGCGGATGGACGAGGCCCATCCGGGGCTGCGCGAGGCGCTCCGCCCCGAGTGGCGCGCCGGCGCCTACGGCGAGGTGCTCGACGACGGCGAGATCGCGGTCGGCGACGCCGCCGGCTGGGCGGAGCGCGAGCCCCGCTGAGGATCGGCACGCCTCTCCCGCGCGCGTTCTCTCGGCGCGAAAGTCACGCGTCGGGAGCGCGGGGATCTTCCACCGTCCCGCAGCAGGGCCGCTCAGCGGCGTGGCTCGGGTGGCGGGCTCGCCCGCTGGGCGCGCATCCCCCGAAGAGCGATCGCGACGAGCAGGATCACCAGCTCGACCAGGAAGTAGATCGCGGCGAAGAGGGCGAACTCCGCGCGTTCGAGCAGGGTGACGGCGACCGCGACGGCGACGCCGAGGTTGCGCGTCGCGAACTCGGCGGCCAGGGTGAAGCGTTCGCCGCCATCCGCCGTCGTCGCCCGGCCCACCGCGCCGCCGATGGCAAAGGAGGCGCCGATGAAGAGGATCGCGAGCGGCAACGTCGCTCCAAGGGCGGCCAGCAGGTGGCGGGCTTCGCTCGTCAGGATGAGAACGACCAGGAGCAGCACGGCGACGAGGGCGATGCGCTGAACTCGCGGTCTCAGGCGCGCGGCCCCGGTTGGGTTCGTGCTACGGATGGCCATGCCCGCGCCGACCGGCAGGGCGAGTAGACCGAAGACCTGGATCGCCAGGATGCCGAACGGTGGGGTGAAGCCGAGGGCACGACCGGAAACTGCCTCGACCATCGCGGCGCTCAAGGGCAGGGTGAGCGGCGCCAGGAGGCAGGAGAGAGCCGTGAGCGTCACCGAGAGCGCCACGGCGGCGTTCGCGAGATAGCTGTAGGTGGTGGAGATGCCGCCGATCGGGGAGATCGCCACCAGGAGCAGACCCGCTTCGATCTCCGGGGGCGGGCGCAGCACTGCGACGAGCCCGAGGGCGAGGAGCGGAAGCAGCAGGGGAGGCGCCACCAGGCCGGCCACGAAGAGACCTGAGCGGCGGCGCAGGTGGTGGAAGTCGGCAGGTGAGAGGTCGAGCCCGACAGCGATCAGGAGGAAGCAGACGATCGCCGGCGTGGCGAACTCGACGAGGGTTTGCACGCTCGCCGACTAGCGTCTCGGGCGCAGGATGCCGAGCTTCTGCATCCGCGAGCGCAGGGTGTTGGGGTGAAGGCCGAGCTGCTCCGCGGCGCCACCTGCGCCGGCGATCTTGCCACCACTGCGCTGCACGACTTCGGCGATGTGACGCCGCTCGATCTCGTCCAGACGTTGGGGAGAAGCGCCTTCCGGAGTCGCCGTTGCGGTGGTCGTGGTAGCGGGCTCCGCTCCCGCGCCGGCGAGGTGGAAGGCCTCGGCGATCGCCAGCGTCTCGCCGGGGGAGAGGATCAGGGCCCGCTCGACGACGTTCTGGAGCTCGCGCACGTTGCCTGGCCAGGCGTAGGCGGCGAGGGTCGCGAGATCCGAATCGAGGACCCGCCGGATCTTCTTGCCGACCGCCCCCTGGAGCCGCTCGACCAGGGCCCAGACCAACAACGGGATGTCGCCGCGCCGCTCGCGCAGCGCTGGCACGCGGATCGGGAAGACGTTGAGGCGGAAGTAGAGGTCGCTGCGGAAGCGGCCGGCGCGCACCTCCGCCTCGAGGTCCCGGTGCGTCGCGGCGATGACCCGGACGTCCGCTCGGAGCGTCCGGTTCGATCCGACGGGCTGGAACTCCCGCTCTTGGAGGACGCGCAGCAGCTTGATCTGGACCTCCTCCGGCAGATCGCCGATCTCGTCGAGGAAGAGCGTGCCGCCGGCGGCGATCTGGAAGCGCCCTGGCCGCGCGGCGGTCGCGCCGGTGAACGCCCCTTTCTCGTGGCCGAAGAGCTCGCTCTCGACCAGCGACGCGGGCACCGCCGCGCAGTTGATCTTGACCATCGGCCCACCTCGCCGCGGGCTGCGTGCGTGCACGGCGCGGGCGAGCAGCTCCTTGCCGGTGCCGGTCTCGCCGAGCAGGAGCACGGTCGAGGGCGTAGGCGCCACGCGGTCGACCAAGGCCAGCGTCTGCAGGATCGGAGTGGACCGGCCGACGACCTCGTCGCCGCCCAGGCCCTCGGTGAGCTCCGCGCGGAGGTATCGCGCTTCCGCCTTGAGTTGACGGCGGAGCTCCTCGACCTCGGCCAGGCGTGCCGCGGCGGCGAGCTCGAGCTCCACCCGCTCGGCCGCGGCGGCGAGCGTGTCGCCGAGATAGCGCAGCCGCGCGATGTCTTTCGCAGTCCAGTCGCGCGGGCCGCCGAAGTCGGCGGTCGACATCGACCAGAGGAACCGCCCCGAGACCGTGAGCGGCAGCGTGAGGTGCGCTCGCATGCCGACGCGCTCGACGTAACTGCGTTCCGCGCGAGCCTCCGGCGGCAGGTCGCCGGGCAGATCGCGGAGGACGACACTCCGGCCGGCACGCAGCTCTCGAATCAACCAGTCGAACGGACCCGTGACGTCGGTTGCCGGGCGCGGCTCGTGGAGCTCTGGTCGGCCCCACGCGAAGCGGACCCGGAGCTGATCTCCCTCGAGGCGTTGGAGGGTCGCGCGATCGGTGGCGAACCAGGCCGTAACCTCGCGCAGGAGCTCTTCGGCGAGCGCTGGAAAGGCCTCGGGTGTCGAGGCCAGGAGCCGACGCGATGTTTCGCCCAGGAAGCGCTCGAAGTCCGCCAAATCTCTCCTTTCGGCGACGCGATCGCCCGCTAAGACTGCAACGAGATGCCGTCTCCAGCCACGATATCTCGTGATCGGAGGGGTCACAACATCCAGCGCGTGCTCGCGACCGGAGCTGTAAGTGCAGCGAAGCAGGGCAGTTTCCAGGATTCGCAGGGAAGAACGGTGGGCGGCACGGACTCTGCTCTCCTCTCCGCCAGGGAGGTATCGAAGATCTTCCGCATTCGATTCGACACGACAGTCGAAGGGCTCCGCTGCCGGCTGGCCGGCCGGCTCGATGCGGAGAGCACCGAGGTGGCGCGCAGCGTCCTCGCCGAGCGCTCCGGTGTCCGCTTCGCGGATCTCTCGGAACTTGCCGCGGTCGACGAGGTGGGGCTCGTCCTGCTCGGGGATCTGCGAGCGGCGCAGGTGGAGCTCGAAGGGCTTTCCCCCTACCTCGCCCTTCGCCTCCAGGGATTGCCTCACGAGCCCCGGAGAACCCCTCGTGGAGTCCGGCGATGAGCGGCGAACCAGAGTCCTGGACCGCCGAGACGCTCTGCGGCGCGGGATTCGACGGTGGCTCCGGTGCTTGCGTCACAGCCGCGTGGGTCGGCGTTCCGAGCTCACGACATCTCGTGACGGCCGACGGGATTTCGAACTTGACGATGTGGTCGGGCTCTTCCCCCAAGGCGGTCGATTCGCCGCCAAGTAGCCTCTTTCTGAGTCACTTGAGCGCCGAAACCGAGACGGGCACACAGCGTGCTAAGGCGGTTTCCGGAAACTCGACGAGAAAGTCGTTCTTCAGAGTTCAATGAAAGCTTCAGGCCGCGCGTGGATGCGCCGGTCTCAACCGAAGGAGAGGAAGATGAGAAGAGTCGCAGCCTGGAGCGTCGTGGCCATTCTGCACGGCGCGGCGATCGGTCTGGCCGCCAACCCGGCCGCCGCGCAGACGCCGGCCAAGCAGCCCAACATCCTCGTCATCTGGGGAGACGACATCGGCGGTTTCAACATCAGCGCCTACAACCAGGGCGTGATGGGCTACAGGACGCCGAACATCGATCGCATCGCCAAGGAGGGCGCGCTGTTCACCGACTGGTACGGCCAGCAGAGCTGCACCGCCGGTCGCGCCGCCTTCGTCACCGGGCAGTCGCCGATCCGCAGCGGATTGACCAAGGTCGGCCTGCCGGGCGCCCCCGAGGGCATGAAGAAGGAAGACCCGACGATCGCCACGCTCCTCCGGGCGCAGGGCTACACGACCGGGCAGTTCGGCAAGAACCACCTCGGCGACCGCGACGAGATGCTGCCGACCGCGCACGGCTTCGACGAGTTCTTCGGCAACCTCTACCACTTGA
>CAZPZW010000126.1:0-8757 GCA_964591165.1 uncultured Thermoanaerobaculia bacterium | reverse complement strand
TGGCCGAGCGCCACGACGTCCTGGTGATCGGCGCCGGGCCCAACGGGCTCGCCGCCGCGGTGCGCCTCGCCAAGGCGGGCCGCAAGGTGCTCGTCCTCGAGCGCGCCGCCCAGCCGGGCGGCCTCTCGGCCCGGCGCGAGTTCCACCCCGGCTACGCCGTGCCCGGCATCCTGCACGACGAGAACCTGACGACGCGCGCCATCGCGGCCAAGCTCGACCTCGAGCGTCACGGTCTGCGGTTCAAGAAACCCCCAGCGACCTACATCGCCGAGTCCGGCGGACCGGGCCTGCATCTCGACGCCGAGGCCGCGACCGCGGCGGCCGCGATCGCCGAGCGATCGCGCCACGACGCCGAGCACTACACCCTTTACCGGGCTTTTCTTCGCAGGATCCAGCCCCTCCTCGCGAGCGTCCAGGAAACGCCACCCCCGACGCTCTCTCCGAGCGGCCTGCGCGACCTGCTCGATCTCGCCCGCCGAGGTCTCGGCCTGATGAAGCTCGCCAAGGCCGATCAACTGGAGCTGGCGCGCGTCGCGCCGATGTGCGTCGCCGACTTCCTCAACGAGCGCTTCCAGACGTCGCTCCTGGTCGAAGCGCTCGCCGCGCGCGCCGTCGCCTCCACCTGGAGCGGCCCCTGGTCGGCGGGGACGACCACGAACCTCCTGCTCGCCGAAGCCTCGGGAGGCGAGGCGATCGAGGGCGGACCGGCGGGGCTCGTCGCCGCGCTCGCCGCGGCGTGCACCGCCGCAGGGGTCGCAGTCCGAACGGGCGCCGAGGTGACGCGCATCGTCGTCGAGCGAAGCTCGGTGAAGGGGGTGGCGCTTTCGACGGGGGAGACTCTCGACGCCGAGGTCGTGGTCTCGACGGTCGATCCCAAGCAGACGATGCTGCGCCTGCTGCCGCCCGGGACGCTGCCGATCCGCATCGAGGACGAGTTCCGCCGGATCCGCTGCCGGGGCACGGCGGCCAAGGTGCACCTCGCGCTCGCCGGGCCGCTCGAGCTCGCGGCTGGCGGCGGCACGCTCCACGAGGCGATCTCGATCGGCGGCGGGCACGTGGACGAGCTCGAGCGCGCCTTCGACGCGATCAAGTACCGCCAGTTCTCGGCGCGGCCGCACCTCGAGGTCCGCGTCCCGACCGTGCGCGACGCCTCACTCGCTCCGGCGGGGCACCACGTGGTCTCGATCCTGGCGAGCTTCGCCCCCTACGACCTCGAAGGCGGCTGGAGCGCGGAGGCCAAGCAGCGCTTCGGCGAGGCGGTCGTCGATCGCCTCGCCGCGCATGCGCCCGGGCTGCGCCAGCGGATCGTGGCCGCGGAAGTGCTCACGCCGCGCGACCTCGAGGGCGAGCTCGCGCTCACCGGCGGCCAACTCCACCACGGCGAGCTGGCGCTCGATCAGCTCCTGGTGATGCGTCCGGCGCCCTCCGCGGCGCGCTACGCGTCGAGCGTCCCCGGCCTCTTCCTGGGCGGCGCCGGCAGCCACCCCGGCGGCGGCGTCCGCCCGACCGCCGGCCTCCTCGCCGCCGAAGCGCTGCTCGGCCGCTAGCCGGGATCGCGCGATCTGCTTTCCGCTCGGCCGGGCGGTCGCCGAGGCCTCCGCCGATTTCCGAAGCGCCGCCCTCGAGCGCTCAGGAGTCCGTCGAGAGGATCAGGTCGGCCGCTCGGCTGGAGAGGATCTGAGCGCCGATCGAATAGGCGAAGAGGCTCGCCGGCGTGAAGCGCAGGGTGACCGACCCCAGCCTCACCGACCCCTGCCGGGTTCGCGTCGTCACCAGTGCCCGGTCCAAGCCGTTTGCGTTGCAGAACGAGAGGAGGCTCTTGAGCTCGCCGGGGTGCTCGAAATGGCGGTCGCTCCACTTCACCTCTGCCGCCGCCTGAACCCCGAGTGCCGGCAGGGCATGCACGAGGTCCACTTCTCCACGCTCCCAGTTCGCGTAGTAGAACGGCACTTCGGCGTGAAACCACTGACTGACGACGGCCGTCTCCACGAGCGCACCGATCTTCGGGTCGGTTTCGTCGACCGGAGCGAACAGCGCCGAACGAATCGACGGATTGGTGAGGTAGACCTTGAAGTTGCGGGCGCGCTGGAAGCGCTTCCCGCTGCGGTCGATGCGGTGCAGCACGCGCAGGAGGAAAGCAGCTTCGAGGTACTCGATGTAGCGCTTGATCGTCGGCTTCGCGACGCCGGAGTTCTTGGCAAGCTCCTCGAGCGAGACCTCGCCCGCCGTGTTGTAGGCCAGCGTCGTGAACAGGTAGTTGAGCTCCTGGATGTCCGAGATGCCGTAGAGGCTCGGAAGATCGCGCAACAGGACCTTGTCGATGATGTCCGACTTCACGAAACGCCCCGGGTCACGCTGCATCGGCGTCGAGAACAGGACCTCGGGGTAGCCGCCCTGATTGATGTAGTCGAGAAAGTGGCGGTTCAGCGCTTCGATATCGCGCTCGGCCGGCGGAGCGGGCGCGGCGATCCGGGAGAGGTCCAGGAGGTCGAGATACTCGACGAAGGTCAGCGGAGGCAGCAGGAAGTCGGTGAATCTGCCCGCTCCGGATTCGTCGCTCTTCAGCTTCAACGCGGCGGCGGCCGAGCCCGAGGCAAAAGAGCGCAGCAGGCGGTGTGAATCCACCAACGTCTTCAGGTGGACCTCCCACTTGCGCAGGTACTGGATCTCGTCGAAGAAGACCCAGAACGGCTCCTTCGCCGGGTCCCTTCCCGTCGCCTCCGCGGCGTGATCGAGGAGCTCCTGGAGCCCCAGGTCGTTGTAGAGCGGGTGATCGACCGAGACGTAGGCGATTCGCTTGGGGTCCACCCCTCGCGCGATGAGCTTCGCGATCGCATGGTGCTGGAGCACGGTCTTCCCCACCCGGCGCGGCCCCATGAGAACGACCGCCCGGCGGACCCCCTCTTCGAGAACCAACGGCAGGAAGAGCTCGAGGTAGCGCCGCGGCCGGAGGGCAGCCAGTTCGGGCGCGATAGCCCCCGTTGCCCACCAGGGGTTCTCACTGCGCAGGTGTCTAAGTACTTGATCCCTGGGTACTTGTTCCATGATTCCTAGTTAAGCTAAGTTAACTTATCTTAACTCGCAAGCGCTCATCGTGCAACTCCCCCGCGACCGGAAGCCACCCTGCTTCTCGTCGTGGGCGCCAGGGACGACGGCGCCGGCCTCCGCTCAGCGCCCGCCCTTCGCTCCCGACGGCTGCGCTCGCACCGCGGCGAGCGCCGCGCGGGTCGCCGCGAGCAGGGCGTCGGGCGAGACCGCCGAACCGGTGGCGTTCTTCATCCAGAGGTCGGGCGTCACCCGGCCCATCTTCGCCATGCGCTCGAACTCGTCGCCCAGGCTTCCACCCTGCGCCATCTTCTGCTCGATCTGCGCGGCGATCAGCCGGCCGATCGCGTAGTCGGGCAGGTAGAGGAAGCTGTCGACCATGTGGGCGTAGACGCCGAGCAGCACGACGTCCCGCTGGCCGAAGACCGGGGCGTAGTAGCGGTTCCAGGTCGCCTTGGCGAGCGCGACCACGGCGTCGCGCAACTCGCCGGGCGTCGCGTCGGGGTGCTCGTACATCCACTGCCACATCCCCATGTCGACCAGCCCGACCGCGCACATCTCGTAAGCGCTCCAGAAATCGCCCAACGTCTTCAGCGCCCGGCTCTCGGCGTCGGGGGCGGCGAGCCCGAGCAGCTCGAGGTCCTTGGCCTGGAAGACGAAGGCGAGCGCCTCGGTGAAGGCGGTGTTGGGGACGCCGGCGAGCAGGGTGTGGTCGATCCGGTCGAGCGAGTAGATCTGCTCGACGTTGTGCCCCATCTCGTGCACCGCGATGTTGAAGCCCTTGTAGTCCATGCCGTCGCCGCCGACCCGCGTCCGCAGGTGGGGACTGTCGCCGCGGCGCGCCGCGCCCCAGGCGTGTCCGGAGCCGCGCGCCGGGTCGACCACGATCTTGCCGGCGAGGAAGGCGGCCTCCTCGGGACGGAATCCCAGCTCCCGCAGCATGCGCGGCATGTCGGCGGCGTAGGCCGCGGCGGTGGGATAGCGCTCGCGCACCAGCGCGTCGAGCTCGGCCTCGCTGTAGGCGCCACGCGGGCGGAAGCCGTTGTACCAGAGGTCGAACGGCTCGAGCGGACGGCCGAGCCGCGCCCGCACCAGCGCCGCGACCTCGGCGAAGAGCGGCGAGGAGAGCACCTGATCGAACATCGCCCGGACGCGCGCCTCGGGGAGCTCGCGGTCCTCGTCGAAGCGGCGCGCGATCAGGGTCGGCGCGGTCGGCGAGTAGGCGTCGACCTGTCGCGCGGCGCGGAAGCCGGCCTGGATCGTGGCGTAGCGGGTGGCCGGCTCGGGCGCGGCGCTCGGGTCCACCGGCAGGGGCTCCGCGCCACCGTCGTCCCGCACCGCGGCGGGCGCGACGCGGTTGGCGAACGGATCCCAGTCGACCCGCGGGTTGTCGACCACCACGCCGGGGATCGACTGGTCGACGATCCGCTCGAGCACCTTCTGCACCGTGCGCTGCTTGGCCAGGCCCTGCTTCGGGTCGCTGTAGCTCGCCTTGATCTCGTCGCGCAGGTTCCAGTGCTCGAGCAGCCGCAGCTTGGGCGGGAAGAGGCGCCCGCCCTTGGCGTCGACCAGGTGGTGCATCCAGATGTTGTAGCCGGCGACGTACTGCGCGGCGCGCGCCGCGGCCTCGGCGAAGGACTGGTTGACCGCCGAGGGAATGCGCTTGCCGAAGCGCTGCGCCAGCCGGACCTCGGCCCACTCGCGGCGGCTCCAGCGCTCCCCGTGGGCGAGCCGCTCCTCGAGCGTGGTGAGCGGGAAGTTGAGCAGGACCGCGAAGGCCAGCCGGTTCCCGAACAGGTCGTCGGAGACGTGGGCGGCCGGGTCGTAGGCCGCCATGATCTCGTCGAAGGGCAGGATCGGCCCGCGATCGAGATCGGAGTGCGACCGCCAGTCGCGCGAGATCTCGACCAGATGCCCGTCGAGCGACTCGAGCCCGAGCTCGAGCCGGGCGAAGAGGGCGTCGAGCGTCGCCGCGTCCCCGGCGAAATGGGTGCGCGCGACCTCGTCGCGGGCGGGGCGGTCGCCGTCCTCGGCGCGCCAGAAGGCGTCGAGCTGGGCGAGGCCCCGTTCGATGCGGCCGCGCTGCGCTTCGCCGTAGCGAGCCACGAGCTCGGCGACCAGCGGATCGGGTTGGGCGGCGGGAAGCGGGACGGACGACAGCAGGAGTAGGCAGGCAGCGGCAGGGGCCGTTCGGGACATGGGAAACCTCCAGGTGGCATTCTAGAGCCCGGCATGCTCCGTGCTAAGGGAGAGGGCATGCATCGTCCGCTCCCCTTCCGCGTCGCTGCCCTCGGGGTCGCGGCGCTCGTTCTCGCCTCCTGTTTCTCGGTGCAGACCCGGCAGCGCCCGGCGGCGGTCGCCGGCGGCGAGACGACCGGCGGCATCGCGCTGCAGGTCTTCGCCGACGACGACGCGCGGCAGGCGGCGACCCCCGGGCCGCGCGGCCTCTTCGTGGAGCTCGACCGACAGGAGGGCCAGGCCTTCGTCCCGGTCTTCCGCTCCCTCGAGCCGGCGTGGAGCGTCATGGGGCTCGCCCCCGGGAAGTACCGCCTGCGCTTCCCGTCGCGGCTCGACCCCGCGGGCAACGTCCAGCCGCTCGACGAGCGGGCGCGCACGGTGAAGGTCGACGCCGGCAAGGTGACCGAGGTCGACGCCGTGCTCGAGCACGTCGACAAGGGACTGATCGTCGCCGGCGTGGTGGCGGCGGTCGCCGCGGCGATCCTGCTCGACGACTGGCTCGACAGCCACGATCTGCCGACTCCCCCCCTGCCGCCGCCCCCGCCCCCGGTGGTGCTCGACGCCATCTTCTGGCTCTCGCTCGACCTCGCGGACCTTCCCGCCGCGCCGTGGATCCCCGCCGGCCCGGCCCGGCCGCCGGTCGTGACGTCGCATTTCCCGCCCGACGAGGCCCTGGTCGCGGCGCGGCGCCTGCGCATCACCTTCGCGCTCTCCGAGCCGCTCGATCCGGGCTCGGTCGACCCCGCCGGCGTCGCCGTGCTGGGCGAGTCGAGCGGCCTGCTGGCGGGGCGAACGAGCTACGACGCCGAGCGCTGGTGGATCGTCTGGGAGGCGGAGGGCGCGCTGCCGCGCGGCGAGCTCTTCCATGTCACGCTCGCCGAGGGAGCGGCCGAGGACACGAGCGGCCAGGACCTCGCGGCCCCGGCGAGCTTCACCTTCCGCACCACGCTCTGAGGGACGGCGTCGCCGACCCCATGGATCACCCCGCGCGCCGCGCCGCCCGGCGCCGCCCGGAGGTCAAGCGCCGATCGCGACCAGCTCGAGGAGGGGCTGCTCGACGGTGGTGGCGTGGCGCAGGTCGACGCGGGCGCGGATCCCCCAGAGGTTGTCCTCCAGCGGATCGAGCAGGGTCTGCTGCACCTCCCACTGCCGCTCGCCGACCGGGCGGATCTGGGTCCACTGGTGGCGGCGCGCCTCCGGGGTGTCGAGCAGCTCCGGATAGGCGGCGAAGTAGGGGGCGAGCGCCTTCTCGAGGCGGCCGGCGTCCCAGCCGTTGTCGGCAGCCTGGACCACCCGCTCGGCCGCCTCCTCCCACTCCCGCCGGGCCAGGGCGTGCACCAGCAGGTGCATCTCCGAGCGCACGCGCGCGGCGAGGGCGCGCGGGCTCTCGACGAGCTCGCGCACCCAGAGCGCTTCGACCGCGCGCTCGCGCTCCTCCTTGCGCCGCACCAGCAGCTCGGGATGGAGCAGGCTCTCCCACTCCTCGAGCAGGCTCGTGTCGGTGAGCTCGATCGTGGTGCGGAAGAACCCGAGGACGTCCTCGACCGCCTCGGTCTTGGCCACCATCGGCACGTTCTGCTGCAGGGTGCGATAGAGCTGCGAGAGGTAGCGCAGCAGGACCCCCTCGCTGCGCTCCAGCCCGTAGCTCTTCACGTAGTCGTTGAACGACGAGAAGGTCTCCCACATCTCGCGCCCGATCGACTTGGGCGAGATGTCGCGCCCGCCGACCCAGGGGTGGAGCCGGGCGAAGCGGTCGAAGTTGCCGGCCAGCCAGTCGGCCAGCGGCTTGGGGTGCGAGATCCCCTCGAGCTTCTCCATCCGCTCTTCGTACTGGATGCCCTGCGACTTCATCTCGGCGAGCGCCGTCTGCTTCGCCCGGTCCGCCTGCTTGCGCAGGATGATGTCGGGATCCTCGAGCACCGACTCGACCAGGGTCAGCAGATCGCCGACGTAGGTCGGGTGCCCGGGCTCGAGGAGCGGCACCATCTCGACCAGGAAGAGCGAGAGCGCGTGGTAGAGCGAGAAGTCGAACTGCAGGTCGGGCGAGACCACGACCCACCAGTAGGGGGTGCGCGTGTCGCGCCGCAGCTCGAGGATCCCGGCCCGCACCAGGGAGCGCACCAGGACGGAGGCGTGCCGCAGATGGCGCCGCTTGGCGGCGTCGTCCTCGTGGCTGCCGGCCACGAGCTCGCGCAGCGAGGCGAAGTTGCGCCGCGTCGGGTCGTCGAGCTCCTCGTCGCGCTGCAGGAGGTTGAGCACCATGCCGTGGGTGATCCGGAAGCGCGACTTCAGGGTCTCCGGCGGCCGCGCGATCAGCCGTTCGAAGGTCTCCCTCGTCCACACGATCTCGCCCTTCGCCGGACGTTTCGGCGGCGCCGCCTTCTTGCCCTTCTTCGCCGCCTGCTTGCGGTCGATCACGTCCTCCGGCGCCTGCGCCACGACCGACCCCCGGTCGTCGAAGCCCTTGCGCCCGGCGCGGCCGGCGATCTGCTTGAAATCGCGCACCGCGAGGATCTGCACCTTCTCGCCGTCGTACTTGGCGAGCTTGGAGAAGAGCACGGTGCGGATCGGGATGTTCACCCCGACGCCCAGCGTGTCGGTGCCGCAGATCACCTTGAGCAGGGCGCGCTGCGAGAGCTGCTCGACCAGCAGCCGGTACTTGGGCAGCAGCCCGGCGTGGTGGATGCCGACGCCGAAGGTGAGGAAGCGCCGGATCTCCTTGCCGTAGGGGGTGTCGAAGCGGAAGGCGCCGATCGCCTCGCGGATCGCCTCGCGCTCGTCGCGCCGCGTCATGCCGAGGCTGGTGAGCGCCTGGGCGAGCTCGGCGCACTCGCGCTGGGTGAAGTTGACCACGTAGACCGGCGCCTTGCCGGCCTCGAGGAGCTCCTCGATCGACTCCTGCAGCGGCGTCTCGCGGTATTCGAAGTCGAGCGGCACCGGCCGATGCGCCGAGCTGATCACCGCCACCGGCGTCCCGGTCGCCCGCTCGAGCCGGTCCGCGATCCCGCTCATGTCGCCGAGGGTCGCGGACATCAGCAGGAACCGGGTGCGCTTCAAGGTGACCAGCGGGACCTGCCAGGCCCAGCCGCGCTCGAGGTCGGAGTAGTAGTGGAACTCGTCGAGCGCGGCGTAGGGCGCGTCCAGGCGATCGCCCGAGCGCAGCGCCATGTTGGCCAGCACCTCGGCGGTGCAGCAGAGGACGCGCCCCTCGGGGTTGATCGAGGCGTCGCCGGTCAGCATCCCCACGTTCGCCGCGCCGAGGTCGTCGCAGAGGGCGAAGAACTTCTCCGAGGCGAGCGCCTTGATCGGGCTGGTGTAGAACGACACCTGCCCCTCGGCGAGCGCCTTGAAGTGCATGCCGAGAGCGACCATCGACTTGCCGGAGCCGGTGGGGGTGGAGAGCACGACGTGCTTGCCCGAGTAGAGCTCGAGCAGCGCCTCCTCCTGGTGCGGATAGAGCGTGAAGCCGGCGTC
>CAZPZW010000125.1:0-8788 GCA_964591165.1 uncultured Thermoanaerobaculia bacterium | reverse complement strand
GATCGAGCGCTTCCTCTCCCAGCCCTTCTTCGTCGCCGAGCAGTTCACCGGCTTCAAGGGGATCTACGTCAAGCGCGAGGAGACGATCCGCAGCTTCGAGGAGCTCTGCGACGGCAAGTGGGACCATCTCCCCGACCAGGCCTTCATGTACGTCGGCACGATCGAGGAAGCGGCCGCCAAGGCCGAGAAGATGGCCGCCGAGTAGGGTCATGGCCGCGACCTTCAAAGTCAGCGTGGTCACGCCCGAGCGCGAGGTGCTCGCGCTCGAGGCGCGCTTCGTCGCCTTCCCGTCGTTCGACGGCGAGATGGGCGTGCTCGCCCACCGGGCCCCGCTGCTCGCCAGACTCGGAGCGGGTCCCCTGCGCATCGAGGGCGCCGACGGCGTGAAGCGGGAGCTCTTCGTCGCCGGCGGCTTCGCGCAGATGGTGGGCGACCAGCTGACGCTGCTCACCCCCGAAGCCCTGGCGCCGACGGAGGTGACCGCCGAGGTCGCCAAGAGGAGCCTCGAGCGCTCCCGCGAGCTGCCCAACGCCACCGACGGCGAGCACGAAAAGCGCCAGCGCGCGCTCGACCGGGCGCGCGCCCTCGCCCGCGCTGCCCGCTGAACTCACCGTCCCGGCCGACCCGGCCGTTCCCCGCCGCTGCTAGGCTGGCGGCGTGGCGAGCGAACCGCGCTCCGGCTCGGAATACGACGAACTCTTTCCCGTCCGCCCGGAGGACGAGCCCGCGGCGAACGATGCGCTCGTCGTGCGGCAGGCCTTCCGTCGCGCCGCCGCACCCTATCTCGCCTCGCCCCTTTCGTGGCTCGTCTGGAGCTTGCTGCTGCCGGCCGCGGCTTTCCTCACGCCCGCCTTCTTCCGCGCCGGGCGGGAGGGCGGCGTCGTCTTGCTCTGGTCGATGGCGATCCTGATCGGCAGCGCCGTCGAGGGCGCCCTGATCCTGCGCGCTCGCCACCGCGGCGCGGGCTCTCCCCTCGGCAGCTGGGCCATGCGCCTGCAAGGAAACCTCTCGCTGGTCGCCGTGGTGCTCTCCGCGCTCCTGCTCTGGTTGGGCGCGCCGGAGCTCCTGCCCGGGCTCTGGTTGCTCCTGTCGGGACACTCGTTCTTCGCGCTCGGCGGCCTGGCGTTCCCGCCGATGCGCCAAGCCGGCCTGATCTACCAGCTGGGTGGCCTCGCCGCGCTCATCCCGGGCGGGCAGCCGCTCCTCGCTTTCGCCGTCGCCACGCTCGCCGGCAACCTCTGGATCGCCCGCGGCGTCGCTCGCGCCGCGCGCTCCGACGCGCGCTGACCCGGAGGGCCGCGGCGACGCCTTGCCTGCCGGCGCGCCCGGGGAGAGACTAGGCGACGATCCCGCAAGAACGGCGGAGGGCTCGCATGCGACAACATTGGATCGGCGGCCGCTGGACGCGCGGCCGGCGCGCGGCGATCGCGGTCATCGACCCGGCGACCGAGGAAACTCTCGACCAGGTCGCTCGTGGCACGGCGGCGGACGCGGACCGGGCGGTCGCCGCCGCCCGCGAGGCCTTCGCGGAGTGGCGCTTCCTGCCCGGAGTGGAGAAGGCGGCCCTGCTCCACGAGGTCGCCCGGCGCCTGCGCGAGCGCCAGAGAGAGCTGGCGATCACCATGACACGGGAAGGCGGGAAACCGCTCTGCGAGAACCTCGACGAGGTGGAGTGGAGCGCCGCCTGCTTCGACTACTACGCCGAGATCGGCCGCGATCAGCGTGGCGCCTCGCTGCCCCCGGTGGCGCATCACCAGGTGAACTTCACGATCAAGGAGCCCTACGGGGTCGTCGCCGCGATCGTCCCCTGGAACTACCCGCTCCTCCTCATGGCCTGGAAGCTCGCCCCGGCGCTCGCCGCCGGCAACTGCGTGGTGCTCAAGCCGTCCGAGGAGACGCCGCTCGCCACCCTCGACCTCGTGGCGGCCTTCTCGGCTCTCCCCCCGGGCACGGTCAACATCGTCAACGGCTACGGACCGGAAGTCGGCGAGGCCCTGGTCACCCACCCGGGCACCGACCTCGTCGCGCTCACCGGCTCGCTCGCCACCGGGCAGCGGGTGGGCGAGCTCTGCGCGCGCCAGGTCAAGAAGGCGCACCTCGAGCTCGGCGGAAACGATCCGTTCATCGTCTGCTCCGACGCCGACCTCGAGGTCGCGGCCCGCGGTGCGGTCTGGGCCGCCTTCCTCAACAGCGGCCAGGTCTGCACCAGCGGCAAGCGCTTTTTCGTCATGGCCGACATCTACGACGAGTTCGTCGCGCGTGCCGTCCGCTTCACCAAGACCCTCCGACTCGGCAACGGGCTCGACCCCCGAACCGACGTCGGCCCGCTGATCAACGCCCGCCAACTCGCCGACGTCGAGGCGCGGGTCGCCGAGGCGGTCGCCGCCGGCGCCCGCGTGCTCACCGGGGGCCGGAGGCCACCGCGCTCGAGGACGGGCTTCTTCTACGAGCCGACCCTCTTGGTCGACGTCCGCCCCGAGATGCGGCTCGTCGCGACCGAGACTTTCGGTCCCACCATGCCCATCCTGAAGGTCCGCGACCTCGACGAGGCGATCGAGCGCGCCAACGCCCAGGAGTACGGGCTGGGCGCCAACATCTACACCCGGAGCCTCGAGTGGGCGATGACCGCCATGGAGCGGATCACCGCCGGCACCTTCTGGATCAACGACCCGCTGACCGACAACGACGCCGGACCGTTCGGCGGCATGCGCAAGACCGGCCACTCGCGCGAGCTCGGCGTCGAGGGGCTCGACGAGTTCCGTGAGACCAAGCACGTCCATCTCGACTTCAAGCAGGAGATCAAGCCGTACTGGTATCCCTACGCGAGGTACAACCGGACCAAGGGACTCTGAGCCCGCCGGGCCCGGGTCCCTCACCGCTCGAGGAGACACGATGAAGAGCCGCCGCATGTTCGTCAACGGAGAATTCGTCGCCGCCGCCGATGAGCGCAGCGAGACGATCCTCGACCCTGCCACCGAGGCGGCGATCGCCGACGTTCCGACCGGCAGCGAAGAGGATGTGGATCGGGCCGTCGCAGCCGCCGAGGCCGCTTTCGCCGGCTGGAGCGCGACGACGCCGGGAGAGCGCAGCCTCGCGCTGCTCCGCCTCGCCGAGCGGTTGGAGAGCCACGGCGACGAGCTCGCCGCGCTCGAGGCCGCGAACGTGGGCAAGCCGATGTGGCTCGCCAAGTCGGAGATCCCGTTCGTCGTCGACAACCTCCGCTTCTTCGCCGGCGCAGCGCGCTGCCAGGAGGGGAAGGCGGCAGGCGAGTACCTCGCCGGCTACACCTCGCTGACCCGCCGCGAGCCGGTCGGCGTGGTCGCCTCGATCGCCCCTTGGAACTACCCGCTGATGATGGCCGCCTGGAAGATCGGGCCGGCGCTCGCCGCCGGCAACACGGTGGTGCTCAAACCGGCCGAGACCACGCCGCTCACGTCGCTCCGCCTCGCCGAGCTCGCCGCCGACCTCTTCCCGCCCGGCGTGCTCAACGTGATCACCGGACATGGCGAGCCGGTGGGCGCCGCCCTGGTGCGCCATCCGAGAGTGGCCATGGTGTCGCTCACCGGCGACGTCGGCACGGGCAAGAAGATCGCGCGCGCCGCCGCCGAGTCGCTGAAGCGGGTGCACCTCGAGCTCGGCGGCAAGGCACCGGTGCTGGTGTTCGACGATGCCGACCTGGATCAGGTCGGCGCGGTGCTCAAGCTGGCCTCGTTCGCCAACAGCGGCCAGGACTGCACGGCGGCCTGCCGAATCTACGGCGGCCCGAAGGTCTACGACCGGCTGGTCGAGACGATGCATTCGGTCGTCGAGTCGGTCACCTACGGGGACATCCACGACGACGCGACGGTCATCGGGCCGGTGGTGTCGCGCAAGCAGCAGGAGCGGGTCGCCGGCTTCGTCGATCGCGCCGCGGCGAGCGGCCATGTGCGCATCCTCGCCGGCGGCTCCAAGGTCGCCGGCAAGGGGTTCTACTTCCAGCCCACCCTGGTGGCCGACGCCAGGCAGCGCGACGAGATCGTGCAGAGGGAGGTCTTCGGCCCCGTCGTCTCGCTCACTCGCTTCGCGTCGGACGAGGAGGCGATCGCCTGGGCGAACGACGTCGACTACGGCCTCGCGGCCTCGGTCTGGACACGCGACGTCGGCCGCGCGATGAACGCGGCGCGCCAGCTCCGCTTCGGCACCGTCTGGGTCAACGACCATCTGCCGTTGGTCTCCGAGATGCCGCATGGCGGCTTCAAGCAGTCGGGCTACGGCAAGGACATGTCGATGTACGCGCTCGAGGACTACACCGTGGTCAAGCACGTCATGGTGAAGCTCGGGTAACGCCACCGGAAACCGGTTTCTCGGCGGCCATCGTTTCCCCTGGCCGGTCGGATCTCCCCGCGGCGGGTTTCGGTTCCTCGGTAGCCATAGCTCCCCCCGGCCGGTCGGATCTCCCTGCGCCGCGACCGGCGGGCGCTTTTCGAAAGCCGACATCGGGCGCCCGCCTCCGGCTTCGGCCTCGCCGATCGATTCCGTTGCCCTCGGCTTTCCTGTGCTCGGCCTCAGAGGCCGCTCTGCAGGGAATCCGACCGGCCGCGCCCCCACCCGGTGTAGCCGCCTCTCCCCCGCCCCGGAGTCGCCATCTCTCCTCCACCACGGCCGTCCGGTACGCCACTCCGGTGCCCGTGCTCGCTGCGCTCGCATCTGCCGCTCCTGCGTGGCGCCCCGGCCCGGCCGTGCCCCCGTTGGCTTCCAGCGGGCGGGCGGCGACGGGTGGCTGGACCGAGGGCTCCCGTTGGGCGCGCAGCCTTCTCAGCGAGCACCCAACGGGAAACGGGCCAGACAGGACCCGTCGCAGGCGGAAAGATGGCCTCCGAGAAACCGAGATCGGCGCGGGGAGATCCGACCGGCCAGGGGAACCCAGGCGACAGAGAAACCGCTACTGCCTGGTGAGCTCAGGCGATCCAGACGGTCTTGATGTTGACGAACTCGCGGATGCCGTAGGCGGCGAGCTCGCGGCCGAAGCCGGAGCGCTTGATGCCGCCGAAGGGGAGCCGCGGGTCGCTCTTCACCATGCCGTTGACGAACACCGACCCCGCCTCGATCTCGCGGGTGAGCCGCGCCCGCTCGCCGGCGTCGTTCGTCCACGCCGACGCGCCGAGGCCGAAAACCTTGTGGTTCGCCACCGCGATCGCCTCGTCGAGATCGCGCACCCGGAAGAGCACCGCCACCGGGCCGAAGAGCTCTTCGTCCCAGGCCGGAGTTCCTGGCACCGGATCGGCCAGCACCGTCGGAGCGTAGAAGTTCCCGGCGCCCTCGATCGCATGGCCGCCGAGCAGCACGCGGGCGCCACGGGCCACCGACTTCTCGACCTGGTCAGCCAGCTCGTCGCGGATCGCACGCGTGGCCAGTGGCCCGACCGCGATCTCCGGATCCAGAGGATCGCCGACCGCGAGCGCTGCCATGCCGGCGACGAAGCGCTCGGCGAAGCGGTCGTAGACCGCGTCGTGCACGATGAAGCGTTTCGCCGCGATGCACGACTGCCCGTTGTTGATCGTCCGCGCCTTGACCGCCGTCGCGGCCGCGAGCTCGACGTCCGCCGAGGGGAGGACGACGAACGGATCGCTGCCCCCCAGCTCGAGCACCGCCTTCTTGATCTCGGCGCCGGCCGCGCGCCCGACCGAGATTCCGGCACCCTCGCTTCCGGTGAGGGTGACCGCCGCGATGCGCGGGTCCTCGATCATCCGTCCGATCGCGCTGCTGCCGACCAGGAGCGTCTGGAAGCAGCCATCCGGGAAGCCGGCGCGCAGGAAGATCTCCTCGATGGCGAGCGCCGACTGGGGAACGTTCGAGGCGTGCTTGAGGATCGCGACGTTGCCTGCCATCAGGGCCGGCGCGGCGAAGCGGAAGACCTGCCAGAACGGAAAGTTCCAGGGCATCACCGCCAGCACGCAACCCAGCGGATCGAAGCGCACGTAGCTTTCGCCGGCGTCGGTCGCGACCGGCTCCGGGGCGAGGAAACGCTCGGCGTGCTCGGCGTAGAAGCGGCAGACCCAGGCGCACTTCTCGACTTCGCCGATCGCAGCGCCGATCGGCTTGCCCATCTCGAGGGTCATCAGCTCGCCGAAGCGCCGTTTGTCGGAATCGAGCACCTCGGCGGCGCGCAGCATCCGCGCGGCGCGCCCGGCGAAGGGGAGCGCGCGCCAGTCGGCAAACGCCTTCGCGGCGCCGTCGAGCGCCCGTTCGATGTCCGCGGCGGAGGCCGCGGGGAAGACTTTGAGGGTCTCGCCGGTCGCGGGATTGATCGATGCGATGGCCACGGCAGCTCCTCTCGTCGGCGGGACCAGGGGTTCAGTCGGGGTGGTCGAACTTCGCGCTGATGCCGCGCCGTTCGAGCTCGGCGAAGAAACGCTCCAGCGGCAGCGCGGTCTCCGGGCAGTGGACGCCCGGCGCAGCGATCTCGCGGCGGGCCAGCATCTGGCCGGCGATCGAGAGCGGGACGCCGGTGTCGAGCGCTCCGGCCGCGACCTTCCAAACCGGGTGCGGGAAGATTACCGACTCGCCGCGCCCGCGCACCGTCCGGCCGTCCTTCCGGCCGCGGATCTCGACCCGGATCGCGTCGCAGTCGCGCGCCTCACCGGCGGGCGCCGCCAGTCGCTCGGCCACCGCGAGCAGCATCTGACGCGGCGAGACGCCGCCGACCACGGGCTCGCGGTCGGCGAAGCCGAGCTCGACCAGAAAACGGAGCTTGGCCACGAACTCGGGCGCGAAGGCCACCTTGAAGCTCGCCGCGCGGAGACTCGGAAAGGAGCGCGGGAACATGGCGACTTCGGAGTGCAGGGTGTAGATCGCCCGCATGCGACCGACCGGGGGCGGAAAATCGACCTCCTCCTCGCCGCTCATCGGGCGGACCGCCTGCGGCTTGCCGTCGAGCAGGATCTGCGGTTCGAGCTGGAACTCGTCGAGCACCGTGTCGAGCGCGTAGGGGATCGGCAGGGGACCGTCGGCCGAGGGATCGTGGCAGCCCACCCGGACGTGGAGCTCCTCGACGTCGTCGAGCCCCTCGGCGAGCTGCCCGGCCATCGCGTTGGTGATCCCCGGCGTCGACCCCATGCCGAGGAGCGCCGGCACGCCGGCGGCGCGGAAGGCGCCGTCGAGCTCGAATTGGCGCAGGCTCCCGTGGTAGAGGCCGCCCAGGTCGGTGTAGGGCACCCGCGCCGCGAGCGCCGCCTCCATCAGCGGGACGTTGTGGTAGTAGGTGACGCAGTTGAGCACCGCGTCGTGCCCGGCGAGGAGGCGCGCCGTCCCCGCGACGTCGCGCGCGTCGAACGGCGCGTAGCGCGCGTTGGGGTGGCGCGGCGCGAAGGGGCGGAGATCCGCGGCGGTCACCTCGGCCTCCGGCGCGAACTCCGCGAGATCGCGCAGCACCACCTCCGCCATCGCGCCCGCGGCGCCGAGCACGGCGAGACGCATCAGTCGTCTTCCTCGATCTGGACCACCGGCGTCTCCCGATCGACCTCCTTCAAGGTCTCCTCGAGGACATCGAGCACCTCGTCGATCAGGTTCTCGGGGACGTTGAGCGCCGGCTCGAAGCGCACCACGCGCGAGTTGGTGAGGGTGCCGGCGACCAGCACGCCGCGCTTGAAGAGGCCCGAGACGATCTTGTAGCCGATCTCGGTGTTCTCGAACTCCATGCCGAGAAGCAGGCCCCGTCCCTGCGCCTTGCGGATCAGCCGGTCGTAGCGCATCTGGAGCGCCACCAGCTCGCCCAGGAGGTACTTGCCCTTGCGCAGCGCCTGGCCGGCGAGATCCTCCTCGAGCGTCACGTGGATCGCCGCGATGCCCGCCGCGCAGGCCAATGGATTGCCGCCGAAGGTCGAGGTGTGGATGAAGGGATTCTCCTCCAGCACCTTCCAGATCTTCGGCGTCGAGATGAAGGCGGAGAGCGGCATCACGCCGCCGCCCAGGGCCTTGCCGAGGCACATGATGTCCGGCACGGTCGCCCAGTGCTCGACCCCGAACATCTTCCCGGTGCGGCCGAGGCCGGTCTGCACCTCGTCGGCGATCAGCAGCGCGCCGTACTCGTCGCAGGCCTTGCGGATGCGCGGCCAGAAGTCGTCGGGCGGCACGATCGCGCCCGCCTCCCCCTGGATCGGCTCCATGATCACCGCCGCCACCCCCTTGCCGGTGGCGTCGGCCTTGTAGAGCTCGTCCTCCACCGCCTCGGCGTCGCCGAACTCGACGAACTGGATGCCGGGCAGCAGCGGCAGGAAGGGCTCGCGGTACTCCCACTTGCCCATCAGCGACAGCGAGCCGCAGCTCTTGCCGTGGAAGCCGCGGATCGAGGAGATGAAGTTGGTCTTGCCGGTATAGAGCCGGGCGAGCTTGTAGGCCCCTTCGACGGCGTCGGTTCCGTTGCTGATGAAGAAGGAGAACTGCAGGTCGCCAGGGGCGATCTCGCCCAAGAGCTCGGCGAGCGCGCCGCGCAGCGGGTCGATCAGCTCCTGCGAGGAGAGCGGCATGCGGGCGAGCTGGTCGGCCACCGCCTTGACGATCTTGGGATGGCGGATGCCGGCGCTGTAGATCCCGTAGCCGCCGAGGCAGTCGATGAAGCGGCGGCCGGTCAGGTCGTAGAGCAGCGAGCCCTGGCCCTCCCACTCGAGCGCCGGCTCGTCGCGCATCTCGATCAAGGACTTCCGGTACTCGAGATAGCCGCGGTTGTAGTAGAAGTTGAAGTTGTCCGTCGTCTCCTGGATCAGGCGGTGCTTCTCTTCGTCGGAGAACTTCGGCGAGGCGATGACGTCCA
>CAZPZW010000124.1:0-8831 GCA_964591165.1 uncultured Thermoanaerobaculia bacterium | reverse complement strand
AGAGCCCGAGATAGGCGAGATTCGCCGCGTCGTCCGCCTCGTCGATGCCGAAGATCCCGCACATGGCCCTGGAACCCTAGCCCAACCCGAGCGCCCTGGGCAGCGCGGTCGACCAGATCTCCTTGAGCTCCCCGACCGGCGCCGCCAGCGTGCCGCCCGCGAAGCCGATCTCCAGCCGGTCGCCCCCCACCTCGCCCACCTCCGCCGCCGGCACTCCGTGCTCTTCGGCGAGTTTCAAGAAGCGATCGAGCTGGTAGTCGCGCACCGCGATCACGGCGCGCCCCTGGGTCTCCGAGAAGAGTGACTCGGGCGCGAGCCCGGTCCGCACGCGGACCCCGAAGCCCAGCCCGAAACAGGCCTCGGCGAGCGCCACCGCGAGCCCTCCCTCCGCGAGGTCGTGCGCCGTGCGCACCAGTCCCTGGGCGATCGCGGCGCGCATCAGCCGTCCGAGGCGCGCCTCGGCCTCGAGATCGACCCGCGGCGGCGCTCCGGCCTCGATGCCGTAGAGCAGCCGAAGGTAGGCCGAGCCGCCGAGCTCGCGCCGGTCTTCGCCGAGCAGCACCACCCGGTTTCCCGCGCGGCGGAAGAAGGCCCCGGGCACTTCGCCCAGATTGTCGATCACCCCCACCATCGCCACCGTCGGCGTGGGGTGGATCGAGCGCCCGTCGGTCTCGTTGTAGAGCGAGACGTTGCCCGAGATGACCGGCACGGCGAGCGCCCGGCAGGCCTCCGCCATGCCGCGCACCGCCTCGCGGAACTGCCACATGATCTCGGGATTCTCCGGATTGCCGAAGTTGAGGCAGTCGGTCACCCCGATCGGCTCGGCGCCGGCCATGGCGAGGTTGCGCGCCGCTTCGGCGACCGCCTGCGCCCCGCCGATCCGCGGATCGAGCGAGCAGTAGAACGGGTTGACGTCGGAGGACAACGCGAGCCCGGAGGGGGTCCCCTTGAGCCGCAGCACGGCGGCATCCCCTCCGGGCCCGATCACGGTGTTGGTGCGCACCGTGGAATCGTATTGACGGTAGATCCACTCCTTGCTGGCAAGCTCGGGGCTCCCGAGCAGGCCGCGGAGCGCCGCCGCCGGATCGTTCAACGCCGGAAGCGCCGGCAGGGTGAGCCGCGCGGCACGATCCGCCGGCTCGGCCACCGGCCGGCGATAGACCGGCGCGTCGTCGGTCAGCGGCGCGATCGGCACCGCCGCCTCGAGCTTGCCGTGATGCCGGATCTCCGCTCTCCCGCCGGCCTTGAGCTCGCCGATCCGCGCCACCTCGAGGCCCCAGCGGCGGAATACCTTGGCGACCTCCTCCTCGCGGCCGCGCTGGGTGACGATCACCATGCGCTCCTGCGACTCGGAGAGCATCATCTCGTAGGCCGAGAGCCCCGGCTCGCGCAGCGGCACCTTGTCGAGATCGAGCACGAAGCCCATCTTGCCGCGCGCCGCCATCTCGAAGGTCGAGCTGGTGAGCCCCGCCGCGCCCATGTCCTGGATGGCGACGATCGCGGTCGAGCGCATCGCGTCGAGGCAGGCCTCGAGCAGCACCTTCTCGGTGAACGGGTCGCCGACCTGCACGGTCGGCTTCTTCTTGGCGCTCTCGCCGGCGAACGACTCGGAGGCCATCGAGGCGCCGTGGATGCCGTCGCGCCCGGTGCGCGAGCCGGCGTAGAGGATGGGATTCCCCACCCCGGTCGCCTTGGCGCGGAAGATGCGCTCCTTGCGCGCCACGCCGAGTGCGAAGGCGTTGACCAGGATGTTCTGGTCGTAGCCGCGGTGGAAGCGGGTCTCGCCTCCCACCGTCGGGATGCCGACGCAGTTGCCGTAGGTGCCGATGCCGCGCACCACGCCGTCGACCAGCGAGCGCATGCGGGGCGCGTCGATCTCGCCGAAGAAGAGCGCATCCAGGCAGGCGATGGGGCGCGCCCCCATGGTGAAGATGTCGCGCAGGATCCCGCCCACGCCGGTCGCCGCTCCCTGGTAGGGCTCGATGAAGCTCGGGTGGTTGTGCGACTCCATCTTGAAGACCGCGACCCAGCCGTGCCCGATGTCGACCACGCCGGCGTTCTCGCCCGGGCCCTGCAGGACCCGCGGCCCCGTGGTCGGAAACTCCTTCAGGTAGATCTTCGAGGTCTTGTAGGAGCAGTGCTCGCTCCACAGCGCGGAGGCGATGCCGAGCTCGGTCAGGGTCGGCGTCCGCCCGCCCAGCACCTGCTCGAGGCGTGCGTACTCCTCGGCGGTCAGGCCGTGCTCCTTGGCGAGCGCCGCGTCGACCGCCCGCTCTCTCACCTGCACCGCGCCGCTCATCGCGGTGACGTCTTTGGTCGCACCGCTCATCGCGGCCGTGTCCTCGGTCGCGCCGCTCATCGCGGTGCTCCGGCCAACCGTGCGGTGGCCTGGACGACGCTCTCGAAGAGCGCCAGGCCGTCGACGTTGCCCAGCACCTGCTCGGCGCAGCGTTCGGGGTGGGGCATCAGGCCGAGAACGTTGCCGGCCGGGTTGCAGACTCCGGCCACCGCCCGCGCCGAGCCGTTGAAGTTCCATTCGTCGGCGAGGTCTCCCGAGGGTGCGACGTAGCGGAAGACGATCTGGCGATCGGCCTCCAGCCGGTCGAGCTCCCCCTCGAAGTGCTCGTAGTTCCCTTCGCCGTGCGCGATCGGCAGCTTGATCACCTGCCCCTCCTGGTAGCGCGAGGTGAAGGGCAGATCCGCCCGCTCGACGCGCAGGTAGGTGTCGACGCACTCGAAGCGCAGATCGCGGTTGCGCCGCAGCGCCCCGGGCAGCAGGCGCGCCTCGGTCAGCACCTGGAACCCGTTGCAGATGCCGAGCACTAGCCCGCCGCGCTCGGCGTGCGCCTTCACCGCGCCGACCACCGGCGAGAGCGCCGCCATGGCGCCGCCGCGCAGGTAGTCGCCGTAGGACCACCCGCCCGGCAGCACCACGAGCTCGCACCCCTTGAGCTGGGTCTCCTCGTGCCAGAGGAAGGTGACCTCCTGGTCGAGGACGTGCTTCAACACGTGGTAGACGTCGTGATCGCAGTTCGAGCCGGGAAAGACGACCACGCCGCACTTCATCGGCCGGCGTTCTCCAGCACTTCGATCTCGTACTCCTCGACGACCGTGTTGGCGAGCAACTGCTCGCACATCGACGCCAGGCGGTCGGCGGCGACCGTCGGGTCGTCGCCTCCCAGGTCGAGCTCGAAGCTCTTGCCGGCGCGCACCTCGCGGACCTCGGCGAAGCCGCCGCGCGCCAGCGCGCCGCGGATCGCCTTGCCCTGCGGGTCGAGGATCTCGCGGCGGGGGTAGACGGTGATTCGTGCCTTCACGGGCTAGACCTCCATCCAGGCGGTGGTTGCGAACTGGTGGCTCAAGACGATCTCGGCCGCGGAGCCCTCGCGCGAGAGCGTCTCGCCGACTTCGGCGGCGGCGAGCGCCGGCAGGTTGTTGGTCCGCGACAGGTGGTAGAGGACGACGTGCCGGAGGCGCGCCGAGAGGAGCTCGGGAAGCCCGTCGGCGGCGTCGCGGTTGGAGAGATGCCCGTGGCGCCCGGCGACCCGCTGCTTCAGGGGCCAGGGGTAGGGGCCGCTCCTCAGCATCTCGAGGTCGTGGTTGGTCTCGATCAGCAGCAGGTCGAGATCGCGCAGGCGGGCCCAGGCGAGATGCGTGCGGCAGCCGAGATCGGCCACCAGGCCGAGGCGCTTGCCGCCGGCCGCCTCGACCACGAAGCCGACCGGCTCGCGCGCGTCGTGCGGGATGTCGAACGCCTCGATAGCGAACGGGCCGACCTCGAAAGGCCGGCCCGATTCGATCCGCACGCTCCGGGCGACGACTTCGTCGCCGAGCGCGGTCCCCACCTGCGTGCCGGCGGTGAGGAAGACCGGCAGCCGGTGCTTGCGCGCGAAGCGATCGGCGCCGCGCACGTGGTCGTCGTGCTCGTGGGTGAGAAGCAGCGCGCTGATCGAGGCGGGGTCGATCCCCACCTGCTTCATCCGCTTTTCGAGCTCGCGGCAGGAGAAGCCGGCGTCGACGAGCAGCCGGGCGTCGCCCGACTCGACCACCACGGCGTTACCGCCGCTCCCCGACCCCAGCACCACCGCCCGCAAGGGCGGCGAGGCAACCTGCGGATCCTCGAATGGGAGAGGGGCCTGCACGGCGCAGCGGAGTTTATCGCAGGGATCAGGGGACTTGGTTAGGTATACCTAATTGCGGTATAGTCCACCCCGTGGCGATCCTGGGATTCGCCGATCCGGCGCTGGAACGGTTCTTCCGGGAAGGCCGGATTCCAAGGGGGGTTGGATGGGGCAACGTGGCGAGAGTCGCCGCGCGGAAACTGGACCTGCTGGAGTACGCATCGTCCCTCTCCGACCTGGCCTCGCCGCCGGGCAATCGACTCGAGCCGCTGAAGGGCGACCTCATCGGCTGGCACAGCATCCGGATCAACGATCAATGGCGACTTCTCTTCCGCTGGACGCCGTCCGGTCCCATGGACGTGGGGATTCGCGACTACCATTGAGGTGATGCGATGAGCGCGCCGACCCCGAGACGCAAGCCCACCGGCCCGGGAGAGATCCTCCGGGAGGAGTTCCTGCTGCCGCTCGGAATGACCCAGAAGCAGCTCGCGGAGCACCTCGGCTGTGACATCAAGGTGGTGAATCGAATCGTCAACGGCCGGTGCGCCGTCACCGCCACGCTCGCGCTCAAGCTCGGCGCCGCGTTCCGCACCTCGCCGGAGTTCTGGCTCAACGCTCAGAAGGCGGTCGACCTCTACGAGGCCGCGCGACGGACCCCGTCACTTCCCAAACCACTGCTGAAAGCCGGCTGACCGGCGCCCCGGCTGGCGGCCGCGTGACCGAAACCTCGCCTTGATTCGTTATTAGGAGAGGGGCTCGCGACCGGCGTCACCCGGGGCGGCGGCCGGCGCCGCGAGGGTTCCGTCCACTTCGGGGCTAGGATGCGCCGCAAGGCACCGAGCGACCAAGGAAGGTCGGAGGCACGCGATGGGCATCTTCCACGACTACTTCCTGCTCCATCTGCTGCTCAACGCGACGTATGTCGCCCTGGGAATGGTGGCCGGCGTGTTCCTCGCCTGGGTGACCCGAGTGGAGCGGCGGTACAAGATCCGCTGGCAGTTCGTCCGCGTCCTCCTGCTCGCCGCGATCGCCCTCTCGCTCCTGATCACCTCCCAGCTCACCGACTCCGAGCACTTCTGGGCGTCGGTCCTCAGTGGAGTCGTCGCCGGGTTCGGCACCGCCTTCTGGTCCCGCCGCCAGGCCCTGCCCGAGCCGCCGCGTCCGGGCACCTCCCGCCGGGCGCGGTGACACCGCCCCCGCCGGGGGTGCAGCCCAATCGATGCTCGTCGGCGACCCCCTCGCCTCTGTTCCCATCGCCCGAGCTCGCTGTCTGATCCGGTGAGGCCGCTCGGCGAAGAACTCCCGGCGGGGGGCCCGTTCACTGTTCCGTCACGCTCCGGCAATTAGACTGGACGTGTTCATTCGATGGGGGACCGACGAGCTCAGCCGGGCAGACGACGGCGCAACGACGGGACCCCTCCTCGGCCGACCGATCGGCCGGACGAACCAGAAGCAAGAGGTCCCATGCTTTCAGCAATCTCGAGATCCCGCTCGATCCGGCTGGCGGGCGCTCTCGCCATCGTCGCGGCGACCGCCGCAGAGGCAGCTCCCACCGCGGCGCTCGACGAGCGCTCGAGAATCCGCTGCCAGGAGGCGCTCGAAAGGGTCGCCTGGAATCATCGCTCGGGCGAGGCGGGACCCTCCTTCACCGAGGCCGTTCCCGACTCCGTCCTGCGGCGCAAGGCCGAGGACGGCGTGCTGAAGACCGCGGCGCTGGCGCGCTTCTGGGGCGTGACGATCGCGCCGGCGCAGCTCCAGGCCGAGCTCGACCGCATGGCGGCCCGCTCGCAGGCGCCGGCGCGGTTGCGTGAGCTGTTCCGAGCGCTGGGCGACGATCCGCGGCTCGCCGCCGAGTGCCTCGCTCGCCCCCTGCTCGCCGATCGCCTGATCCGCAGCGCCTACGCGCTCGACGACCGCCTGCACGCGGAGTCGCGAGCCCTCGCCGAGCAGGAGGCGCGGACGCTCGACTGGGCGGCCCCGAACGCCGCCCGTGGCGTGCTCAGCGAAGTCGAGTGGCGGCGCGCCGACCCGGGGCCGCGGCGGCTCGCCGCGCACGAGCTCTCCCCGGAGGAGTTCGACACGCGCCTCCGCGAGCTCGCGCGGGCGCTGGGGAGAGCGGACGGCGAGAGCCTGCTCGGGAGCCCGAGCCCGCTGCGCGAGGACGAGAGCCGCTACTACGTCGTTCTCGTGCGCGAGCTGGACGACCGGAGCGTGCGGCTGACCTCGATCGCATGGCCGAAGCGCCCCTTCGATTCATGGTGGAACGAGACGCGCGGAACCCTGGCGCCGGAGGCGCCCGCCGCGACCGCGGAGTACCGTCTCCCGGCGATCCCCGAAGCAATCTGCGCGGACGACACCTGGAAGCCGACGCTGCAGGTGCTCGATCCGCGCTACTGGCACACCGCCGTCTGGACCGGCAGCGAGATGATCGTCTTCGGCGGCATGGAGGCCGTGGGCAACATCTATGGGGACGGCAGCCGCTACGATCCGGCGACCGACACCTGGACCCTGCTGCCGTCGGCCGGAGCGCCCGGACCGCGCCAGTCGCATGTCGCGGTCTGGACCGGCACGCAGATGGTGGTCTGGGGGGGCCGGGCCGACAGCACCGGCGGGCGCTACGACCCGGTCGCCGACGCCTGGACGCCGACCTCGCTCGTCGGCGCGCCCCTGTCGGGGGTCAACTCGACCGTGGTCTGGACCGGCAGCGAGATGATCGTCTGGGGGGGCGACGGACCGGGCGGCATGATGAACAGCGGGGGCCGCTACGACCCGGCGAACGACACCTGGTCGCCCATGGCGACGGCGCCGCTCGCGCCGCGCGCCTATCACTCCGCCGTCTGGACCGGCAGCGAGATGATCGTCTGGGGCGGCTACAACGTCCACATCGGGCAGCTCTACGGGGACGGGGCGCGCTACGACCCCGCGAGCAACAGCTGGACGCCGGTCTCCGCCACCGAAGCGCCCGACGCGCGCACCTACCACACGGCGGTCTGGACCGGCAGCGAGATGATCGTCTGGGGCGGCGTCAACGAGCCGGCCTACGACCGGAGCGGCGGACGCTACGACCCGGTGACCGACAGCTGGACTCCCACCAACCTCGTCGACGCCCCGTCGCTGCGCTGGTTCCACGCCGCGGTCTGGACCGGCACGGAGATGATCGTCCAGGGAGGGAGCTTCGGCGTCGTCGCAGGCGCCCGCTACGATCCCGTCGCCGACAGCTGGACGGCGACCAGCCCGGTGAACTCGGCCAACCACGGCCAGGGCATCACCGCGGTCTGGACCGGCACGGAGATGATCGTCTGGGGCGGGCTCGACGACGACTTCTTCTTCCACAACGACGGCGGGCGCTACGACCCGGCGACCGACCACTGGACCCCCACCGGCACGATGAACGTCCCCGCCGCGCGCGGGCTGCATTCGGCCGAGTGGACGGGCAGCGAGATGATCATCTGGGGCGGCTTCTCCTCCGGCGTCTCGCGACCCGGCGGGCGCTACGACCCGGCGACCGACAGCTGGACGACCGTCACCACCGAGGGCGCGCCCTACGGCCGCGAGAACGCCACCTCGGTGTGGACCGGGAGCGAAGCGATCTTCTGGGGCGGCGAACCCGACGGGCTCGAGCTGGGCAGCGGCGGGCGCTACAACCCCGTCGCCGACAGCTGGACCCTCACCTCGATGGTCAACGCGCCGACCAACCGCTACGGGCACACCGCAGTCTGGACCGGGAGCGAGATGATCGTCTTCGGCGGCTCCGGCACCTTCAGCACCGACACGATCGCCAAGCGCTATCACCCGGCGACCGACACCTGGACCGATGCCACCGCCGTCGATGCCCCCGGGGCGCGGGATCACCACACCGCCGTCTGGACCGGCAGCGAGATGATCGTCTGGGGCGGCTTCATCAACGACGGCATCACGCCCACCGGCGGAAGGTACAACCCCGCCACCGACGACTGGACGCCCACCAACGTCGCCGACTCACCGGTCACCCGGATGTGGCCGATCGGGGTCTGGACGGGAACGGAGATGATCGTCTGGGGCGGCAACGATTGGCTGTTCCTGGGCGATCTGGGCGACGGCGCGCGCTACAACCCGCTGACCGACACCTGGATTCCCACCACCCTCGTCGGCGCTCCGACGCCGCGGATCTCGCAGGGCGTCTGGACCGGCAGCGAGCTCGTGCTCTGGGGCGGCGCGGGGGATTCGACCGGAGCTCGCTACGACCCGGTGACCGACAGCTGGCGTCCCACGACCCTGGTCGACGCGCCGGGGGTGCGGCCCGGCGGCCGTTGGTCCACGATCTGGACCGGTTCCGAGATGATCATCTGGGGCGGCGCCAACAACACCCAGCAGGGCAGCCGCTACTGCGCGGCGCCGGTCGGCTGGATCTTCGGGGACGGCTTCGAGAACGGTAACCCCGGAGCGTGGTCCACGGTCTTCCCCTGAGACCGGGCTTTCGTGGCACCCGGCTTCCTCGACGTTTCCGGCGTAGGATCGGGCCCGGATCTCGAGCACTAGACTCCTGAGGAGGCGCAACCATGGCCCTCGCGCGCCACGGAAGTTCGCGCCTGCGCTTCGCCGTCGCGGCCGGGCTGCTCCTCGCCCCGGCGGCGCGACTGGCGACGGCGGAGGACCTCGTCGTGCTGCGCGCCGGCGACTCGCGCAGCGGCACCCTGCAGAGCTGCGACGCCGAGCGGTGTCAGCTCAATG
>CAZPZW010000123.1:5325-8858 GCA_964591165.1 uncultured Thermoanaerobaculia bacterium | reverse complement strand
CCCGTCAACCAACAGAGGACCTGATCGAGCTCCGCCCTCGAGCGCTGCTTGGACTCGACCTTCTTCACGTACATCGGATACAGCCCAGCGAACTTGATGGCGAAGACCTTTTCCAGGCGCATGTTCACTCCTCGGGTCGGATGGGGCTCGACGCACTAGCTCATTGGGCGCTCACGGTGCATGACCAGAGCGGAAAGCACGCGCAGCGCGATGGGCCGCTCGATGTGTCAGCCGCCGAATCGCTACCGGTACGCATCGCGCCGGTGCCTGACTGCAACGATGTCGACTGTCCTGGAAGCGTCCGCGACGCTGTAGACCACCCGGTAGTCGCCAACCCGAATGCGCCAAAGGTCGCTGGCGCCCTGGATCTTTCGACAACCGTCCGGGCGAGGTTGCAGTGCGAGCGCCTCGATCGCGTTGAGCACGCGGAGGGCAACTCGACGCGGAAGTCTCTCGAGGTCTTTCCACGCGGATCGTGCGAAGGAGATGGTGTACTTAGCCACGAAGCCGACGCGCCGGAGCCTTGAGGCGGCGCCGAACCTCGGCAAGCGACTCGCGGGGCTCGTTTCGGCGCTGTTCGGCTACGAGGGAATCGAAAACGTCCTCCCAGACCTCGCTGTGGCGGCGAAGGTCGATCAGCACGGCCTTCTTGCGACCCGCACTGTCGAGAACGAAATCGATACCCCGAAGGGAAGGAACAGCCATAACTGCATTATAGGTGACAACGCTCTTGGATGACCGGGCAGCTCGTTGATGCCCGAGGTCAGCCAAGACCAAGCGAGCGACACCCTCGCCAACACGCTCGCCCTCGACGCCTGGGCCGTGGCGACGCGCGAGAGCGCCTTCGAACGGAGAACCCAAGCAGCACGAGAAGAAAGCGCTGCCCGCGGCAGTCTGCGGGGACGACACAACGCTGACGATTCGGTGGAGACCGACGCGGGGACCGAGCCGATAACTATTCTGGGCCTCGAGGCCGGTGCGAGCGACTGGCTCTCCGCGCGCGGATTTCATCCTGGCTCGGCGCCCAAGGGCGCCATCGAGAGGCCGAAGACACGATTGGAGCCTGCCTTCGTCAGGAGCCTCGCGTCGAGCTACTTGCGGTAGGAGTCCTGATACGACGTGTTGGGCGGCACAACGAATGTGCTTCGGCTAGCGCGCGAAGCGACCCGCGAGAACATAGACAACGATGTAGAAGGTGCTGACCAGGCCAAGATGCACCCAGAGCGGGATCGCACGACGGACGCGCACGACACCGCGGCGGGCGGCAATGGCTGTTGCGATGACGATGCCCGTCACGACTGGGAAGATCGTTAGCAGCAGGACCGCGCGTCTCTCGAGGGGACTAGCTGCAGCCCACAACAGCAGCACGGTCCAGCCCGCCATGAGCGAGGCGCCGATCTGCATTGCATAGCGGTACTCGGGGCCGGTTCGAGACAGGTCGCCGCCGAAGAGCGCTCTGCCGACCCGCGGAATGACCATCGGGACAACGGCGAGACCGTCTGTGAGCGCGCCGATCAGGAAGGCAATGCGGGCAAGCTGAGTCACGGTTTCGACGGTGATGGATGGCATCAGGGCCGCCGAGCCGCCTAACGGCTATGGAGTTCAGCGGCGGCAGGGATGGCCGTAGGCCAGCCCTGACGTCCGCTGAAACGACGTGTTAGCCGCCATGACGGGCCGGTCATGGTGCTGAAGTCACAGGCGCCGCGGCCACGAGCGACTGGAGCGACTCGTAGAACCATGTGCGGGCTCGGGGCAGGATCCGAAGGAGAACCTCGACGTCGACTACCAAGCTGAGAACGTCCTTCGGGTGTGTGAGGTTGTTTCGAAGTTCAAGAAGCTGCTGGAAGCACTCCCAGCCGTCGTTCGAAAGGTCCAGGGCGACTGGGGAGTTGAATAGCCGCTGGAGGTACGCAAATGCGAGAACCACGGAGTCGGCGGTCTTGCTGTAGTTTCCGGGACGGGCCTCGGCAACCCGTTTCCGCGGATTGAAGCGATAGCTCTCTTCGCGCAGGACAGCGATGTCAGCGACTGTGAGCGACAGTTCGTTGCGTTCCCCTGCCCACATCGCGACGCGCTTCATGGCATACGCGGTGCCCTCGACTTCGGCGAAGAATGTTCGGATGGTCTGACGGCAATGGAAAAGCAGGTGCTCGTGGGCGGTTGGGTCGACCACGGTTCCAGCTCGGGTCGACTCGACGCATAGTCGCGCGGCGGCGAGATACTCCGAGTAGCACCGTTCTGTGTCTTTTCGAAGAATCGCGACGGTTCCCGTGAGGTACTTGAGGCTCTGAGCCAGATCCGCAGGAGTGAAGCTTGCCGTGACCGACGCGATGACTTCCTTCAGCCCCTTGAGTTGCTCGAACGGATCGCGGAGATGCTTGAGATCCTCAAACCGCACCGGCTTCGGCTTGTCTTCCTTCTCGGCCATGAGATCGCCCGCTACTAATGGCGGCTAACGGATCATGACTTCAGCGGCGCCAACCGGGCGCATGCCCGGTTGGTGACCGCTGGACCGAGTTGTTAGGCGCACCCCCGCCGAGGTGCCGCTGGAACACTTGGCGATAAGTGAGCTCGTGAAAGCGAAGCGGCCCGACGGCGGCGAACGGCTCTGTGACCGGCAAATCAATTCCGTTCTCGAGGGCGAACGACGACCAGACGATCGAGTCCCCAGTCCTTGTGATGCCGCACGTGATGGCACCACAGTCAAGGTCAGCACATTCCGGGCAGACAAGTAGTGGGTACCGGTCGCCCCACTGGGGCTCTGAGTTCAAGAGGAGCTGGGAGGCGAACTTGTCGTCCTGTTCGGTGCCGCCCCATCCAAACGGCTCGATGAGGTCGAACCCTTCAGCCCCTAGTATCGCGCGAAGGCTACGCCCCTCCACTACGATCTCCAAGTAGTGCCGTGGCGTATGGCCCAGCCCGCGTTGCCGGTCGGTCCAACGGAGTGCTATTTCAGGCACGGACATTTCAGGTGCGTCTAACGAATCCTGAGTCAACCGGCGTGCCCCACAAACTTCGCCGAACGAAGTGAGCTCCGGCGGGCAGTTGGGCACGTCCGGTTTAACGAATGGTTAGCTGACACAGGCACAAGCGAGATTCCAGATTGCTGCAAAGAGTTGGAGAATAAAGCCGAGCACAAGTACCGACAGAGCGGCAATCTGTTGGGGCATGGGTCCCATTACTCGAGCCGAGACTTCAAGCGGCGCTTCTTCGACCGCTAGCTCTCGCTCGGCGGAAGCCAAGCCATCGAGGGCTTCCTTGGCCATGACTTCAGGTGTGTGGACTTCGCGACCGAGCCTCTTGTTCGTCTCTAGGACAAAAGTCCGCAATTCCTCGACTCGATCTTTCCAATGCTCCACATCCTTGAGCAATGCGTTAACCCTGAATTGGCGGAAACCCTCTGTGCGCCGAGTACGAATCTCTATGACAACAAGCCAGATGCCGCCGAGAGACGCGAGCACGAGCCCAACGACGTTAGTGATCTCAGGTAGCACTAGCTTGGCCTCCATCAGTGTCGGCTAGCGGCTCATGAG
>CAZPZW010000123.1:2051-5225 GCA_964591165.1 uncultured Thermoanaerobaculia bacterium | reverse complement strand
CGGCTCATGAGCTGAGCGGCAAACGGGCGAAGCCCGTTTGTCCGCTCGAGCGAGTTGTTAGACGCCCGGCCCCTCATGGCGCGAAGAACTGATTGCGATTGGCCTCGACCAGTGCCCGCAGGCCGGTCTCTGGTGAGGCGAGGTTGTAGAAGGAGGCGTCTAGGTTGCCCCAGGCTTCCTGAACAGACTCCGGAAGTCTCTCCATGGCCTTCCAACGCTTCTCTCGATCCGCGGGTGGACCTGGGGTACCGAAGGGTTCCATTGCCTGCTCGAGTAGAGCAGCCATTTCCGGAGCGCCGACCTGACGAAGTGCCCCTGGAGTCGCCAAGGCGTTGTCACCGGCGGAATTCTCGAAGAACTGCGAAAACCCGCCGTTGTTCACCTCGGCTTCGAGATTCCAAACGCACAAGAAGACACGCTCAGGCTCGCTCAGGCCAAGGTAACCATGCTTCGCTTCCCTTGCCCACACCGCCTCGCTAACTTTGAACAGATCAATTGCTTCGCCGTTGCCAAGAAGCGGAGCTCCGGTCACAACACCTCCGACGCCATCTCTCGCTGAACAAGCAAGCGACAGGGCGAGAACTGCAAGGACGGTAGTTGAGCGACAGCGGTTCACGGGCGTCTAACTAGGATTCTGCGACGAATGGGGAGATGCCATTCCGTGTGACATTGCGTGGATGAGAGTGTCGCATATCTCGTTGACGGCGGCTGACATCTCTCGGGGAGCCGTCGGTTTGTCGTTCAACCGGCGGCTCCGAGAAAGGTGGGGAAGGCGTCGGAATCGGTCGGGGAAGCCTGCGCCGGCGTGGGGCCAGGGTGGGCGAGATCGAGCCATACCCTAATAACGAACGAGCGGGTAATTTCGGTCGCTCGCGGGGGAACGCCTGCCGCCTAGGGGGGCGCGCGGCGACCGGCTCCGGGTGGGGGAGGTTGGGGGAACTCGCTGATTCTCCGGGGCGGGGTTGGAGCCGACGGCCGGGATTGAACCGGCGACCTACTGATTACGAATCAGTTGCTCTACCGCTGAGCTACGTCGGCGTACCGCGCGGCGGAGGAGGATTCTATCTAGAATCCGGCGCGATGCGGAAATCGGGCGAGGGTGGCGGACGATGAGCGACGAGCGGCGGTTGCCGCCGGGGCAGGCGCTGACCCGGAAGTTCCCGGTGGTGGGGGAGAAGGAGTCCTCCCCGCCGGTGCTCGACCTCGCTGCCTGGCGGCTCGAGGTGGGGGGGCTCGTGGCGCGGCCGCTCACCCTCACCTGGGACGACTACCTCGACCTGCCGCACCGCGAGCGGGTGGCCGACATCCACTGTGTCACCGGCTGGACGCGGCTCGGCCTGCGCCTGCGCGGCCTGCCGCTCGCCGACCTCCTGGCCGGCGTCGGCGTCGCGCCGGAGGCGGCGTTCGTTCGCTTCTCTGCCTACTCCGCGCGGGCGCACGACACTTCCCTGCCGCTCGACCTTGCGCTCGCCGACACTTGGCTGGTGCACGAAGTCGACGACCTGCCGCTCGCCCCCGAACACGGCTTTCCGCTGCGCACCGTAGCGCCGGCGAGGTACTTCTACAAGAGCCTCAAGTGGCTGCGCCGGATCGAGCTTCTCGTCTCCGACCAGCTGGGCTACTGGGAGCGCGAGTCGAGCTACCACAACACCGGCGACCCCTGGGCGGGGGACCAGCGCTTCACCTCGGGCTCGCTCGATCCGGAGGAGCTGGCGCGCTTTCGCGCCGCGGCGAGCTTCGTCCCCTGGCGCGGCCCGCGCAAGGTGCTGCTCGGCCTCGACCTGCGCGGCTGGCGGCCGGCGGGACGCGACCTCTCGGGGCTGCAGCTCAAGCACTGCGACCTCAGGGAGAGCGCGCTCGCCGGCTGCGACCTCAAGGGGGCCAACCTCTCGCTCTCCGATTTGCGCCGAGCCGACCTCACCGGCGCCGATCTCTCCGACGCCGATCTCGAAGGGGCCGACCTCTCCGGCGCGCGCCTCGACGGCGCCGACCTCTCACGCACGGCGCTCTCGGCGACCCGCTTCGTCGGCCGCGACGCAGACGGCGCGGCGCTCGCCGCGAGCGTCGTGGGGCTGCGCTGGGCCGGGGCCAGCGGGCTGCTCGAAGAGCAGGAGGCGTACCTCCGCGCCGCGACCGAGGGCTAGCGCGGCGCGAGGAGAGCGGTGTCGCGGCTCATGGTGACCGCGAGGCGATCGACGCCGGCCAAGCGCTCTCCCACGCTCCGCCGCGCGCCGCGGTAGCTCGAGGCGAGGAGATCGGCGAGACCCGTGGCCTCCAGTTCGACCCGCCAGCGGATCGTCGCGGTCGCGACCACGGCGAAGTGCTCGCCGGCCTCGGCCAGGGCGCGCTCCAGGCGCGGCTTCTCGGAGACCTCGCCATGCAGCAGCGCGCGCAGCTCGGCGAGATCGTCCGCGCCGGCGACTGCGAAGAGCAGCGTCCCCTCCGGCGCGAGGACGCGGGCCATCTCCGCGAAGCTCCAGCGCGAAGTGATCGAGAGGACGAGGCCGAAGGAGCGATCGGCGTAGGGCAGTCCGCGATCGGCGTTGGCCACCAGCCAGGTCGCTCGTGGCAGGCGGCGCGCCGCGAAGTCGACCGCCGACGCCGAGAGATCGAGCGCGTGCGCTTCGACCTCGCGGTCGCGCACGAGCTCGCCCAGGAGCCAGCCGTCGCCGGCGCCGACGTCGAGCCAGGCCGTGGCGGGCGGCGGCGTGCGGCGGGCAAGGAGGTCGGCGAGCCCGCGGGCGAGCGGCGCCAGGTGTCCGGCCTCGGCGAGGCGGCGGCGGGCCGCGGTCGCGGCCAGCGAGTCCCCGGCGGCGGTCGAGCGCCGGTCCTGCGGCTGCAGCAGGTTGACGTAGCCACAGCGCGCGACGTCGAAGGAGTGGCCGCGCGGGCAGCTCCAGCGCCGTTCGGCGCGCGCGAGCGGCGCGCCGCAGCCGCGCACGGTGCAGAGGATCTCGACGGCGTGGCTCACGGCGCCGGGTCGGCGCGCGCTTCGGCCTCGGCGAGCCAGCCGCGGCGCAGCTGCTCGAACGGCACGCTGGAGAGGTAGGGCTTGAGGTCGACCACCGGCGTGCCGTCCAGCATGTCGACGCCGCGCACGTGCAGCCGCGCGCCGTCGCGCCCCAGGAGCTCGACCACCGAGAGCCCGAGGGGATTCGGCCGGCGCGGCGAGCG
>CAZPZW010000123.1:0-1951 GCA_964591165.1 uncultured Thermoanaerobaculia bacterium | reverse complement strand
GGCGGGCCCGGGAGTTGCAGGAGAGCTGGCGGGGGGCGTCGCCCCGTGATCGAGCTCGGGATCCGGTGCTAGATTCGGCGCACGACCAGAAAAGGAGACCAGGATGCAGAAGTTCATCACGCGGCTGGCGATCGGATGTCTCGCAGTCCTCGTGGCGACCGTGCTCGGCGCGGCGACCGCCAAGGAGGCCCCCGAGAAGACCACCATCGACGACTGCGTCGTCAAGAAGACGGCGGTGGCCTTCCCGCACGCAGCGCACGCCAAGGACATCGCGTGCAAGACCTGCCATCACACCCAGGAGAACCTGACGGCGACCAGCACCGACGTCGTGCCGACCTGCGGCAGCTGCCACAACGCGCCGGAGAAGGCGGAGACGCCGAAGTGCTCGGAGATGAGCGCCACCAAGAACCCGTTCCACATCACCTGCGTCAAGTGCCACAAGGAAGAGCTGGCCAAGAAGCCGGACACCAAGGCGCCGACCAAGTGCGATCAGTGCCATCCCAAGGCCTGAGCCGCTAGCCGTCGCATCGTCCTGGAGGAGCGCGATCCCGTCCGGATCGCCTCCTCCTTTTTCTTGCCCGGAGCGCGCGCCGCGCACGCCTGAGCGGGTGGCCCGCAGTGCGCTCCGACCTACCCGGACGCGCGGTCGGAAGCCCGCCGCACGGGGGATGACGCGCCGCGGCAGCATGCTAGATTTCGTGCTGTGCCTTCAGCCGAGTAGCTGGGCTCGGGCGGTTCGCCGCCACCCGTCATCGATCTAGGGAACGCCAACTGGAATCTCGCGCCGCGGCGCGAGGTCGGAGGAAACATGACGTTCGTCACCGCGCTCACCGTCTTCGTGCTGGCGATCTTCGTCGGCTTCTACGTCATCACCAAGGTGCCTCCCACGCTGCACACTCCGTTGATGTCGGGGTCGAACGCGATCTCGGGAATCACCATCATCGGCTCGCTGATCCTCGCCGGTCAGGAGAACGTCCCCGAGCTGGTGCACATCCTCGCCGGCGTCGCGGTCGGCTTCGCCACCATCAACGTCGTGGGCGGCTTCCTGGTCACGCACCGGATGCTGCACATGTTCCGGAAGAAGTGAGAGGCACGGGATGAACCACCAAGATCTGCGCGATCTCTGCTACCTCGTCGCCTCGGTCCTCTTCATCTGGGACCTGATGTGGATGTCGCACCCGCGGACCGCGGTGCGTGCCAACCTGATCGGCTGCGCCGGCATGGCGCTCGCCATCGCGGCGACCGTGATCGGCGTCGACATGACCTGGAAGTACATCCTGATCGGCGCCGCGGTCGGCACGATCACCGGCTGGCTGATGGCGGCCAGGGTCAAGATGACCGCGATGCCGGAGATGGTCGGCATCCTGAACGGCTTCGGCGGCGGCGCCTCGATCCTGGTCGCCGGCTCGGCGCTGATCGCCGCCTACCAGGCGCTGACGACGGGCCCCGGCATGGGCATGCAGGAGAAGGTCGCCACCTCGGCGTCGGCGCTGATCGGCGCGGTGACCTTCTTCGGCAGCTACGTCGCCTTCGGCAAGCTGGCCGAGTTCCTGGCGGTCAAGTGGAAGCTCAAGCCCTGGCAGAGCGCGATCAAGTACGGCTTCGCGGCGCTCACCGTCCTCGGCGGGCTGGCCTATGCGCTCGGCGCCGAGATGGCGGAGGGCGAGCTCGCCACCGGCGAGCGGCTGCTCGTCTGGTGCACCTTCCTCTCGTTCGCCCTCACCGGCGGGCTGCTGATCCTCAAGCGGGACCGTTTCCCCGGCATGAACGAGCTCAAGTGGCTGGTCGGCTTGCTGGCCGTCGGGCTCTGCGCCTGGCTGGTGGTCGATCCGGCGAACATCCCGCTCTACTGGCTGCTGACCAGCGTCGCCGCGGTGCTCGGCGTGCTGCTGACGATCTCGATCGGCGGCGCCGACATGCCGGTGGCGATCGCCCTGCTCAACTCCTACTC
>CAZPZW010000122.1:4858-8867 GCA_964591165.1 uncultured Thermoanaerobaculia bacterium | reverse complement strand
ACGGCCGCTGGCAGCTCCATCCGGTCGATCCGGCGACCACCGACGCCGAGCGCGCCGCGATGGGTCTGCCGCCCCTGGCCGACGCCCAAGCGCGCGCCGCGGCGCTCAACCCCCAGCCGGCGCCGCCGGCGGCGACGCCACCTCCCTGATCGAGGCGGTCTCAGCTCTTCTTGCGCGCGAGGTGGAAGCGGGCGACGTGCTCGGGGGCGAGCTTGCCGTCCTGCCAGCCGTACCACTCGCTCCGGATCTCGTCGGGGTGCGACAAATCGAGCTTCGCCGCGTGCATGTGGCTGTCGCGCTCGACCACGATGTTGGTGCCGCCGTCGTAGTCGAAGACGAAGACCCCGCCTTCGGAGCTCTTGAGGCGCATGCGTGGCTGGTTGCCGGCGGCGCAGTAGTGGGTGAGCACCACGCCGTCGCCGTCGCGATGGTAGACGGTGACCATCTCGTGCTCGGCCCCCGGGAAGAGGGTCTCGACGAGGGCGCTGCCCGCGCCGGTCAAGGCGTAGCGCACCGCCACCTCCCCCGGCTTGCCGAAGCTCCCCTCGACCACCACCCACTCGCCCACCAGTTCCTTGAGGCGGTCGAACGCCGGGTTCGAGGGGATCGGCGCGGGCTGCTGCGCGGCGTCCGTTGCCGCATGACCTTTCTGAGCGGCGAGCGGTAGGACGAGCGTGGTGGCGCAGGCGAAGCAGGCGACGGCGGTGGACGTGACGCGCAAGCGCATGACGACCTCCAAGAGGAAGGTGGGCGCGATCTTAAGCCAAGCTCAGCCGATCGCTTCGACGCTGTAGCGCCGGAAGCGGAGGGTGGGCGACCAGTAGTCGCGCGGCAGGCCGGCCTTGTGCTTCAAGTGGGCGAGGAAGTCGCGCGGGTCGGGCAGGCTCTCCCAGACCGCGGGCAGGAAGGTCGCGCGATGCGGTCCCTCGGCGAGCACCAGCCCGTCGTGACCGGGCCGGAGCGTCGCCAGGAGCTCGGCTTCGCTCTCGGCCGGGAGCGGCACCGACGGGCCGACGATCGCGAGGTGGATCGCGAGGCCGGCGAGCTCCCAGGCGGCGAGCGGCGGGAAGCGTGGATCCTCGAAGGCGGCGGCGCGCGCGTTGGCGGCGACGTCGGCGACGAGCGGCCGGCGCGCTTCGAGACTGCCGATGCAGCCGCGCAGCTCGCCCGCGCGGTGCAGGGTGACGAACGCCGCCCCGGGTGCCAGCAGCGTCGCCGGCAGGGAGGCGGGCGCGATCGCCGGCGGCAGACCGTGGGGCGGGACCGGAAGCTCGCCGGCGAGCCGGGAGCGGATCGCCTCGTGCGCCAGCTCGAGCAGCGCCCGGCGTTCCGGCTCGGCGAAGGGCAGCGGGGACTCAGTGAACGACATAGGCGCCGTAGCCCACCACCCGGTCGTGCGGCCCGGCGGTGTCGCCCGAGTTGCGGAGGTCGAGACAGGTGACGGTGAGCTGCCTTTCGCGCGCCCAGGCGAGCAGTCCGCGCAGCGGCCGCACCCCGCAGGCGTCGTGCTCGCCGAGGCGCTCCCAGGCGAGCGCCTCGATCGCCGCCGAGGTCGCGGCGTCGAGCCGGCGCGCGGTCGGGTAGTCCCGGTAGTGCGACAGGTCGGTCGAGACGACGATCAAGGTCCCCTCGAGGGCAACGAGGCGCGCGATGACCTGTGCGACCTCGGCCGCGCTCGCCTCGCCGACCACCAGCGGCACGATGGCGAGCTGCGCGATCGTCGCCTGCAGGAAGGGGAGCTCGACTTCGAGCGAGTGCTCGCGGCGGTGCGCGGCGTCGAAGCGCTCGACCTGCGCGAGCCCCGAGAGCGCGCCGACCCCGAGCGGATCGAGCGGCACCTCGCCGAGCGGCGTCGCGAAGGCGTCGGCATCGGGGAGCGCCAGGCCGGCGAACGGCACGTAGTGCGACGGGCCGAGGAGCAGCACGCGGCGCACCCAGGTCGCGTCGTCGAGCGTGGCGAAGGCGGAGCCAGCGACCGGGCCGGAGTAGAGATAGCCGGCGTGCGGCGCGACCAGAGCGAGCGGCACGCGCGCCGCCTGGGGGTGTGGCGCCCGCCGCGCGGCGGCGAGGTGGCGCTCGACCTGGGTGGCGAGCTCGCGGGGATCGTCAGGGTAGAAGAGTCCGGCGACGGCGGGACGGCGAATGCGGGTCACGGGAACACCCTCGACTCCATGATGCACCCATCGCGGGAGTTTTTCGAGGGGTGCCGGGCGTTCTCACGAAGGGAGACCGTCGTGGCCGCGGCGGGACGGCGAGGGAGGGCATGGTCGAACGGGTCGAGAGCTTCGACGGGGCGGTTTCCACCCGCTACTGGCACCGGCTGGAGGACGGGCGGAGCCAGTGCGATCTCTGCCCGCGCTTCTGCCGGCTCCGGCCGGGGCAACGCGGCCTCTGCTTCGTCCGTGCCGCCGATCCGGAGGGGGAGATCGTCCTCACGACGTACGGGCGATCCTCCGGCTTCTGCGTCGATCCGATCGAGAAGAAGCCGCTCAACCACTTCCTGCCCGGCACGCCGGTGCTCTCCTTCGGCACCGCGGGCTGCAACCTCGCCTGCCAGTTCTGCCAGAACTGGGACATCTCGAAGTCGCGCGAGTGGGACCGGCTGAACGACTCGGCGAGTCCCCAGGGGATCGCCCGCGCCGCCAAGTCGCTCGGCTGCCCCTCGGTCGCCTTCACCTACAACGACCCGGTGATCTTCCTCGAGTACGCGGTCGACGTCGCCGACGCCTGCCGGGCCGAGGGGATCCATGCGGTCGCGGTCACCGCCGGCTACATGACGCCGGAGCCGCGGCGCGAGTTCTACGCGCACATGGACGCGGCGAACGTCGATCTCAAGGGCTTCAGCGAGGAGTTCTACCGCAAGGTCTGCGGCGGCGACCTCGCGCCGGTGAAGGAGACGCTGGTCTATCTCAGGCACGAGACGAAGGTCTGGTTCGAGATCACCACGCTCCTCATCCCGGGCCTGAACGACTCCGATCTCGAGCTCGACCGGATGACCCGCTGGGTCGCCGCGGAGCTCGGCCCCGACGTGCCGCATCACTTCACCGCCTTCCACCCCGACTGGAAGATGCGCGACGTTCCCGCGACCCCGCCCGCGACCCTCACCCGCGCCCGCGCCATCGCGCGCGGCAACGGTCTCCACTTCGTCTACACCGGCAACGTGCACGACGAGGCGGGGGGCTCGACCCTCTGCCCGAGCTGCGGGGCCACAGTCATCGGGCGGGACTGGTACGAGATCACCGCCTGGAACCTCGATCCCGCGGGCGCCTGCCGCGCCTGCGGGACGAGGATCCCCGGCCGCTTCCAGGCCCGCCCAGGCCGCTGGGGCTCCCGCCGCCAGCCGGTGCGGCTCCAGTCGATGGGCGACTGAGCAAGAGCGTTCGACCGCAACTCGGATCGCCGCGTGGAAGGGTGGGGGGTCCCACCCCGTCGGGGGTTGCGCGCGCACGAAGGGGCGCCAACGTTCGCCGGGGAGGACTCCCGCCATGCGAGTGAAATGCACTCCGGGATCCGCGGCGCCGGGTCTCGGTCGACCGTGCGTCGCGTGCGCGCTCAGCCTGCTCCTGTCGAGCGCGGGCTGGTCGCTCAACTACTACGTGACCAAGACGGCGGACACCAACGACGGCGCCTGCGACGCCGACTGCTCGCTGCGCGAAGCGGTCATCGCCGCCAACGCCCACCCCGGGGGCGATCGCGTGCTGCTCGGTGCGGGGACCTTCACGCTGACGATCGCGGGGCCAGGCGAGGATGCCGCGGCGAGCGGCGATCTCGATCTGACCGACGACGTCCAGATCCTGGGCCTCGGAGCGCAGCTCACGGTGATCGACGGCAATCAGCTCGAGCAGGTGATCCAGGTCGATCCCCTCGACACGAATCCCTCGGTCGAGCTCTGGAACCTCGAGATCACCGGCGGCATCGGCGGGATCCGCAACTGGGGGACGCTCACGGTCGTGCGCTGCAGCATCCGCGGCAATACGACGCTCTACGACGGCGCCGGCATCGATACGGA
>CAZPZW010000122.1:0-4758 GCA_964591165.1 uncultured Thermoanaerobaculia bacterium | reverse complement strand
CCTGGCGTTCTCCACGATCGCCGACAACCTCTCGCCGGCCGGCCAGTTCGACGTGGAGCTCCTCGGGACGCCGTTCACCTCGGGCAACACTCTGATCTTGGGCGATTGCCATCGGGGTTCGGGGGTGAGCACGCAGTCCTTTGGCGGCAATCTCGAGTCCCCCGGGGACACCTGCCTCTTCATCGCCCCGACCGATCAGGTGCTGGTCGCCGACGCGATGCTCGGCGGGCTCGAGGACAACGGCGGCCGGACCTGGACGCACGCGCCGCTGCCGGGGAGCCCGGCGATCGACCATGGCCTCGGAACGGTGGCGATCTCGCGCGACCAACGCTGGGCGCCGCGCCCCTTCGACGGCGACGGCGACGGGCAGGCGACGAGCGACACCGGCGCGGTCGAGTCGATTCCCGGCTGGATCTTCAGCGACGACTTCGAGAGTCAGGACACCTTCGCCTGGTCCGCCACGGCGCCCTGAGCCGTGGGCCGGTCGGTGGCACGTCGGGACGTTCCGAGCGCACCGAGGTCGCGCAGGTGATCGCGCGCCTCGCCGCTCTCGACCGGGCGGCGCTAGGACTCGCTCTGGCGGCGCCGGCGCAGGATCGTGAAAGCGGCGAGACTGAGCCCTGCGATGAGCGCCGTCAGTCCGACCGTCGAGAGGGTCGGAATCTCGAGCAGGCTCGGCGGCCCGCTGCCGCCGATGGCGAGGGTCTCGCCGGTCGTGCAGTCCCAGGTGACGTAGCTCACGTAGGCGATCCCGCCCTGGAAGTTGGGCTCGAAGTAGGTCGTCACCGTGAGGGTGAGCGGCGTGTTGGGCGGCAGCGCGAAGGGATCCGTGAAGACGTTGAACCCAAACTGCCCCACTCCCTGGAAGTTCGTGTCCTGCGTATAACCGAGGTTGGGAAATCCAGGGGCCTCGAGGACGCCATTCTCGGAGGCGAACATCGGCGCGGGGACATTGATGTAGACCCCGGGCATGAAGACGTCGTCGTCGACGCAGGTGTTCGGCGCGCCCTGGGTGAGCACCCAGGAGGGGGCGGGGCCGAGTTGCGCCCGGATGGCGGCTGGGACGAACGACAGAACGACGCCGAGTACAACGGCCAAAGGCGCTCGCTTCATGAGTCTTCCTCCTGCCTGGAGCTCCGAGTCCCGAAACCGAAGCCAGGCCACAGCATCGTTGACTGGGCTCAAATGCTACACCCTCGCCTCCGAAGCCGCTGTGGAGCAGTGCCCAAGCGGCCCCCAGAAGCCGCGGGTTCCGTGGGCGTTGCATCACGGCGGGCGAAGAGCCGCAGCCGAGCGCCGTGCGTTGGCGGACCGGAAGGTCGCCGCCGGACGGGCGGACTCAGCGGGAAGCCGGAGCGCCGAGCTCGGCGAGCTCATCGCGCAGCGTCGAGGTGAGCGGGTTGTCGGCCCCGAGCTTCTCCTCGCGGATGGCGAGCGCCTCCTCGAGATCCCGCCGGGCGTCGGCGGCACGCCCCTCGGCGGCGGCGAGCTTGGCGCGCGAAGCGAGCGCCTCGGCGAGGCGCGGATGGCGCTCCGGGTAGACACGGCGCGACAGCTCGACCGACCGCGCGAGGTCGGCCCCTGCCCCGGCTCGGTCGCCGAGGGCGAGCTTGGCGAGCCCGAGGATGCGCAGCGACTGCGCCACCTCGGCGCTCTCGCTGCCGAGGAGCTCCTCGCGGATCGCCACGGCCGCCGCGACCTCGCGCATCGCCGCGTGGGGCTGGCCGAGCTCGAGCAGCGCGAATCCGAGGTTGTTGCGCACGGTGGCGACGCGGGTGCTCTTCTCCCCGGCGGTGACTCGCCAGATCGCCGCCGCCTCGGCAAACCCGTCGGCCGCCTCGTGGAAGCGCCGCAGACGGAAATTGAGGAAGGCATAGTTGTTGGCGTGAACCCCCAGGGAGTCACTCCCCGGCGGCAGGATCTTGCGGGCGAGTGGCAGCGCGGCGGAGCGGATGACGAGCGCCTCGTCGAATCGGCCGCCGGCCTCGAGAGCGCTCGCCAAGCTGTTCATCGCCTCCAGCACCTCCGGATGTTCCGCGCCGTAGACCCGCCGGCGGATCGCCAGGCTCTCCTCGAGCGCCGCCACCGCGCGGTCGGTCTCGGCGACACCCATCCGCGCGAGCCCGAGAGCCTCGAGCGCGTCGGCGATCCGTGGGTGATCGGCCGGCAGGAGCCGGCGGCGGATGGCGAGCGCCCCCTCGGCATGGGGAATGGCCTCCTCGTCGCGGTTGAGGTTGTGCAGGGTGAGCGCGAGCCCGGCGGCGACGTCGGCGACCTCGAGGCTTGCCGCGCCGTGGAGCTCTCGCGCGAGATCGAGCGCCAGCTGCTCCTCCGCCAGCGCCTCCTCGAATCGGCCGAGCTGGCGCAGTGTCGACCCGACGTTGAAGCGGGCGGAGGCCGCCTCGTCGCGCCGGGGCCCACCGCCAGCCTCGAAGATCGCGAGTGCTTGCCGGTGCAGCTCGAGCGCCCGCGCGTAGTCGTCGCGCCAGTAGTGGAGGTCGCCGAGAGCGCTCAACGCGCGCGCCGTCTCCGCGCTCTGCTCGCCGTGCGCCCTGCGCGTCACCGCCAGCCCCTCCTCGAGCAACCGCTCGGCCTCCGGGTAGAGCGCGAGGCGGCGATAGATCGTGCCGAGGGTGAGCAGCAGCTCGGCCCGGGCGCGCGGCTGGTCGCGGAGCTCGCTCGCGAGGCGCACGGCGCCACGATCCACCACCTCGCGCAGGGGAACCTCGCGGCCGAGCGCGCGCTCGGGGTCGATCTCCGAGAAGAGCTCGAGCAGGAAACCCTGGATCGCCTCGGCGCGCTGGGCCTCGGCCAAGCGAGCTTCGGACTGGAGGAGGGCGTAGCCCAGAGCGACGAGACCGCCGAGGAGCGCGGCCGCGAGCGCCGCGCTCGCGGCGACCCCCACGCGGTGTCGGCGGGCGAAACGGCGCGCCCGGCCGGAGAACGACTCCGGGCGCGCCACGATCGGACGGCCGGCGAGGTGATGCTCGAGATCGCGGCGCAGCGCGTCGGCGGTGGAGTAACGCTCGGCGGGCTGCTTGGCGATCGCCTTGCCGACGATCGCATCCAGGTCGCCGGTGAGTCGCCGGACGAGCTGCCGGGGAGTGGTCGAGCGCCCGAGGGCGACCTCGTCGGCGTGGCGCACCGTGCTCGAAGGAGGCTTGGGATCGGTCGCCACGATGCTGCGCTCGAGCGCCAGCGCCGACCCGCTGTCGACATGGTAGGGGCGAGCCCCGGAGAGGAGCTCGTAGAGCACCAGGCCGAGAGCGTAGACGTCGGTCGCCGTGGTCACCGCGCCGCCGGTCACCTGCTCGGGCGCCGCGTACTGCGGGGTGAGCGGCGCGCCGTACAGGGTGCGGGTCGACGTCGGCTCGTCCGCGGCGGAGTCGAGCAACTTGGCGATCCCGAAGTCGAGCAGCTTCACTTCGCCGGCCGGGGTCACCAGGATGTTCGAGGGCTTGAGGTCGCGATGCACCACCAGGTTGCGGTGCGCGAAGTCGACCGCGCCGAGCACCGCCAGGAAGAGGCGCAGCCGATCCTCGATGGGGAGGCGGCGCGAGTCGGCGAAATCGGTGATCGGGACCCCGTCCACCCGCTCGAGGGCGAGCCAGGGGCGCCCGTCGGCGGCGACGCCGCCGTCCAGGAGGCGGGCGATCGCGGGGTGCTCGAGGCGGGCGAGGATCTGGCGCTCCTGGAGGAACCGAAGCCGCGCCGACGGCTCGTCGGCGCTCGCCCGGAGGAGTTTCAGTGCTGCGGGCTGGTCGTAGGCGCCGTCGGCCCGGCGGACGGCGTAGACGGTTCCCATGCCGCCGCGCCCGAGCTCCCCTTCGATCTCCCAGGGTCCGAGACGGGTGCCGGCAGCCATCGTCGGACGATCCGGCGGCTCGCCGGCCAGGAGCGGCGCCCAGCTCTCCGCCGCCGAGCGGGCCAGGGGTCCCGACTCCCCGCGTGCCGCGGCGAGCGCGGCTTCGAGGCGCGACCGGAGTGGCCGGTCCTCCAGCGAGAGCGCTGCGAGCTCGCGCTCTGCCTCCTCCTCGGGCAGGTCGAGCAGCCGGTCGAGCAACCGGTCGAGGCGCGGCCAGCTCGCCGCGCGCGACGGCGCAGGGCCCACGTCGCGCCCGCTCATCGCCACCTCATCCGCCGGCGCCGAACCAGTCGGCGAGCAGGGCGCGCGCCTTCTGCCAATCGCGCTTGACCGTCCGTTCGGAGAGGCCGAGCAGATCGGCCGACTCTTCGACCGAGCAGCCGGCGAAGAAGCGCAGCTCGACCAGCTCGGCGAGGCGCGGGTCGTGGCGCTCGAGCGCGGCAAGCGCCTCGTCGACCGCGAGCGCTTCGGCGGCCTGCGCCTCGAGGCTCGTTCCATCGCGAGCCAGTCGCTCCTCGTCGAGCGTGCCCGGCCGCTCGCCGGCGCCGCGCTTGGCGGCCAGCCGCTCGCGAGCGCGGTCGACCAGGATCCGCCGCATCACCTTGGCGGCGGCGCCGAAGAAGCGGCGCCGGTCGTCGCTCGCCGGCTGAAAACCACCGACCAGGCGCAGGTAGAGCTCGTGGACGAGCGCGGTGGTCTGCAGGGTCGCTTCGTGGCGCTGATCGGCCAGCGCGCGGTGCGCGATCCGGCGCAGCTCCTCGTAGAGCAGTGCGAAGAGCCGGTCGGCAGCGGCGCGATCGCCTCCTCCCCAAGCGCCCAGCAGGCGCGTGACCTCCCCGGGCGGGGGCGTAGCTCCGGCCACGCCGGGCGCTCCGGGATCAACTGGCATCTGC
>CAZPZW010000121.1:0-8878 GCA_964591165.1 uncultured Thermoanaerobaculia bacterium | reverse complement strand
AAGGAGCAGGGCATGACCGAGCAGGGCACCGTCAAGTGGTTCAACAACGAGAAGGGCTTCGGTTTCATCTCGCGCGAGAGCGGTCCGGACGTGTTCGTCCACCACACCGCGATCCTCGCCGAGGGGTACCGGTCGCTCAACGAAGGGGATCGCGTCTCCTTCGAGGTCGTTGAGGGCCAGAAGGGCCTGCAGGCGCGCAACGTCGTCCGCCTGTAACCACGCGATCTCTCCATCGAGTTCTCCTCGCCCCGGCTCCGGCCGGGGCGTTTTCTTTTGGTGTGCCACAATCCGCGCTCGTCATGAGCCAGGACACCCGAGCGCGCCTTCTCTCCCGGAGCGAGATCTACGACGGCAGAGTGGTCAAGCTGCGGCTCGAGGAGATCGAGCTGCCGGGGGGGCGCCGGGCGCGGCTCGAGCTGGTTCGCCACCCCGGTGCCGCCGCCATCCTGCCCCTCCTGCCGGGGGGTGAGATCCTCCTGGTCCGCCAGTACCGGCACGCCACCGGCGGCGAGTGGTTGCTCGAGGTCCCGGCCGGCAAGCTCGATCCGGGCGAGACCCCGGAGGCCTGCGCGGTGCGCGAGTGCGCCGAGGAGACCGGCTATCGACCGCGCCGCATCGAGCCACTCGGCTGGATCTGGACGACGCCCGGTTTCACCGACGAACGGATCTGGCTCTACCTCGGCAGCGAGCTCGCGCCGACGCAGCAGGACCTGCAGGAAGACGAGGCGCTGACCGTGGAGCGCCTGCCGCTCGCGACGGCCCTACGCCTGGCGCTCGACGGCGGGATCGACGACGGCAAGTCGATCGCCGCGCTCTGGCGCGCCGCCGCGAAGCTCGGCGTCGCCGCCGCCGGGTGAGAGGTCGCTCAGGAATCCCAGGCGAGGCGGCTGCCGGGAGGCAGCTTCGCGAGCCGCGTGATCCGGGCGAGATTCGCCGGGTCGTCCCAGCGCACCTCCAGGGTGAACTCCACCCGGTCGCCAGCCGCGAGCCCGCCGAGCTCGATCCCGGCGGCCAGGGTGAAAGGCATGGTCATCGCCTCCATCCCGACCACTCTTCCGGCCTCGTCCTTGAAGTCCGGGATCGCTTCGTGACGGATCATCAGGTCGCGTGCCGGCGCGACCGGGAGCTGGCGGATCTCGCCGCGCACCTGGTAGACCGCGGCGGCGGGCGGCGTCGCCTGGCGGCAGGCGGCCGCGAGGAGCAGCGCGGCGAAAGCGAAGAGGAAGCCCAGGGTCCGCATCATGGACGCCAATCTATCAGCGGGCGCCGCGCCGGCGATCCGCTAGACTGCGCACTCCGACCGCGAGGAGGCACGACCGGCTGATGAATTCACATTTCATCGTCTGTGGACTGGGGAGCATCGGCTACCGCATCATGGTGTTGCTGCACCGGCTCGGCGAGCGCGTGGTGGTAATCACCCAGGGAGGCCACGAGGAACGGCTCGCCGCCGCGCGGGACAACGGCGTCGAGGTGCTGATCGGCGACGCCCGCGACCCGGCGCTGCTGCGCCGGGCCGGCATCGACTCGGCGCGCGCCGTGCTGGTGGTCGCTTCCGACGACTTGGCGAACGTCGAGATCGCGCTCGACGCGCGCAAGCTCCGGGCGGATCTCCCGATCGTCGCCCGTCTCTTCGACCAGAGCTTGGCGCGCCAGCTCGAAGCCGCCTTCTCGATCCGGCGCGCGCTCAGCATGTCGGTGCTGGCAGCGCCGAATTTCGCCGCGGCGGCCATCAGTCGCGAGGTCGTGGGCAGTTTCTCGTTCGAAGAGAACAAGCTGATCGTCGGGCGCCTGGCCGTCGCCGACTATCCGGCGCTCGCCGGGCAGCGGCCCGAGAAGCTCGGCGACGGCAAGCTGCGGCTGCTGGCGCGCGGGGTCAGCGGGTCGTTGCGCCGCGACACCGACTCCGAGGTGCGCGCGGAGGAGACCCTGGTGGTGCTCGCCCAGCGCGACCACTTCGACGAGTTGACCGGGGTCGCGCCGGCCGCGTCGCGCCAGCCGGCGCGTGGGCCCTGGGCGGGGCTCAAGCGGGTGGGGGCCAACTTCGCCGCGGCCTGGCGGGATGCTTCGGGAGGGCTCAAGGCGGTGTTCTCGACGCTCGTCGCCCTGTCCGCGGCCAGCGTCGTGGTCTTCCATCTCGGCATGGGATTGAGCCTGGTCGACGCGATTTACTTCACGATAACGACGCTCACCACCACCGGCTACGGCGACATCACGGTCAAGGACCAGGCGACCTGGCTCAAGCTCTACGCCTCGACGATGATGCTCCTCGGGTCGGCGACCGTCGCCACGGTCTATTCGCTGATCACCGATTGGGTGGTGAGCTCGCGCGTCCGGCAGATGCTGGGCCGCAAGCCGGTGCCGGACGACGGTCACGTGGTGGTGGCGGGGCTCAACACCCTGGGTTACCGCATCCTCGAGGAGCTGCGCGAGTCGGGCATCGAAGTGGTGGCGATCGAGAAGGACGGCGAAAGCGCCTTCGTCGGCGGCGTGCAGCGCCAACTCCCGGTGGTGATCGGCGATCCGCGGATGGCCTCGGTGCTCGAGCAGGCGCGCATCGCGAGCGCCCGCGCCGTCGTGGCGGTCACCGAGGACGACGCCGCCAACCTCTCGATCGGCCTGACGGTGCGCGAGATGAACGCGCGGGCGCGCGTGGTGGTGCGCCTGTTCGACGCCGAGTTCGCGCGCAAGGTGGAGGAGAGTCCGGTCTTCCCGATCGACGCGGCGATGGGCGCCTCGCGCATCGCGGCGCCGACCTTCGTCGCCTCGGCGCTGTTCCCCGGCGCGCTCAAGGCCTTCATCGAGGGGGACACTCTCTGCGTGCTGCTCGACGCCAGCGCCGACCCCTACTTCGAGCCCGCCGACCGCCCGCAGGTCGTCTGGCTGAAAGGGGCCCCCAGCTTCGAGGGCGACGTCAGCCGCAAGCGCGGGCTGGTGCAGGTCTTCCGGCCCTTCGAGCGGACCTGGGAGACGGCGGGCCTGGTCTCCTGAGCGGAGGCGCGAGCTAGACTGATCCGGTGAGCGAGCACGCCCGCTGGGGCAAGCGCGACGGGAATCTGGCCGACCGCGGGCTGCTCGCCGGCCCGGGCTGGCGGCTGGTCGAGCTGCGGCGGCTCTGGCGGATCCTCGGCGAGTTCCTGCGCGGCTTCCGCGTGCTCCACTTCGCGCCCCCCTGCGTCACCGTCTTCGGCTCGGCGCGATTCCCCGAGACGCATCGCTACTACTCCCTGGCGCGCGACGTCGGGCGGCTCGCGGCCGAGGCCGGATTCACCATGATGACCGGCGGCGGGCCCGGCGTCATGGAGGCCGCCAACCGCGGGGCGCGCGAAGCGGGCGGACGCTCGGTCGGCTGCAACATCGAGCTGCCGCGCGAGCAGCAGCCCAACCCCTACCTCGACTTCTTCCTCGAGTTCCGTTACTTCTTCGTGCGCAAGGTGATGCTGGTCAAGTACTCCTGCGGCTTCGTGGTGCTCCCCGGAGGCTTCGGGACGCTGGACGAGGTTTTCGAGACGGCCACCCTGATCCAGACCGGGAAGATCCCCGACTTTCCGCTGATCCTGATGGGCAAGGACTACTGGAAGGACCTCTTCGACCTGCTCGAGCAGAAGATGATTCCGGAGGGGACGATCACGCCGGAGGACGTCGCCCGCCTGCAGCTCACCGATTCCGCCGAGGAGGCGATGACGCGCATCGAGCACTACGCGCGCGAGGTCGCCGGCGTCCGGCTGCATCCCCGGCGGCGCCGGATGCTCGGCGAGCGGCGGCTGGCGGAACGCCAGCCCGACCAGCGCCCGTGACCGAAGCGTCCGCGGCCGGGCTCGACCGGACGCTCACCGAGCTCCGGCGCCGGCTCGGGCCGGCGCTGGTCGCCGAGCGTCACCTGCCGGCCGAAAGCGCCGTCTACGCGGACCCCCAGCCGCCGCTCGCGCCGCGCCTGGCAGCGGCGCTCGCCGCGAGCGGCGTCGAGCGGCTGTGGCGTCATCAGGCGGAGGGGATCGAGCTCGCCCGGGCGCGGCGCAACCTGCTGGTCACCACCGCGACCGCCTCGGGAAAGTCGCTCGTCTTCCAGGTCCCGGTGCTCGAGGAGGCGCTGGCGGGGGGGCCGGGCCGGGCGCTCTTTCTCTTCCCGCTCAAGGCGCTCGGCCAGGACCAGCGCGGCAAGCTCCGCGCCCTGGCCGCCGCGGCGGGGCTCGACGAGAGCGCCTTCGGCTGCGAGATCTACGACGGCGACACCTCGAGCTCGCGCCGCGCCGCCATCCGGCGCCGGCCGCCGCGCGTTCTGATCACCAATCCCGACATGCTGCACCTCGGGATCCTCGGCCACCCGGCGAACTGGACGACCTTCTTCTCCGAGCTCGCCTGGATCGTGCTCGACGAGCTGCACGTCTATCGCGGGTTGTTCGGCGCCCACTTCCATCACGTGCTCGCCCGGTTGCTGCGCCTGGCGCGCGCGTCGGGCGCGCGGCCGGCGATCGTCGCTTCCTCGGCGACGGCCGCCAACGCGCGCGAGTTCGCGGAGCTGCTGGCCGGCGTGCCGTTCTCCACCGTCGCGACCTCGGGAGCGCCGCGCGAGGGGCGGCACGTCTGGTTGCTCCGTCCGGAGGGCAGCACCTACACCCTGGCGCTCGATCTGCTCGCCGGACTGCTGGAGGGGGGGCAGAAGACCATCGTCTTCACCAAGGCGAGGCGGATCACCGAGCTGCTCTATGGCTGGTTGGAGCGCCGCGACCGCCGCCTGGCGCGGCGGGTGGCCTGCTATCGCGCCGGTTTCCTGCCGGAGGAACGGCGGGAGATCGAACGCCAGCTGCTCGACGGCACGCTCGACGGCGTCATCTCGACCTCCGCCCTCGAGCTCGGAATCGACATCGGCGGCCTCGACGCCTGCGTGCTGGTGGGTTTCCCGGGCAGCATGATGGCCACTTGGCAGCGCTCGGGGCGGGTCGGCCGCCGCGGCCGGGAGTCGTTGACCGCGCTGGTGGCGCAGCCGGACGCTCTCGATCAGTACCTCCTCGACCACCCCGACGAGCTGCTCGCCCGGCCCTGCGAGCCGCTGGTCGTCGATCCGGAGAACGAGCCCGTGGCGGCCGCGCACCTGGAGTGCGCGGCGGCCGAGCTGCCGCTCACCCGCGAGCGCGACGCCGAGTACTTGGCGCGCCACGCCGCGGTGGTCGGCGACCTGCTGCGCCGCGGCGTCCTCGCCGAGAGCGCCGAGGGAGCGGGGCTGGTGGCCAGGCGCCGCCGGCCGCAGCGCGACATCAACCTGCGCGGCACCGGCGGAACCCACGCCATCGTCGAGCGGGCGAGCGGTGCCCTGGTGGGGACCATCGACGGGGCGCGAGTCTTCGGAGAGTGTCACCCGGGGGCGATCTATCTCCATTCCGGCCGGCAGTACGAAGTAGCCGAGCTCGACCTCGCGCGACGGCGGGTCCTGGTCGTTCCGGCCGACGTCGATTACTTCACCTCGCCGCTCGCCGAGAAGCGGACCGAGATCCTCGAGGTTCTCGCCGAGACGGCGCAGGGCGGCCTGCGGGCCGGCCTGGGCCGGCTGCGCATCGAGGAGCAGGTGACCGGGTTCGAGCGCAAGCGTGCGCTCGGGCAGGAGGTGATCGATCAGCAGGCGCTCGAGCTGCCACCGGTGGAGATGGAGTGCATCGGGCTCTGGTGGCACGCCCCGCCGGGTCATGCGGAGGAGCTCGCGGGCCAGGGGCGGCACATTCTGGGCGCGCTGCACGCCGCCGAGCACGCGGCGATCGGCCTCTTTCCCCTCCTGGCGCTCTGCGATCGCAACGATCTGGGCGGCATCTCGCTGGCCCACCACCCGCAGCTCGGCGGCGGCGGCGTCTTCGTCTACGAGGGGCATCCAGGGGGCATCGGAATCGCGAAGAAGGGCTTCGCCGAGCTCGCCGCCCTGCTCGCCCGGGTGCGCGATCTGGTGGCCGCCTGCGCTTGCGAGCGCGGCTGCCCGAGCTGCATCCAGTCGCCGAAGTGCGGCAACGGCAACCGTCCGCTCGACAAGGCTGGCGCGGTCGAGCTGCTGGGTCGCCTGCTCGATCCCCGCGGCGCGGCGCCCGAAGCTCGCGCGACGGTCGACCGACCAGCGGCGGTCGAGCGCCGGCCGCCGCCCGAGGCGGAGGCCTCCACGGCCCGAGCACCGGCCGTCCACGCGGCGCGCCCTGTCCGCCCGCCACCGGTGAGCGGCGCGGGACCTCGCTCCACGGTGCTCTTCGACATCGAGACCCTGCGCTCGGCCGAGGATGTCGGCGGGTGGCATCGGGCGCACCGGATGGGGATCGCGCTCGCCGTGGTCTGTCACCTCGAAGAGGGGCGCTTCGAGACCTTTCGCGAAGCGCGGGCAGGGGAGCTGGCCGCGGCGCTCAAGCGAGCCGACCTGGTGGTCGGATTCAACAGCCGTCGCTTCGACTACGCGGTGCTCTCGGGTTACACCGGGGAGGACTACGCACGCACGCTGCCGACGCTCGACCTGCTCGAATCGCTCAGCGAGCGGCTCGGCCACCGGGTCGGCCTGGGGCACGTGGCGCGGGAGACGCTGGGGGTCGACAAATCGGCCGACGGCCTGCAGAGCCTCGCCTGGGTCCGCGAGGGGCGCTTCGACCTGATCGAGGAGTACTGCCGGCGCGACGTCGAGATCCTGCGCGACGTCTACCTGTTCGGACGCCGCGAAGGCTACGTGGTGATCTCCAGCCGCGCGGCGGGAAGAATCCGCGTTCCGGTCGACTGGTGAACCGCCGGTCGGCTCAGGCGATTTCGAGGTCGGTGCGGGTGAAGCGATCGTCGTCGGCGAGCAGCGGCTGGTGGGCGAGGTGCGCGGTGGCGTAGGCCAGGCAGTCGCCGAAGTCGAGGGCGGCGCGGTGCCGGCCGACGCCGAAACGCTGATGGGCCTCGAGCGCGGCGCGGTAGTGGGCGTCGCTGAACGGCACCACCTGGAGCTCGAATTCCTGGACGAAGCGGGACACCAGGGCGTGGACGTCGCGTCCCAACGGCTTGGCGAGCTCGAGGCTCGCCTCCGCCAGGGTCGGGGCGCCGACCCCGGCGAAGCGGGCGGTGGCGATCGCGTCGATCAGGCGTTCGCAGCCGGGCTTGCGAAGGAAGATCGACGTGACGGCGGAGGCATCGACGATCACGTCCGGGACGCCGGTGATCCGAGGCGGGCGCGCTTCAGTGCTGGCCGAGGCGGCGGCCCGCCGAACGGGCGCGAATCACCGACCAGACTTCGCGTTCCAGGAACTGGCGCAATTCGTCGGCGCGGCTCTCGCGCACCACGTGGAACGCCAGACGCTGCTTGCGCTCTTCGAGCGCGCGGCGAATCGCCTCCGTCTTGGACTCGCCGGTCAGCTGCGAGACTTCGGTCGCGAGGCTCTCCACCTGCGAGTTCTTGATGTTCAGCGCCATACCCCACACCTCCCGGGCTTTCTCGGGAGGATAGGTGTATAGGTGTAATTTGTCAACTATGGTGTAAGAGAACAGACCGAGCTTGCCGAGAGAAGGGGAGCGCTGGCCTGCGCCATGGGGCGGGCGCGCCGGGGGCTCGAATAGGGGAGAATCCGCCGCCATGACGACCACCGACCGTCCTTCCCGCGCGCGGCGGGCGCTCCTCTGGATCGCCGCGTTCCTGCTCACCTTCGCCGCCGCGGCCTATCAGCGTCGGAGCGGTCCGACCTACCCCTATCGCGGCGAGCTCGAGGTGGGCGGCGAGACGGTCGCCTACCGGCTGCTGCGCAGCGCCGAGACCTCGGCCGACGCGCGGATCGCGCTGCCGGTTCCGGCCGGGGTGACGGGGGCGCGCCTGCTCTACCGGCGCTACAACACCGGCGAGGCGTGGACGGCGATCGATCTGGCCGCGGAGCCGGCGCGCGGCGAGCGCCTGCTGGTGGGCGCGCTGCCGCGCCAGCCCGCGGCCGGAAAAGTCGAGTACGTCGTGGAGGTCGAGTCTGCGGCCGGCCAGCGGCGGATCCCGGCCGCTCCCGGCGAGAGCATCGTGCTGCGCTACAAGGACCCGGTCGCGACTCCGCTTCTGGTGACTCACGTCGCCATGATGGTGATCGGATTGCTCGTCGGCATGCGCGCGGCGCTCGGCGCGCTGCTCGCGCCCTACAACCTGAAGCTGCTCGCCGCCATCACCTTCCTGGCGATGACCGTGGGCGGCATGGTGCTCGGGCCCTTCGTCCAGAAGCAGGCTTTCGGCGCCTACTGGACCGGATTCCCCTGGGGGCACGATCTCACCGACAACAAGACGCTCATCATGTGGCTGGCCTGGCTGGTGGCCTGCCTGGCGGTGGCCGGCCCGCTCGGCCGGCGGCCGACGGTGGGCCGCGCCGTGGTGTTGCTGGCGGCGTTGGTCACCACCGGCGTCTATCTGATCCCCCACAGCGTGCGGGGAAGCAGCCTCGACTATGCCGCAGTCGAGCGCGGCGTGGAGGCGCGCGACGCCGTGAAGACCGGGCACTGAGGCCGCGCTCCCTCTACAGCAGCATGCTGGCGAGGTTGGCGAGCTCGCTGCGCTCGCCCTTGTCCAGGTTGATGTGGGCGTAGAGCCGGTGCCCCTTGATCCGGTCGATCAGATAGGAGAGTCCGTTCGACTGGGCGTCGAGGTAGGGCGTGTCGATCTGGAAGATGTCGCCGGTGAAGACGATCTTCGTGCCCTCGCCGGCGCGGGTGATGATGGTGCGCACTTCGTGCGGCGTCAGGTTCTGCGCTTCGTCCACGATGAAGATGATGTTCGAGAAGCTGCGCCCCCTGATGTAGGCGAGCGGCGTGATGTGCAGTTTCTCCATGTCCACCATTTCGTCGATGCGCTTGAACTCGCGGTCCTTCTCGTCGTACTGGTGCTTGATGATGTTGAGGTTGTCCCACAGCGGCTGCA
>CAZPZW010000120.1:0-8976 GCA_964591165.1 uncultured Thermoanaerobaculia bacterium | reverse complement strand
CCTCTACGCCTGGCCCTCGGCGTCGATCGCGGTGATGGGCGGCGAGCAGGCCTCGAAGACGCTGCTCTCGATCCAGCTGAAGAACCGCGGTGCCGAAGTCAGCGAGGAAGAGAAGCGGGCCCGCCTCGCCGACATCCAGCAGCGCTACGCCGACGCCATGAACCCGCGCTACGCCGCGGCGCGCCTCTGGGTCGACGCGATCATCGATCCGCGGCGGACGCGCGAGATCCTCGCCCGCTCGTTCGCAGCCTGCGCCAACAACCCCGAGCTCCCGGAGTTCAAGACCGGGGTGCTGCAGACCTAGCCTCGTCCCCCGGAACCCGGGTCGACGGACCGCTTAGGATGGCGGCGTGCCCTTCCCTTACTACGCGCGGCTGACCGCGCGCCAGAAGAAGATCTACCGGGCGAGCGCCGCGATCTCCGCGCTCGAGCTGCCGGGCGCCGAGGCCTTGCGGCCCCTGACCGCCGAGCTCGAACGGGCGCTCATCGCGCAGGAGCAGCGCGCGGTCCAGGCGGCCGCGCAGCGGCTCGCCGACGGCGTTTGCGCGGCGCTCGCCGTGCCGCGGGTGAGAGTCCGCCTGCTCGCGGCGCGGCCGACCGGCGGCTATGGCGAGCTGCACGGCCTCTACGAGCCGGAGCCGCCGCCGGCGCGGATCACGCTCTGGATGCGCACCGCGGCGCGCCGGCAGGTGGTCGCGTTCAAGAGCTTCCTGCGCACGCTGATCCACGAGCTGCTCCACCACCTCGACTACGAGCTCTTCCACTTCGCGGAGACCTTCCACACCGAGGGCTTCTTCCAGCGCGAGTCGAGCATCGCGCGCCAGCTGCTAGGCGAAGCGGAGGCCGCGGCTGCGGCCTCCCGCGGCAAGCCGGGACGCCCGTCGTAGAATCCCGCTCCTCATGAGCGGCTTCGAGGCGGATGGGGGAGAGCGCTCCACGCCCGGCGAGGTGACGCGCCTGCTCGCGGCGGCGCGCGCGGGGGATACTTCGGCGTCGGGACGGCTCTTCGAGCTGGTCTACGGCGACCTCCGCCAGCTCGCCGCGCGGCATGTGCGCGGCGCGCGTGGGGCCGGGCCGTCGCCCACGTCGCTCGTCCACGAGGCGTTCCTCCGTCTCGCCCGCCGCGAGGAGCTCCCCTACGCCGACCGCACCCACTTCTTCGCCGTTGCCTCGCGCGCCATGCGCCAGATCGTGATCGACGAGGCGAGGAGCCGGAGCGCCGGCAAGCGGGGGGGCGGTCGCGCGGCGCTCGCGCTCGACGACGTCGCGGTCGCCGCGCCGTCCGCGGCGTCGTCCCCCGAGGAGCTGCTCGCGATTCACGACGCGCTCTCCGAGCTCGAAGCGGAGGCGCCGCGCTTGGCCGAGGTCGTCGAGTGGCACTTCTTCGGCGGCCTGACCTTCCCCGAGATCGCCGAGGCGCGGGGCGTCTCCGAGCGCACGGTGCTGCGCGATTGGCGGGCGGCGCGCGCGCTGCTCCACGAGCGGCTCGAGGGGGGCGGGTAGGAGCGCGGGCGGCGCGCGTCACCTCGCGAGCGCCGCCGACGTTACCTCCCGTGGGAGCGCTATGACCGACCCGAACCCGCCGGACGACAGCCGATCGAGCTCCCGCGCCGCCGAGCGCTTCGCCGAGCTCTGCGAGCTCGCCGCGCCCGAGCGCGCTCGGCGGCTGGCCGCGCTAGCCGCCGAGGACGCCGCGCTAGCGCGGCGAGTGGCGCGCCTTCTCGAGCTCGACGGCGCCACGGCGGGTCCGCTCGAGCGCGCGCGCGAAGAGGTCGCCGCCGCCGCCGAGCGCCACCTGCTCGGCGACGACGACGTGCCGCCGCCGCCCGAGCGTCTCGGCCCCTGGCGCGTGGGTGAGCGCCTGGGCGCCGGCGGGATGGGGGAGGTCTATCGCGCCGAGCGGAGCGACGGGGGCTTCGCCCAGCAGGCGGCGCTCAAGATCGTGCGCGCCGGCATGGCGAGCGAGGGAATCCTCGCCCGCTTCCGGCTCGAGCGGCAGGTGCTGGCGCGCCTCGAGCACCCGGCGATCGCGCGCCTGCTCGACGGCGGCGTCGCCGCCGACGGCCGCCCCTGGTTCGCGATGGAGCTGGTGGCGGGCGAGCCGATCACCGATCATGCGCGGAGCCGCGGCCTCGACCTGCCGGCGCGCCTGCGCCTGGTGATCGAGGTCGCGGAAGTGGTCGACTTCGCCCACCGTTCGCTCGTCGTCCATCGCGATCTCAAACCCTCGAATATCCTGATCGGCGCGGACGGCCGCCCGAAGCTCCTCGACTTCGGCCTGGCGAAGCTGCTCGAGCCGGATGCCGACCCCGCGCTGACGCGCACCGAGGTCCGCGCCCTCACCCCCGCCTACGCCGCGCCCGAGCAGGTGCTGGGCGAGCCGGTGACCACCGCGACCGACGTCTACGCGCTCGGCGTTCTGCTCTACGAGCTCTTGACCGGCGAGCTCCCGCACGCCCGGACCTCGACCTCGGCCGGCCGCCTCGTCGAGGAGGTCTCGCGCGAGACCATCGAGCGCCCATCGGCGCGAATCCGGCGAACCGCGCTCGCGGCGGGTGACGCCACGCGCCAGGCGCGCCGGCTGGAGGGGGACCTCGACACGATCGTGTTGCGCGCGCTGGCGCGCGAGCCCGAGCGACGCTACGGCTCGGCGGCCGCGTTCGCCGACGATCTCGCCCGCCACCTCGAGGGGCGGCCGGTCACGGCGCGCCCCGACACGCGGCGCTACCGGTTCGGCAAGTTCCTCGGTCGCCACCGCTTCGCCGCCGCCGCCGCCGCTCTCGCGGCGCTGTCGCTCTTCGCCGGGCTCGGCGTCGCCCTCGTCCAGGCCGATCGCGCGCGCCTGGCGGCCGCGCGGGCTGAGGAGGAGGCCCGGCGAGCGGAGGCCGAAGGCGGCCGCGCCCGGCGCGAAGGGGAGCGCGCGACGCGGATGAAGGACTTCCTGCTCTCGATCTTCCGCGAGGCGAGCCCGCAGCAGCGCGCGCGCGGCGCGCCACTCTCGATCGAGGAGCTGCTCGACGCCGCCGAGGCGCGGATCGACGGCGAGCTCGCCGCCGATCCGCTCCTCCAGGCGGACCTCTGGGACGATCTCGCCGAGACGCGCGCAGCGACGGGAGAGACGGAGCCGGCCGCGGAGCTGATCGAGAAGGCGATCGCCGCCAAGCGAGCGCATCTACTTCCGGACGACCTCTCGCTGGTCGAGAGCCTGGTCAATCGGGGTGCGATCGCCAATCTCGCCGGCCAGCCGGAGTCCGCGATCCGAGCGCTCGACGAAGCCGAGGCGATCCTCGTGGCGCGCGGCGAGGTCGACTCGCAGCCGGCGACCAGCCTCGCCATCAACCGGGTGCACGCGCTGCTCGTGCTCGGGCGCAACGACGAGGCAGCGGCGGCGGTGGAGCGCGCGCACGCGCTCGCCCAGCGCTGGCAGCCCGGCTCGCCCGACGCCGCGATGCAGCGGGTCAACGCCGGCATCGTCGCGCTGCGCCGGGAGCGCTACGAGGAGGCGCGCGACTTCTTCGAGCGGGCGATCGGCGAGCTCGAGGCGGTGGTCGGTCCCGACCACGCGCTCGTCCGCATCCCGCACAGCTGGGTGGGCGAGGTCTACGAGCTCCACCTGGGGGACCCGTCGCGCGCGGTCGAGCACTACGAGCGCGCGCTCGCCATCTCGCGCCTCAACTTCCCGCCCGCATCTCCCGCGACGGCCCGGCTCGAAGAGAAGGTCGCCCGCGCGCGAGCGGCGTCGAGCGCGACCGGTCGACCCACGAAGCGCTGACCCCGCGCGGCAGCGCCGCGGCGTCCGCCGGTCAGTGGCTGCCCCAACCCGCCGTCGTCCCGCGCTCGAAGCCGTCGGTGAAGACGAGCACGCTCTCGACGCGGAGGGCCGCGACCGCCGGGTCGTAGTCGTCGTCGCCCGCCTCGCCGGCCGCGACGACTCGTCCGGCGGAAAGGGCGAGCGCGAGCGCGCGGTCCGGGCCGTTCGGCACCCGGTCGAACTCGTACCGCACCACGCCGTTGTGGTGGAAGGTCGGGTCGAGGGCCCCCGCCGGGGTCAACCGGGCGAGGTAGAAGCCCCCGCGGTTCGCGCCGTTGGCGTCGATCTTTCCGGCCGCGACCAGCTTGCCGTCGCTCTGGAGGAGCAGCGCCTCGAGCGTCGTCCCCTCCTCGAGCGTCAGCGCGGCGACGCCGGCGAAGCCGAACGCGCCGTCGAGCTCGCCTGTCGAGGTGAGGGCGATCACGCCGCCGGTGCGGAGCTGCGGATCGAAGCCGCTCGCGGCGACGAAGATCCGGCCGTCGACTGGGTCGACGGCGATCTCGCCCGGGTGGTTGTAGGCGGGGAAGTCGACGTAGGCGACGCCGCCGTCGGCGAAGCCCCCGTCGAGGCCGCCGTCAACGGTCAGCCGGGCGAGGAAGAGCTCGTGCGTGCCCGAGCCGAGGTAGCCCGCGATCAGCGGCCGGCCGCCGGAGTCGGCGGCGATCCGCAGGTCGAAGTGCGACTGTCCGGGATCGCCATCGAAGAGGGCCCACCCGCCGGAGCCGAAGCTCGGGTCGAAGTCCCCGGCGGCCGTGGTCCGGAGCACGAAGACGGACCCGTCGTCGCAGCTGGCGCAGGTGCCCGCGAAGAGGATCCGGCCGTCGGGCGCTCGCGCCGAGTCGTAGACGGTGAGGTTCTCGCCGAAGAGCTCCAGGAGTCGCACGCCCGCCGGGGCGAAGGAGGAGTCGGGCTCGCCGTTCTCGAGCAGGCGGACGAGGATCGGGGTGTCCTGCGAAGTGTCGCGCGCGGCGTAGCCCGAGAGCAGCAGACGGCCGTCGGCGAGCGGGTGGACGCCGAGCACCGAGGCGCGCGAGTGGGTCCCGAGATCGACGAAGAGCTGGGCGATGCCGTCGCCGCTCCAGCCGTCGTCGTAGCTGCCGTCGGGCAGGAGGCGGAGAACGTTGAGCCGGGTCTCGGAGCCGTCGTCGTAGTGGCCGCCGAGGTAGAGGCGGCCGTCCGGCAGCGCCGCGACGGCGGTGGCTGGTGCCCTGCCGAGGAAGGCCTGCAGGAACCGGCCATTCGTCGCGAAGGCCGGGTCGAGGTCGCCGTCGACGGCGGCGACGGGTGCGGTGAGCGAGAGCGCGGCGAGGGCGAGGGCGAAGCGAGCGGCGGTCGGTTTCATCGAGTGGCTCCTTCGCCTTACGAGAACGGAAGCGGCGACGCGGGCCTGACGGGCGGCCGCCGGGTCCGCTCGGAGGGTGGGGTCTGTCGCCTCCGGCCTCCCGATGCCGTTCTCGGGGGAAAGGAGGCAGCGACGATGACCAGCAACCCGATCGACGAGACCTGCTCCACCCGGCTCCGGCGTCCCGCGCGGCAAGTGACCTTGGCGGTCGTGCTGGCGGCGCTGACGGCCGGCGCGGGCGCCCTCGAAGCGGAGACCGGGCCGGTCGAGCTGCGCGGGAAGGAGGCGCTCTCCCACCCGGCGGCGAAGGCGGTGCTCGCGGCGGCGGAGCGGCTGGCCGCGGGCAAGCTCGACGAGGTGAAGCGCCAGAGCGTGAAGGACGTCCGCGACGAGTGGGCGGGGCTCCCGGCCGCCGAGCGGGAGGAAGAGGCCGCGCGCGCCCGCGAGCGGGCACCCGACCCGCGCACCTTCGTCGCAGAGATCGAGCGCGACGGGATCCTCACTCTCTACGGCGAGAGCGGCACCCTGCGCGTCGAGTCGCCCGACGGCGAGGTGCGGGCGATGGCCTTTTTCTCCCGCGAGGCGGGGAAATGGAAAGTGACCGGCGGACCGTTGACCTTCGCGCCCGAGCCGGTCGAGACGGCGCCGCCGCTCGAGGGGGCGGCGATCCTCGACCACGAGATCGGCAAGCTCGTCCTCGAGTACGCGAAGCGGCTCGAGGCGGGCAAGATGGAGGCGGTCGTCGAGTTGCTCTCCGGGGCGGCGCGAGCGGCGCGCTCCGCGGCGACGCCCACGGAGCGCAAGGAGAGCGACGCCTACCGGCGCCGCACCACGCCACCGGCGAAGCAGCTCGCCGCCGGGATCCGGGACGGCGGCACGCTCTCCTTCTTCGGCGAGAAGGCGCAGCTCTCCCTGGTGACCGCGGAGACCGTCAAGAACGCCGACGGCAGCGTCACCTCGACCACCTCCTCGACCTCCGTTGGCTTCGAGCTCGAGAACGGTGCCTGGCGGGTCGCGCCGTGAGGGCCGGGGCGCTCGCGGCTCTGCTGGCGCTATCGGCGCGGGCGCTCGGCGCCGCCGACGGCGATCTCGACCCGGGCTTCTCGGGGGACGGCAAGGTGGTCGTCGCTTGGCCGAGCTCGGGGAGCGCGCAGGCGGTGGCCGCCGCCGGGGACGGCGACCTCGCGGTCGCCGGCGAGGTTTCCGGCGAGTGGGCGATTACGCGCCTCGACAACGATGGATCGCTCGACGTCGGCTGGTCGATCGTTTTCACACCCTTCGACTTCTCCGCGGCGGGGGCGAGCAGTACCCAGGACGTCTACGCGGCGCGCTTCGATTCCGCGGGCCGCCTGGTGGTCGCAGGAACCGCCACGGACGGCGTTGGCGAGTGGCGACCGGCGGTGGCGCGGCTCACCCCCGGCGGAGCCCTCGACTCGACTTTCTCCGGCGACGGTCTGGAGATGATCACGACCTCTCCGGCGGGTTGGGAGCTGGGCTTCTTCTCTGCCGCCCACGTCGGCGCCGACGGCCGGGTGAGCTTCGTCGGCGATTGCCAGGAGTGTCCTGCGCCAGGACAGGAGGGGATCGTCGTCTTGCGTCTGCTTCCGAGCGGAGCGCCCGACCCCTCGTTCTCGGACGACGGCTGGCAGGCCTTCGCGGTGCCGTTCCTCGTCAGCTCCGTCTGGGTCGACGCTGTGGTCGCCACGAGCGACGGGCGGGTCACCCTTGCCGGCGAGGGAATCTCCGAGTCGCCCGGACAGTGGACCTGGGTCGCGCGGCTCACCGCGGCGGGAGCGCTCGACCCGGCCTTCGGCGGCGGCGATGGGATCTTCTACCCGGACAGCCTGGAGCCGCGGGGACCGACGGACATCGCGGTCGATCCCGACACCGGCGCGATCGTGATCGGGCTGGCGGAGAGCGGAACACCACCGCCAGTGCGGGAGGGGGCGCTCCTCGGAGTCACCGGCGAAGGGGTGCTCGACTTCGGTTTCGGCAGCAACGGCCTCGTCGAGCTCGACCTCGAGGAGGGGAGCCGGATCGACGCGGTGGGCTTCGAGAGCGGCGGCAGGATCGTCGCGGCGGGGGAGATCGACGCCAACGGCACCCAGGTGGGGGGCTTCTTCCTGGCGCGCCTGCTCGCCGACGGCACGCCCGATCCGAGCTTCGACGGCAACGGCGTGAAGCGGGTGGAGATCGACCGCGAGCCGGAAGCCCGCGACGCGGCGCTCGCCCTCACTCTCGCCGGAGGGCGTCTGGTGGCGGCGGGCGTGGCGCATGGAAGCGCCCCGGGCCGCGCCTTCGCGGTCGTCCGCACCCAGAGCGCGCTCATCTTCGCCGACGGCTTCGAGCGCGGCAGCACCTCCGCCTGGGGAGCCGACTGAAGGCGCTTCGCGCAGGCGGGACGGCCGATCGCGCGCCCGTCGCTTCGGTTAGGCTCGTGGTCGTCGCCTCGAAAGGAACGTGCCATGTCCGCCACCCTTCGCTGCCCGCATCTCGTGGCGCTCGCCCTGATCGGAAGCTTCTCGGCCTTCGTCGCGTTTGCCGAACCTCCAGGTCCATCGACGTTCTCGATCGTCGCGGCCGATCCCGCGGCGGGAGAAGTCGGCGTGGCGGTGGCCAGCCGTTTCTTCGCGGTCGGCTCGGTGGTGCCTTACGCCCGGGCCGGCGTCGGGGCGGTCGCGACCCAGGCCTCGGCCAACACGACCTACGGTCCGGGCGCGCTCGAGCTGCTGGCGCACGGCGCGGAGCCGGCCGAGGCGCTCGCCATGCTGACCCGCGCCGACGCCGACCGGGGGCAGCGCCAAGCGGGCGTGGTCGCGGCGAGCGGCAGCTCGGCGACCTTCACCGGACCGGGCTGCAACGCCTGGGCCGGGGGCCGCAGCGGCCCCGGCTACGCGGTGCAGGGCAACATCCTGACCGGCGAGGCGGTGGTCGTCGAGATGGAGCGCGCTTTCCTCGCCAGCGCGGGCCAGCCGCTCGCCGCGCGGCTCTACGCGGCGCTCGCGGCGGGCGACGCCGCCGGCGGCGACAGCCGCGGCAGGCAGTCGGCGGCGCTGATGGTCGCCCGCGCCGGCGGCGGCTACGGCGGCTTCGACGATCGAGCGATCGACGTGCGGGTCGACGACCACCCCGACCCGATCGTCGAGCTCGGTCGCCTGGTCGGCCTCGCCCAGGTCAACGATCTCTGGAACCGGGGCTGGGCGGCGTTCCGCAACGGCCGACGCGGCGAGGATCTCAAGTGGCAGGAGGCGACGCTGGCGCGCGCCGAGGCGATGCGAGCGGAGGTTCTGCCCGAGGTGCTCTACGACACCGCGGTGATCCGCCTGGCCAACGGCGATCCGGCCGGCGCGCGCCGTGCGCTCGACCGCGCTCTGGAGCTCAATCCCAAGCTCGCCCGCCAGGCCGCGGCGGACGCCGATCTCGCCGGGTTGCGCGAGGCGCAGCCGTAGCGCGGCGCTTGCGCGACAGCGGGCCCGATCCTCTGAAGTAGGCTCTGCGCCATGACGGTGCCGGAGTTTCTGGAGCGCTGGCGGTCGGCGGGGGCCGCCGAGCGCGCCAACAAGGACAGCTTTCTCGCCGAGCTCTGCGACGTGCTCGGGGTCGAGCGGCCACTGCCGAAGACGAACGACCTGGAAAAGGACCGCTACGTCTTCGAGAAAGACGTCGCCCGAAGGCGGGAGGACGGGGAGTCGATCGGCAAGATCGACCTCTACAAGGCCGGCTGTTTCGTGCTGGAGGCGAAGCAGGCGGACGACGTAATGCGCAAGTCGCCGCGCTGGGAGCAGGCGATGAACGACGCCTGCGGGCAGGCGCTGGGGTACGC
>CAZPZW010000119.1:6562-9022 GCA_964591165.1 uncultured Thermoanaerobaculia bacterium | reverse complement strand
TAGATCCAGTCGACGGGCCGGGCGCCGCTCGACAGCCGCGCCGCTTCACCGCGCAGCGCCGAGAGGATGGAATAGGGCACCACTTTCTGCGTGTCGCGCTGCCCCGGCCCATAGACCATGAAGATCCTCGCCGAGACCACCGGCGTGGCGTAGAGCGCACGGAAGAACCTCGCGTAGAGGCTCGCGGCGCCCTTCGCCACGGCATAGGGCGAGCCCGGGGACTCGCCGGCCGCGACGTCGGGCTCCTCCATCGAACCGGCGAGCACGATCCGCCGGCAGCGGTGCGCCGTGGCGCCGACCAGGAGGTTCACCGTGGTCGCCAGGTTGGCCTGGAAGCTGGGCGCCACCAGCTCGAGATCGCGCCGGCCGGTCACCAGGCTCGCGAGATGGAAGACCAGCTCGGGCTCGGTGACCTCGAAGAGCCTCTCGACCTCCGCCGCCTGCGTCAAGTCGGTCCGCCACCAGCGCACGCCGGGGTGGGTCGAAACCCGCGCCTGGCGCGACACCGCCTCGACGCGGGCGCCGGCGGCGGCGAGAGAGTTCAGAAGCTCGGCGCCGAGGAAGCCCGAGGCTCCGGTGACCAGGACTTTCGCGTCGTGCACGACCCCGCAAGCATAAGCCAACCGGGCGGCAGGGATGTGATACCTTGCGTGCACGGCATGCGCTTGCGTCCTCTGGCCGGCCGCGGCCGGCGTCTTGTCGAGCGGACGCTCCGCCGCCTGCGAGGCACCGAGCGCCGCGTCGTCCGGCTCGAGCCCGACGGCCCGCCGGTTGGCCGCGCCCTCTTCAGCTACATCGTCGATCCCTTCCTCGCGCCCGCCGGCGCCGAGCCGCCGCACGCTCACACTCACTTCTGGGAGTCGCTCACCATCGGCCGCACTCTCGCCGATCTCGGCTTCGCGGTCGACGTCATCCACTGGACGAACCTCGCCTTCCGCCCGGCGGCGCCCTACGATCTGCTGATCGACGTGCGGATCAACCTCGAGCGGCTGGCGCCCCTGGTGGGCGAAGGCTGCCTCAAGCTGATGCACATCGAGACCGGACACCATCGCTTCTACAACGCCGCCCAGGACCAGCGGCGACGCGAGCTCGAGCAACGCCGCGGAATCCGTCTCGCGCCCTACAAGACGATCGCCCCGAACCGGGCGATCGAGAGCGCCGACGCGGCGACCATCCTGGGCAATGCCGCGACCCAAGCGACCTACGCGTTCGCCGGCAAGCCGCTCTGGCCGGTGCCGATCTCGCAGCCCTTCCTCTATCCCTTGCCCGCGGGCAAGGACTTCGCCGCCGCCCGCCGCCGCTTCGTCTGGTTCGGCAGCGGCGGCCTCCTGCACAAAGGGCTCGACCGGGTGCTCGAGGTCTTCGCAGCGCTGCCCGACCTCGCCCTGACCGTCCTCGGGCCGGTGGACCGAGAGCCCGAGTTCGAGCGCGCTTTCGCGCATGAGCTCTACGCGACGCCGAACATCCGCACCCGCGGCTGGATCGACGTCGCCGGCGCCGACTTCGCGGCCGTCGCCCGCGAGCATCTCGCCCTGGTCTACCCCTCCTGCTCCGAGGGGCAGAACGGCGGCGCCGTCACCTGCATGCACGCCGGGCTCCTCCCCGTGCTCAGCCGGGAGAGCGGTCTCGATCTCGCGCCCGACCGCGGCGTCGAGCTCGCGACCTCCTCGCTCGAGGAGATCCGGACCGCGGTGCTGGCGCTCGCCGCGCGACCGCCCGTCGAGCTCGAGGCGATGAGCCGCCGCGGTTGGGAGTGGGTGCGCGCGCACCACACGCGCGAGCGATTCGCCACCGCCTACCGCGACGCGCTCCGCGAGATCCTGGCGCGCTTCCGCCCTGCGCTCGCCGCGCGCCTCCGGAGCTGAAGCGATGGCCGACGTCGTCTATCTCTCGCCCCATCTCGACGACGCGGTCCTGTCGTGCGGCGGGCGCATCGCGCACGAGCTGGCTCGCGGCCTGCGGGTGCGGGTCGTCACCCTGTTCACGGCCGACGAGCCGCTCGAGCCCCCTTCCGCGCTCGCCGCGGACCTCGCGCGCTGGTGGCAGCTGCCGCGCGGCGAGGTGATGCGGGCGCGGCGCGCCGAGGACGCGGAAGCGCTTCGCCGCCTGGGGGCCGAGCTCGAGCACGCCGGACTGCCCGAGGCACCCTACCGGAGGGCAGGCGACGGCGGAGCCTTCTACCGCGCGCTCGCCGATCTGTTCGCGCCGCCCGTCGCGGAGGACGAGGCCGCGCTCCTGCCGACGCTCGCCTCGCGCCTGGCGACCGTGCCGGAGTCGGCCCGGATCGTCGGTCCCCTCGGCGTCGGTGGTCACGTCGATCACCGTCTGGTGCGGCGTGCGATCGAGGTCACCGGCCGTCCCGTCTGGTTCTACGAGGAGTTCCCCTACGTCGAGTGGAAGTGGCTCGCGCTGCGCCGCGCCCTCGCCTCGCCACGCCTCTGGGAGAACGAGGTCCTGCCG
>CAZPZW010000119.1:0-6462 GCA_964591165.1 uncultured Thermoanaerobaculia bacterium | reverse complement strand
CGCGCTGCGCCGCGCCCTCGCCTCGCCACGCCTCTGGGAGAACGAGGTCCTGCCGATCCCGGAGGCGCTCTTCGAGCGCAAGGTGGCGGCGATCCTCGCCTACGCTTCGCAGGTGCCGGCGATGTTCCGCAGCGAGGCGCGGCTGCGCAAGCAGCTGCGGCGGCAGCTGCGCCGCACCGGCGGGGAGCGGCTCTGGCGCCCGCTGCCAGGCGCGGCAGGTCCGCGATAGGCTGCGCGGCGATGACGACGAGAAACTACGACAAGCGCGATCTGCCGGTGGTGATCCTCTGCGGCGGCCAGGGGACGCGCCTGCGCGAGCACACCGAGAACCTGCCCAAGCCGATGGTCGAGATCGGCGACCAGCCGATCCTCTGGCACATCCTGAAGATCTACGGCGCCGCCGGCTTCGCGCGCTTCGTGCTCTGCCTGGGCTACAAGGGCTGGGCCATCAAGCAGTACTTCCTGCGCTTCCACGAGATGCAGCGCGACTTCACGGTGTCGATGAAGGGCGACCCCCCGCGGGTCGACTTCCACAACCAGGCGGGCGAGGAGGACTGGCGGATCACCTGCGCCGAGACCGGGGCCGACAGCGGCACCGGCGGGCGGCTCAAGCTGGTGGAGCAGTACGTCGACACCGAGACCTTCCTCTTCACCTACGGCGATGCGGTCGGCAACGTCGATCTCGACGCCCTGCTCGACTTCCACCGTCGCCAGGGGAGGATCGCGACCGTCACCGGCGTCCACCCCACGTCGCGCTACGGCGAGATGAAGGTCGACGCGGGCCAGGTGGTCGAGTTCAACGAGAAGCCGACGGTCGCCGAAGGGATCGTGTCGGGCGGCTTCTTCGTCTTCGAGCGTCGCGTCTTCGACTACCTCGGCGACGACCCGCGGACCTTCCTCGAGCTCGAGCCCCTGCAGCGCCTGGCGCGCGACGGTGAGCTCTCGGTCTTCGTCCACGAGGGCTTCTGGCATCCGATGGACACCTACCGCGACTGGGCCCACCTGAACGAGCTCTGGCGCCAGGGCAGCGCCCCGTGGAGAGTCTGGTCGGACTGACGCCCCGCGCGGGAGCCGTTCAGCCGCGCGCCGGAGCGCGACGGCGCATGCGCATCCAGCCCGCCAAGATCGCTACGGCGAGCAGCGCCGCCATGCCGTAACCCGGCAGCAGTCCGTCGACGAAGAACGGCGCCGCGACCTGCGGGACGACGTCGCCCACTCGTCCGGCGATCTGCAGCGCCACGACCGCGCCGAAGTGCGCGCCGATCGCCCCCCAGGCGTGTCCCTGGAGCCAAGCGAGCAGATAGAGCGCCAGGCTGACGACGAAGAGCCCGATCCACGCTTCGCGATACTGCACCACGGCGCGCGGCACCGCGGCCCAGATCTGCCACGCCGCGGCGATGTCGGCCGCCGAGCCACGCATGCCGCCGCGCACGAAGTGCGCCGTGGCGAAGAGGGCCGAGGAAAGCGCGGCAGCGCCCGCGAGGGCCAAGCCACTCAGCCGCCCGAAGGGAAAGACCAGAACACCGCGGCAGAAGCCCTCTTCGAGGAGCGCTACGGCCGCCGAGCTCAGCAAGATGCCGGCGACGGTGATCCCTCCGAGACCGGCCGTAGCGCGGCGAGCGCCGAGCGCGAACTCGATCGCGAGCAGGAGGGCGACCAGCGCGAAGCTCGCGCCGGCCGCCCGCGCGAGCTGGCGCGCGTGGCCGCTCGACCAGCCGAGTCCGACCTGCGCGAAGCGCCGCACCCCGAGGCGGCGCAAGCCGACGACCGCGAGGACCAGCGCCACCAGCTGGGCGAGTCGGCGGGTCACCCGCCGGAAGTGGAATCGGCCGGGCGCGAGTCCCTCCACCAGCGGATAGACGAGCGGCGCGAGCAGGACGCTCGCCGCGAGCGAGAGAGCGATCCAGAGCAGAACCCCGCCGAAGAACGTCCCCGGCCGGGGTCTCGGCCAGAAGGCCGAGGGCCGGACCGGCGGCGTGCGAGCTCGTCCACTCATGCGATGCGCCGACTCTATCGCCTCGGCGAGACCGCGGCCGTGTCGGAGCGCCGCGTGATAGCGTGCCTCCGCCCCGCGGACGACCGGCTGTGACCCTTCCCGAGCTCTCCCTCGTCATTCCCCTCTTCAACGAGGAGGAGAATCTGCCCGACCTGGCGCGCGAGATCCGCGCGACGCTCGAGCCCAGCGGAATCTCCTACGAGGTGCTCTTCGTCGACGACGGCTCGACCGATCGCTCTGCGGCCGTGCTCCTGGAGCTCGCCGCCGCGGATCCGCGCCTGCGCGTGCTGCGTCACCGCCGCAACGCCGGGCAGTCGGCGGGGCTCGCGACCGGCTTCGCCCACGCTCGCGGCCGGCTGGTCGCCACGCTCGACGCCGACCTGCAGAACGATCCCGCCGACATTCCGCGGCTGCTCGCCGAGCTCGAGCGCGGTTTCGACGCCGTCTCGGGCGTGCGCGTCGAGCGCCACGACAGCTGGGTGCGCAAGGTCTCTTCGCGCATCGCGAACGCGGTGCGCAACTGGGCCACCGACGAGCGCATCACCGACGTGGGCTGTTCGCTCAAGGTCTACCGGCGCGAGTTCCTCGAGCATCTCCCGATGTTCACCGGCATGCACCGCTTCCTGCCCACCCTGGTGCGCTGGAACGGCGCACGGGTCGGCGAGCTCCCGGTGCGACACCGGCCCCGCCTGCACGGCGTCGCCAAGTACGGCATCGGCAACCGCCTCTTCCGTGCCCTGGCGGATCTCATGGCGGTGCGCTGGATGCGCCGGCGCTGGATCGACCGGCGCGGCCTCGCGACGGAGGAGACGCGGCGCGGCAGCGCCACCGACACCCCGACCGGGAGCCCGGAGCAGCCTCCGGCATGAGCTTCCTCGAGCGCCTCGCCCTGATCGGGTTGGGACTCCTGATCTTTCTCCCTGGCGTCACCTCGCGCGACCTGTGGAATCCCGACGAGCCGCGTTACGCCGAGGTGGCGCGCGAGATGCGCGAGTCCGGGGAGTATTTCGTCCCCCACCTGAACGGCCGGATCTACTCCGAGAAACCGCCGCTTCTCTTCTGGTCGATCGCGCTCGCCTCGCTCGCCACCGGGGAGGTCGACGAGCTGGCCGCCCGCCTGCCCTCGATCTTCGCCGCCGTGGCCACCCTGGTGCTGCTCTTCGGGCTCGCCCGGCGGCTCTTCGACTGGCGGGTCGCCTGGTGGACGACGCTGGTCTTCGCGACCTCGGGTCGCGTGCTCTGGCAGGGGCGGGTGGGCCAGATCGACATGCTGCTCATCGCCCTGGTGACCGGCGCCATGTACTGCTTCGTCCGCGGCTGGCTGGAGGAGCGACCGCGCTGGTTCCGGCTCTTCTTCGTCCTGGCGGGGCTCGCGACGCTCGCCAAGGGGCCGGTCGGCCTGCTGCCGCCGCTCCTCGCGCTGCTCGCCTTCGCCTGGTCGACCGGGAACCGGGACCTCGTCAGGCGCCTGCGCCTCGGGACGGGTCTGCTGATCTGGGCGGCGATCGTGCTCGCCTGGCTGGTCCCGGCGGCGATCTCCGGCGGAGGCGAGTACCTGCAGACCCTGATCGTCAAGCAGAACCTGACCCGCTACGCCGACCCCTGGCATCATTTCAAGCCCTTCTACTACTACCTGACGGTGATCCCGGCCGACTTCTTCCCCTGGTCGTTCTTCCTGCCGGGGGCGCTCTGGATCGGCTGGCGCCGGCTCACCGGCGAGGCGCGGCGCGGCTTCCTCTTCGCCCTCGCTTGGGTTGCCGTGACGCTGATCTTCTTCAGCGTTTCGCCCGCCAAACGGACGGTCTACATCCTGCAGATGTACCCCGCGCTGGCCATGCTGGTGGCGGCTCCATGCCTCGAGATCGAGCGGAGCTGGCCGCGCTTGCGCGGCTGGCTGCTCTGGCCGACCCTGCTGCTCGCGGCCCTCTTCGCCGCCCTGCCCGCGGCCTGGCCGCTCCTGCCGCGCTGGGCGCCGCGCGCCGCCGAACGGGCGCGCCTGGCGATCGCGCCCTTCGAGCCCGGCCTCCTGCGCGACGTGCTGCTGCTCACCCTGGTCCTGGGAGTCGCCGCTTGCGCGGCCTACTGGTTGGGCCGCAGCGGCCGTCCCGGGCGCTCGATCGGCGCGCTCGCCGCCGGCATGATCGCGGTCGCGGTCTATGCGAGCGTCGTCGTCCTGCCGCGCTTCCAGCCCGCCAAGAGCGCGCGCCCGCTCTCCGAGAAGCTGCTCGAGCTCGCCGCGCCCGGCGAGCCGTACGCCATCTATCCGCGGATCGACCCGCCATTCATCTTCTACACCCGCCGCTTCGCCGAGCTGCCGGGCTCGGAAGCCGAGCTGCGCGCCTACGCTGCGCGGGAGGGCCGGGTTTGGCTGTTCATCACCAAGGACGCGCTCGCCGAATTCACCGAGCCCCTGCCGCTCGTCGAAGTGGCCCGCGACGCAGCGCGCGAGGACGGCTACGTTCTGCTCGCCTCTCCCGCCAGAGCCGTTCCACCGACCTGAGCACGCGCCGCGCGCGCCCGCAGTCCGGCGACCCTACTTGGCGCCGTTCGCCGGGCGCTGCCAGGTTTCCTGGTTGTCGTCGAAGGCGGGGAGCTCGAGCCGTTCGCCGCGCGCCGCGCGGATGCGGTACTCCCAGAGGCGGGCGTACTTCAGGAAGACGCCGAACGACTGCAGCACGCAGAGCGCGAAACCGTGCATGCCGTCGAGGAAACCGAGCTGCAGGAAGTAGGTGCGGACGAAGCGCCACCAGGGGCGCACGGCGATCTCCAGCACTCCGGCGTGCCGCCCGTCGCGGAAGGCCTGCGCCGCCCCCCACTCCGCGTAGTTGAGGAACTTCGGGAAGTACTGCTCGAACGTCCGGAAGGTGTAGTGCAGGAAGCTGTGCTTCAGGATCGGCACCGGACCCTCGATCTCGAGGTCGGCGTGCACCCGCCGGTTGGGGTAGCGCCCTTTGTCGCGCCGGAAGAGCCGCACCACCTTGTCGGTCGACCAGCCCGAGTGACGGATGACCTTGTCGATGAACACGTTCTCGCGCCGGATGTAGAAGCCGTTGACCGCCGGCTCGCCGGCCAGCACCGTGAGCAGCTCACGCGCCAGCGCCTCCGGCACGCGCTCGTCGGCGTCGATGATCAACACCCAGTCGTGGGCCACCCGGTCGATCGCCCAGTTCTTCTGCGCCGCCGAGCCGAAGTACTCGCGCTGCAGGATGGTGATCGGATAGCGGCTCGCCAGCTCGATCGTCCGGTCGGAGGAGAACGAGTCGACGAGCAGGATCTCGTCGGCCCAGAGCACCGACTCGAGGCACTCGGCGACGTTCGCCTCCTCGTTGTAGGTGGTGACGATCACCGAGAGCTTCTTGCGTCCCGGGGCGGACTTCAAGGACTCGATCGAGGCTGGCTTCGCCATGTCTCAGGCCTCCCCGGCCGCGACGAGGCGGCGCTCGATGCTCAGCGCGCGGCCGCTCGTCTCGTCGATGTCGATCAGCACCGCGGCGAGCCGCACGTCGCGCTTGGCCACCTCGAAGGAAGTCGGAGTCTGGAGCAGGAAGCGCTCCAGGACCCGGTCGGAGCGGAAGCCGATCACACCGTCGTACGGACCGGTCATCCCGGCATCGGTGAGGAACGCAGTTCCCTTGGGCAGCAGGCGCTCGTCGGCAGTCGGTACGTGGGTGTGCGTGCCGACGACCGCCGACACCCGGCCGTCGAGGTAGAGCCCCAGCGCCTGCTTCTCGCTGGTGGCTTCGGCGTGGAAGTCGACGAAGATCACCTTGACCTCCGGCTCGAGGCCGGCGAGCAGCCGGTCCGCGGTGCGAAAGGGCGAATCGAGCTGGCGCATGAAGACCTGCCCCTCGAGGTTGATCGTCGCGACCGGAATGCCGGCCGCCGTCTCCCCCAGGTGCAGGCCGACTCCCGCATTGCCCTCCGGATAGTTGGCCGGCCGCAGCAGGCGCGGCTCATGGACGAAGAGCTCGCCGACCTCCTTCTTGTCCCAGACGTGATTGCCGGTGGTCATGGCGTGGATCGGGAGATCGTCGAGCTCGGCCAGGGTGTCCGGAGTCACGCCGAATCCGCCGGCGAGATTCTCGACGTTGACCACCACGTAGTCGGCGCGCTGCTCGTCGACCAGACGCGGCAGGTGCCGGCGAAGCGCCTGACGGCCGGGCTTGCCGATGATGTCGCCGACGAAGAGCAGCCTCATCGGGCGAACTCGACGGCGCGGGTCTCGCGGATCACCGTCACCCGGATCTCGCCGGGATAGGTGAGCTCGGCCTCGATCTTCTTCGCGATGTCCTTGGAGAGCCAGATCGCCTGCTCGTCGCCGATCTTGCCGCTGTCGACGATGATGCGCACTTCGCGCCCGGCCTGGATGGCGAAACTCTTCTGCACGCCCTTGAAGCCGTTGGCGATCTCTTCGAGCTTCTCCAGGCGCTTGACGTAGGTCTCGAGCACCTCGCGGCGGGCGCCGG
>CAZPZW010000118.1:0-9030 GCA_964591165.1 uncultured Thermoanaerobaculia bacterium | reverse complement strand
TCCCGGAGACCGACCAGGAGGTCATGGGCACGCTCCTGTGCCGCAACGGCGAAGTCGTCCACCCGGCCATCCAGCCGCTGGTCGCCGCCCCCGCCACGGTCTAGACCTCGCCCTGCAGCGCCCCGTCCCAGGGACCGTCGCCCGCAGGGGCGGCGGTCCTTTTCTCTTTCGTCTCGACGGTCGTTGGTAGACTGGCCCGGCATCTAGCGAGGCCACCATGGGTGAGCACGACGTCAAAGAGCTCGACACCGAGTCCTTGCGCGCCTTCACGCGCCGGCTGCTCGGCGACCTGCAGGCGCTCGAGATCATGCTGCGCGACGGACGCTTCGAGTCGGGTGTGCGCCGCATCGGTTCCGAGCAGGAGCTCTTCCTGCTCGACCGTCGCTTCCGCCCGGCGCCGATCGCGGTCGAGCTGTTGGAGACGCTGCGCGACGAGCACTTCACCACCGAAGTGGCGCGCTTCAACCTCGAGTTCAACACCGACCCGCTGGAGTTCGGCGGTGATTGCCTGTCGCGCATGGAACGCCAGCTCACCGAGCTGCTCGACAAGGCCCGGCGCGGCGCCCACAAGCTCGACTCCGAGGTGGTGATGATCGGCATCCTGCCGACCATCGACATCTCGGACCTGACGCTCGAGAACATGACTCCCAAGCCGCGCTACTTCGCGCTCAACGAGGCGATGCGCCGGCTGCGCGGCAAGGACTGGGAGTTCTACATCAAGGGGACCGACGAGCTGATCATCCGCCACGACAGCGTCATGGTCGAGGCCTGCAACACCAGCTTCCAGGCGCACTATCAGGTGGGCCCGGAGGAATTCGCTGCGCTCTACAACCTCACCCAGGCGGTGGCGGCCCCGGTGCTCGCCGCCGCCTGCAACTCGCCGCTGCTCTTCGGCCGCCGGCTCTGGCGCGAGACCCGGATCGCGCTCTTCCAGCAGTCGGTCGACCACCGCGCGGCCGGACTCCACCTGCGCGAGCAGGCGCCGCGCGTCTCCTTCGGCCGCCGATGGGTGGACGATTCGGTGCTCGAAATCCTGCAGGAGGACATCACCCGCTTCAAGGTCCTGCTCTCCTCCGAGATCGACGAGGACGCGCTGCAGGTCCTGACGAGCGGCGGCGTGCCGGCGCTCAAGGCCCTGCGCCTGCACAACGGGACGATCTACCGCTGGACCCGTCCCTGCTACGGCATCCTGGGCGGCAAACCGCACCTGCGAATCGAGAACCGGATCCTCCCCTCGGGGCCGACCATCGTCGACGAGATGGCGAACGCCGCCTTCTGGTTCGGCCTGCTCTCCGGACTCTCGCGGACCTATCCCGACATCCGGCGCGTCATGGAGTTCGACACCGCGAACGAGAACTTCATCGCTGCGGCCCGCCAGGGGTTGCGCGCCCAGTTCGGGTGGCCCGGCCACCAGCAGGTGCCGGCCGACGAGCTGATCCTCGAGGAGCTCCTGCCGGTGGCGCGCGAGGGTCTGCAGCTACGCGGCATCGCGCCGGCCGACAGCGACCGCTATCTGGGCATTCTCGAGCAGCGGGTGCGCAGTACCAAGACGGGCGCGCAGTGGCAGCTCGATTCTTTCGCCGCGCTGCGCGATCGCGGCGGACGCGCCGAGCGCCTGGCGGCGATCACCGCGGCGGCGATCGAGCATCAGAAGGTCGGGCAGCCGGTGCATGGCTGGCCGCTGGCGACCCTCGAGCAGGCCGGCGGCTGGGAGAAGCACTACGCCCGGCTCGAGCAGTACATGACCACCGACCTCGTGACGGTGGGCCCCGACGAAGGCATCGAGCTGGTCGCCACTCTGATGAAGTGGAAGAACATCCGCCACATCCCGGTGGAGGACGCCAATCATCGCCTGATCGGCATCGTCACGCAGCGCGCGCTGGTCGCCTGCATCGCCGAACGGGCCGCCGACCTGGGCCAGGGAACGATCCCGGTGCGCGAGGTCATGTCCCCGGAGGTCGTCTCCGTCCCTCCGGAGACCTCGACCCTCGAGGCGATCGAGCTCATGCGGCGTCACAAGATCGGCAGCCTGCCGGTGGTCAAGGATGGCCGCCTGGTCGGCATCGTCACCGAGTACGACTTCCTGATCATCGCCGGCCAGCTGCTCGAAAAAGAGCTGCGCGGCTGAGAGCGGTCAGGGAGCGAGCCCGGCCAGCAGCTCCTCGAGCCGAGCCCGTTCCTGCGGATCGGGCTCGCGCCGCAGCGCCTCGCGCGCCGCGCGCTCGGCGGCCCGAGGTTCGTCGAGCTCGAGATAGACCGCGGCGAGCGTCTTCCAGAGGTCGACTCGTTGCGGCGCCGCCTTGAGCAGCGTCTCGTAGGTCTCGGCGGCCTCTCGCCGCCGTCCGAGGAGAAAAGCCGCGCGGGCGGCGTTCTCGAGCGCCACCGGGTCGCCCGGCGCGCGCCGCGCCGCCTCGCGGAAGTCGTCCAGCGCCAGCGCGAGCGCGCCACTCTCGGCACGGGCGGTGCCGCGCTCGAGGAAGACCTGCGGCTGGAGCGCGCCGGCGGCGACGGCCCCGTCGAGCAGCGCGAGAGCTCCCGCCGTCTCGCCCCGCTCGCGCAGCAGACGCGCCAGGTGCGTCACCGAATCTCCTTCGCTCGGATCGAGCGCCAGCGCGTGACGGAACTCGCGTTCCGCCTCGGCGCTCCGGCCGAGCCGAAGGAGACATCCGGCGACGTTCGCTACCGGCACCGCCGAGGCCGGGTTCTCTCGCGCCGCGCGCTCGAAGAGAGCGAGCGCCTCGGCATACCGCCCGGCGTCGCGCAGGCACTGTCCGGCGAGGGTCAACGCCGGGAAGTTGTGCGGATCCTCCCGCACGATGCGTTGCAGGTCGCGGAGCACGGTCGGACAGGCGCCCCGCTGAATCTCGGCCGCGGCCCGGTGCAGCTCCTGCGCGATCCCGACCCGATCCCGCGGATCGGGCAGCGCGGCGGAGAGGGCGCCCCCTCCGCCGCCCCCGAGGTAGCCGAGGCTCGCGAGCTGGCGGCGCTGCTCCTCGCCGAGCGTCGCTTCGGGAGCCGCCACCTCGGCCAGCGATTCGCCCGCCGCGGCGAGCAGGCGCTCGAGCCTTGCCCGCCAGAGCTGCGCGAGCTCGGGCTCGGCCGTGGCGAGGTCGCGCGACTCGGCCGGATCGTCGTCGAGCCGGAAGAGCCCGGGTCGCGGCGCCTCGAGGAAGAGGACGCGCCCGTCCGACAGGGTGCGCAGGGGAAACCACTTGTAGGCGAAATAGGGCAGGAAGCTCTCGCTGTAGGCGAACGACGGTGCCGCCGCTCCCGCCGCGAAGCGCGGGGTCAGGCTCTCGCCGTCGAGTCCGGAGGGCGGGGCGAGACCCGCGAGCGAGAGCAACGTGGGCATCACGTCGGCGGTGCGCACCAGCTCGTCGACCACTCGCCCGGCGGGCACTCCCGGACCGGCGACGAGCAGCGGCACCCGCCGCGCGCCGGCCAACGGCAGCACGCCGTGCGACGCCTCGCCGTGCTCGCCGAGCATCTCGCCGTGGTCCCCGACCACCAGCGTCACCGGCGGCCGTGGGAGCGCCGCGAGCAGGCGGCCGAGCTGCTGGTCCACGAAGGCGATCTCCCCGTCGTAGAGCCGAGACGGACCCTGCATCCGGTCGGCGATCGCAGTCGGCGGCCGGTACTCTTCGTGCGGATCGTAGAAGTGCACCCATAGGAAGTACGGCCGGGCGAGCTTGCCGACTGTCCCGAGCGCTACCGCGACCGTCGCGTCCGCAGTGCGCTCCGCGACCTCCGTCCCGAGCGCGTAGCCCGCTCCGAGATCGTCGTCGTAGAGGCGGAAGCCCCGATCGAGACCGTGCCGGCGATGGAGCACGACGGCGGAGACCACCGCCGCGGTGTCGTAGCCCGCCACGCGCAGTCGCTCGGCGAGCGTCGCGGGGCCGGTCCCGAGGACGAACGTCCCGTTGTCGCGCACGCCGTGGCGCGGGGGGTAGAGCCCGGTGAACAGGGTGGCGTGCGAGGGCAGGGTCACCGGCGCCGCGCTGTCGCAGCGCGCGAAGCGGACCCCCGAAGCCGCCAGGGCGTCGAGGTGCGGCGTCATCGCGTGCGGCCAACCCCAGGCTCCGAGGTGATCGGCGCGCGTCGTGTCGAGAGTGACGAGCAGGAGATCGGGACGGTCGTCGGCGGCCGCGAACGCGGGGCGCGCGAGCAGCAACACGAGGGCGGCGAAGGCGGCGAGGGCGAAACAGCGCCCTGGCGATGGGCGGTTCATGCCGTATCGCTATCGATCGCGTCGCCGAAAAAAGTTCTTGACATCTCGCCGCGAGGGTCCTAGTTTTCCGTCAACCCTAACAGGTTGATTCATTCAGCAGGGCGGCACCCTCAAGAACCGGCACCTCCGCGCGCGGCAAGGACCGGGACGGCCCACGAGGCGAGGGGTGCAGCCCGCGGTGTGCTTTGTCGAAACGGACTCGATACCCAAGGACGCTCACGAAACCGATCGCGAGCGATCTTCTTTCCAAGGAGGAGAGGAACATGTTTCAGCGCACCAGTCGAGACGCCCTGGTTCTGGTCCTGTTAGCCGCCGGCCTGCTCTGCTCCGGCATGGCCGGCGCGCAAGCGCTGCGCGACGCGAACGATTCGCTCGCCTTGCGCGCCTTCGATCTCGGCGATCGCCGACCCCAGGCCGACAGCGCGCCGATCGCGGAGATGCAGAGTCGGATCAGCAACGACACCGATGCGGCCTGGCGCGAGTTCGCCGCCGGCCAGAGCGTCTCCTGGATCGCCTACGTCGACCAGCGCACCGCGCGGGTCGACTACGCCGAGGGCGGTAACCTCGCCTGGATCCCGGGCCGCGGCAATCGGCTGATCGCCCCGGCCGGGCAGCGCGTGGACCTCGCGATGCTCGAGCGACTGGCCCGCAATCAGCTGGGCAGCGTCGCCGACATGCTGGGCGTCGACCCGAACGCGCTCCGCCTCAACCCCGGGCGGTCCGGTCAACCGAGCGACTTCCTCTGGTTCGTCGACTTCGACGTCTTCCTCGGCGAGCACCGCATCGAGGGGGCGCGCGTCGTCTTCGCGGTGAACAGCGGCAACCTGGTGAGCTTCGGCAGCGAGAACCTGCCCTCGCCAGGAACCGTCGCGCCCGCGCTGCGCGTCGCCCGCGACGCCGCCTGGACGACGCTCTTCCGCTACGTCGACGGCTTGCAGCCCGGCGACCAGGTGCTGGACAACGGCAGCTACAAGCTGATCCCGGTCGCGCTCGCGGACGCGAGCTTCGCCGAAGGCTACGAACCCGGCAGGGGACGCGGCGTCATCGGCGTCTGGGAGTTCCTCTTCCGCCGCGCGGGGATCGTCGGAACCTGGCGCGGCCGCGTCGATGCGACCAGCGGCGAGCTCGTCGAGTTCGTCGACGTCAACGACTATGGCTCGGCGACCGGCGGCGCCTATCGCAGCGACCGGCCGGCGACCGAAGTCGTCCTCCCGCTGCCCTTCACCAACGTCGCGTCCGGCGTCTACACCAACTCCGCCGGCGTCTTCAGCGGCACCACCGGCACGACGACCCTGCAGGGGCAGTACGTGCGCATCACCGACAGCTGCGGCTCGATCTCCAAGGCGGCGGACGCCAGCGGCCTGATCGCGCTCGGCTCCGGCAGCGGCACCGACTGTACGACGCCGGGCAGCGGCGGCGCGGGCAACACCCACGCCTCGCGCACCCAGTTCTACATGGTGAACCGCGCCAAGGAAATCGGTCGCGGCTGGCTGCCCTCGAACAGCTGGCTCTCCGGCGCGCTGACCGTCAACGTCAACCTGAATCAGACCTGCAACGCGTACTGGAACGGCTCGTCGATCAACTTCTTCCGCTCGGGCGGCGGCTGCGCCAACACCGGCGAGCTGCCGGGCGTTTCGCTCCACGAGTGGGGCCACGGCCTCGACTCGAACGACGGCAACGGATCTTCGTCCGACAACGGCACGGGCGAGACCTACGGCGACTTCTCGGCCGCGCTCTTCACCCACAACTCCTGCATCGGTAACGGCTTCCTCGGCACCTCCAACTGCGGCGGCTACGGCAACGCCTGCACCAGCTGCTCGGGCGTGCGCGACATCGACTGGGCGAAGCACACCGCCAACACTCCGTCGACGGTGTCCAACTTCACGCAGCCGCGCTGCCCCACCAGCTCGAGCTACCGCGGACCCTGCGGCCGCGAGGGGCACTGCGAGTCCTACGTCTCGTCCGAGGCGCTGTGGGACTTCGTCAACCGGGACCTGCCCAATCCGGGATCGGGCGCAGCCTGGACGGTCGCCGATCGCCTCTGGTACCTGTCGCGCTCGACCGCGACCAAGGCCTTCAACTGCACCGCCTCCGGAACCTGGACGGCGAACGGCTGCTTCACCGGCTCCTACTTCCGTGCGATGCGAACGGTCGACGACGACAACGGCAACCTGACCGACGGCACGCCGCACGGCGGAGCCCTCGGCGCCGCTTTCAACCGGCACGGCATCGCCTGCACGACCGACACCGGGTGGAACACCACCTTCGCGGCGGTGACGCCACCGGCCGCGCCGGTGCTCGCGGCGAGCGGCGGGGCCAACTCGGCGGCACTCTCCTGGAGCGGATCCTCGGGCGTCTACGACGTCTACCGCAACGAGGCCGGCTGCAACGCCGGCTTCACCAAGGTGGCCAACGACGTCGCCACGGCTTCCTACAACGACAGCGCGGTCGCCAACGGCTTCACCTACTACTACCAAGTCGTCGCCCAGCCGTCGGGCAGCGAGGCGGCCGGCTCGGTGCCGTCCAACTGCGCCTCGGTGACCCCGTCGGGCGGCAGCTGCACGCCGCCCGCGGCGCCCACCGGCGTCGCGGCGAGCTCGTCGTCGCAGACCGCGGCGACGGTGACCTGGAATGCCTCGTCGGGCGCCACCTCGTACACCGTCTCGCGCTCCACCACGAGCGGCGGCCCGTACACGGCGGTCGGCACCTCCGCGACGACCTCGTTCGCCGACAGCGGCCTCACCTGCAACACGACCTACTACTACGTGGTTTCGGCGTCGAATGGCTCCTGCTCGTCGGGCAACTCCAGCCAGGCTTCGGTCACCACCCAGGCCTGCACCGGAGGTGGCACGGCGACCTTCGACGCGACGCTCCAGGCGCCCAAGTGCGCCACGGTCGGCAACTCCTGCGACACCGGCGCCTCGCTCGTCCTCGGCCGCGCCAGTCTCGGCCCGGAGCCCAACCAGCCCAACACCATCAACGACAGTTGCGCTGACGGCACGTCGGGTACCTTCCACTCCGACGAGTCGAACGACCGCTTGAAGGTCTACACCGTCGACGGCACCGACTTCGCGCCCGGCAAGCAGGTACGGGTCGAGGCTACCGTCTGGGCCTATTCGACGTTCTCGTCCGACTATCTGGACCTCTACTACGCGCCAAACGCCACCAGCCCGGTGTGGACCTTGATCGGAACGCAGAGCCCGACAGCGGCCGGAGCGCAAGTGCTCTCGGCGACCTACACTCTGCCGACCGGCGGGAGCCTGCAGGCGGTGCGTGCCGCCTTCCGCTATACCGGCAGCGCTGGATCCTGCGTCTCTGGGTCCTACAACGATCGCGACGACCTGGTCTTCGCGGTCGGTGGCGGCGGCGGCGACACCACACCGCCGACCACCGCCATCACCGCGCCGGCCAACGGCGCCACGGTGTCGGGGACGGTCAGTGTGACCGCTTCTGCTTCCGACAACGTCGGCGTCACGCAGGTCCAGTTCTACATCGACGGAGTCCTGGCGTCGACCGACACGACGTCGCCCTACAGCTACTCGTGGAACACCACCGCGGTCGCCAACGGCTCGCACACCATCTACTCGCGAGCCAGCGACGCCGCCGGCAACACCGGCACCTCGTCGACGGTGACGGTGACGGTCAGCAACACCGCGGGTTGCACCAACACGGCGGACGTCGAGCCCAACAACAGCCGCACCGCCCCGCAGGTGATCTCCGGCAACTGCAACCAGATCGCCGGAACCTTCGCCAACGAAACCACCACCAGCGACTACTTCCGGCTCTCGCTGCCGGCTGGCGCGACCGTGACGGCGCTGCTCAACGGGCTGACCGTGGACTACGACCTCTACATCTACAACTCGGTCTCCGGCTCCGCCGTCGCGCAATCGACCAACGGCGGCACCACCCCGGACCAGGCTTCGTGGACCAACAGCGGCGGCTCGGCGATCAACGTCTACGTGCGGGTGTACCGCTACTCCTCGACCCGTACGACCTATGCGCTGAGAGTCAGCTACTGATTCCACGGGCCCCTGCGGCCCGCCTTCTCGAGGCCCCCGGAGGAACGCTTCCGGGGGCCTTCTTTCGTTCCGCGGTTTCGCACCTTCAGCGCTCCCGGCGGGCGAAACGGGCCACCGCGCTCCCGAACAGCAGCACGCCCAGGAGCGCGAGCGCCCCGAGCTGCGGCGCGAGGTCGGCCGCCGTCGAGCCGCGCAGGAAGATGCCGCGCACACACTCGAGGAAGTGGCGCATCGGATTGCCGAGCGTCAGCCAGCGAAAGAAGGGAGGCATGCTCGAAACCGGAAACATGAACCCGGAGAGCAGGATCGTCGGGATGAAGATCAGGAAGGAGGAGAGGAAGGCCTCCTGCTGCGTCTTCGAGACCGTCGAGACCAGCAGCCCCAGGCCCAGCCCGCAGAGCAGGAAGAGCAGAGTGGCGCCGAGCAGGAGCCAGACACTGCCCCGCAGCGGCACGCCGAACCAGAGCCGCGCCACCGTGGTGACGAGCCCGAGGTCCGCGACACCGACCAGCGCGAACGGAATGGTCTTGCCGAGCAGCAGCTCGAAGGCGCCGAGCGGCGAGACCCGGAGCTGATCGAGGGTGCCGATCTCGCGCTCGCGCACGACCGCGAGCGAGGTCAGGAGCAGCGAGATCAGCATCAGCAGCAGGCCGATCACCGCCGGCACGTTGTAGTTCCGGCTGTCGAGGTCGGGGTTGTACCAGGCCGAGAGCCGCAGGTCGATGGCCGGCGCGCGGGCGAATCCGGAGCGGTCGAGCGCGAAGCGCTGGACGATCCGCTCGG
>CAZPZW010000117.1:0-9289 GCA_964591165.1 uncultured Thermoanaerobaculia bacterium | reverse complement strand
CTCGGCGAGGTTGCGGACGCCGAGCTTGGCCATGATGCGGGTGCGGTGGACCTCGACGGTGCGCGGGCTGATGCCGAGCTCCGCCCCGACCTCCCGGGCGTGGTGGCCCCGGGCGACGAGCTCGAGAACCTCGCGCTCCCGCGGAGTGAGCTGCGCGAGGCGCTCGCCATCGGCGCGCCGCGTCTCGTCGCGCTCGATACGGCGTTCCTCGAGCGCGAAGGCGGTCTGGATGGCCGCGAGGAGCTGCGCGTGGTCGAACGGTTTCTCCAAGAAGTCGACGGCCCGTGCCTGGAAGGCGAGACGCGCGGTCGGCACGTCGCCGTGCGCCGTGATGATGACGAATGGCAGGTCGCTCCCGCGTCGCCGTAGCTCGCTCTGGAGATCGGTGCCGCTCAACCCGGGGAGCCGGAGATCGGCGATGACGCACCCCCGCCAGTCCGCTCGGTGCGCGGCGAGGAACGACTCGCCGTCCGCGAAGAGGACGACGCGATGTCCGACCAGGCCGAGCATGAGGGCGATCGAATCCCGGACGGCGGGGTCGTCGTCGATCACGTAGACGGTGAGGCGCCGGGGCGTGTCGAGCTCAGCCATGGTCGGAGGAGAACGGGAGAATGAGCCGGAACTCGCCGCCCTTGCCGGAGCGGACTTCGAGGGAGCCACCGTGGGCCTCGGCGATCGCCCGGCTGACCGCGAGCCCGAGCCCCATTCCCGACGGCTTGCCGGAGACGAACGGCTCGAAGACGCGCTCGCGCGCCGCGGCCGGGACGCCCGGGCCCGAGTCGCGAACCAGGAGGAGGAGGTTCGAGGCGTCGTGGCGTCCGAGATCGATCGCGACCCTGCGTTCGGAGCGGGGTTGGCTCCCGACCGCGTCCAGCGCGTTGGCCAGCAGATTGCGCAGCACCACCTCGAGCTGCAGCCGATCGGCGAGGATCTCCGGCAAGCGCGGCTCGTGGCGGATCTCGAGCGTCACTTCGGAGCTGGCGGCGAGCGAGGCGGCGATACGACGCACCGATGCGCAGAGCTCCTCGGCGGAGAGCGTCTCGAGCCGCGTCGTTCCGGCGCGGAAGAAGTCGCGCAGCCGGCGGACGACTTCGCTCGCCCGCTCCGCCTCGGCGAGCATCTTGCCGATGACCTCCGGCAGGCGCGCCAGCTCCTTGTCCTGCTGATCGAGAATCAACAGGGCCGACTGGCCGTAGGTCGACAACGCGGTGAGCGGCTGGTTCACCTCGTGAGCGATGGCGCCGGCCATCTCCCCGGCGGCTGCGAGGCGCAGGGTCCCCTGGAGCTCCTCCGTCGCCCGTTGCCGCTCGTCGACCACGACGCCGAGGAACAGCGCGGTCAGGGTGAGCGCCGCGACCAGCGCCTGCAGCTCGACGATCGGCAACGGGACGAAGGTCTCGCGGTGGATGCCGACCACGACCGCCAACTGGACGACCGCCGCGGCGACGACGGCTCCGTTCATTCCGCCACGGACGACGATCCAGATGAGCGGGATGAAGAAGAGGTAGAAGTGCCGCGAGGGATCACCCCCCAGGCCGACGAAGATCAGCCAGGCGGTGGCGACGAGCACCAGGGCCTGGACCAGGGTCTCCGGCCGGCGTGCCAGCGCTACGAGCGCGCGCCGCCGTTCCGGATCTGCCGCCACCAGCATCAAGGGCGCGGTGACCAGGATGCCGACGGCATCTCCTAGCCAGAACCGGATCCAGGCTTCGCGCAGGGAGTCCGCGGCGAGCAGCCCGGTGGCGTTGAGCAGCCCGACGAAGGAGGCGCCGATCGCTCCGGCACCGAGCACGACGACGCCGGCGAGGATGGCGAGGTCGCGAACCGAGCGCAGTCCAGGATCGATCCGGCCGAGCGAGCCGAGCGCCCAGGCGATTGCGGCATAGCCGAGCGCCAGAGTGGCCGCGGTGCATGCCCCCACGACGAAGCCTGCCGGAGCGTTCCGGACGAGCACGTCCGCGGCGAAGATCGCGACGAAGACCGCGGGGAGCAGCCGGCGTCCGCCGAGCAGCATCCAGGCGACGGCCAGCGCCGGTTGGGGGTTCCAGGGGGTGATGTTGAACGCACCGATCGGCGCGATGTAGCTCGCCCAGTCGAGGGCGACGTAGCAGGGCACGAAGACCGCGACTCCGCGAAGGTCCTTGAGCGCGCCCATGCCCGGCATCTTGCCGCGACGGAACCGGTCGGACAAGTAGGTGGATCCACGTACGCGATCGCGCGAATTGCGCGACCGATCGTCATTGCTTACCGTGTCGCCCATGGCGTTCACCTCGCTCGAGCTCGTGGGAACGGCGCTGTTCGCCCTCGCGGTGCTGCACACCTTCTGCACCCGCTACTTCGAGCGCCTCGCGCATCGGCATCACGGGCATGCGGGTCTCTGGCACCTGCTCGGCGAGGTCGAGATCGTCTTCGGTTTCTGGGCGATCCTGTTGCTGCTCTACATGGCGGCGAGCCGGGGCGCCGACTCGGTCGCGGACTACATGGCGACCCGCCACTTCGTCGAGCCGGTCTTCGTCTTCGCCATCATGGTGATCTCCGCCAGCCGTCCGATCCTCGAGCTGGCGCGCCGGGTCGTGGGCGGTCTCGGTCGCGCTCTCCCCGTGTCGGCCGGAATCGCCGACTTCTACCTGGCGCTCTCCTTCGTCCCCCTGCTGGGGTCCTTCATCACCGAGCCGGCGGCGATGACGGTGGCGGCCCTGATGTTGCGCGACGGGGTCTTCTCGCGGCCGGTCTCGGCGCGCTTCAAGTACGCGACGTTGGGCGTCCTCTTCGTGAACGTCTCGATCGGTGGCACCCTGACCAGTTTCGCCGCGCCGCCCGTGCTCATGGTGGCCGGCACCTGGGGCTGGACCGACGCGTTCATGCTGTCGCACTTCGGGTGGAAGGCGGCGCTGGCGGTGGTGGTCAATGCCACCGTCCTCGCGCTCGTCTTCCGGCGTCAGCTCCGCGAGCATGCTCGGGAAGGGGTTCGGCAGTCCGGCCAGCCGATTCCTGCGCCTTTCATCCTGGCGAACGTGGCCCTGCTGATCGGCGTGGTGATCAGCAACCACCGGCCGGACATCTTCATGGGCCTCTTCCTGCTCTTCCTCGGATTGGCGGAGGCCTACCGCCGCTACCACGAGCGACTGCTTCTCCGCGAGGGCCTGCTGGTCGGCTCCTTCCTCGCCGGACTGGTGGTGCTGGGCGGGCAGCAGGCTTGGTGGCTGCAGACGCTCCTCGCCCGCCTGGACGAGACGACGCTCTTCTTCGGCGCGGCGGCGCTGACCGCGATCACCGACAACGCAGCCCTGACCTATCTCGGCTCGCTGGTCGAGGGACTCTCCGACGGCCTGCGTTACGCGCTGGTCGCCGGCGCGGTCGCGGGCGGGGGTCTGACGGTGATCGCCAACGCGCCGAATCCCGCCGGCTTCGCGATTCTCAGGGGCTCATTCGAAGACAAGGCGATCAGCCCGTTCGGCCTGATCGTGGCGGCGCTGCCGCCCACGATCGTCGCCCTGGTGGCGCTGCGTGCGCCGGGAGGACTCATGTCGGACAAACTCGAACTTCAGCAGCTCACCACCTGGGTCGCGGAGCTCGACCGCGGGATCCTCTTCCTCTTCCTGCTCCCCTTCGCGGTCGCCGCATTCGCGTTTCTCGCCGATCTGCTGCGCGCGCGCCGGGGACGCAGCGCCGAGGCCGCCGCCAACCCCGGGCGTGCAGCGACTCGTTTGGCCGCGCGATCGGCCGCGACGAGGCTGGGTCAGGCGGTCAGGAAAGCCGCCGTCCCGCCGCAGCGCGACCGTTCCGGCGAGGGCGGCTCGGCCGCGCCCCTGCGCCCCCTGGGCTAGGCCGATCGCCAGGGCGCGCCGGTTGCGGTGACCGTATGAGGCGGAGGAATCGAATGCGAACGGCCCGTAGCCGAGCAGGTACGGGCCGCCCGGCGGCAGGGCGCTGCGCCGGAGGTCAGACCGAGAACGAGGAGCCGCAGCCGCAGGTGCCGGTGGCGCGCGGGTTGATGAACTTGAAGCCCGCTCCCTGCATGCCGAAGACGTAGTCGATGGTGACCCCTTCGAGGTAGCGCGAGGAGACCGGGTCGACGAAGACCTTGAGCCCCTCGATCTCGAAGACGACGTCGGTCGGTCGGGCCTCCTGCTCGAAGTCGAGCGCGTACTGGAAGCCGCTGCAGCCGCCCCCCATCACCGCCACGCGCAGGCCGAAGGAGTCGTCCATCCCCTCCTGCGTGCGGGTCTGCTTGACCATCTCGATGGCCTTGGACGTGAGGACGACCGCGGGAGCCTCGGCGGGCTCGCTCGGCGTGGACTGCGGGATCGGCTGGGTGTCGAGGCTCATCGGGGGACGGCTCCTTTCAAGCAGGCTAACCGGCGGCGGGGCGGTTTTCTTCCCGGGGCGCCGAAGGCGCATTCTAGCCCGGGCGGGCGCCGGGCGAGCCGCTATCATGCCGCCGTGATCCGCGCCCTGCTCTTCGACTTCAACGGCGTCCTGGTGGACGACGAGCCACTGCACAGCGAGCTCTTCGCCCGTGTCCTCGCCGAGGAGGGGGTCGTAGTGCCGACCCGCGACTACGCCAAGCGCTACTTCGGCCTCGACGATCGTGCCGGGTTCGTCTCGGCGCTCACCGAAGCCGCTTCGCCGGCGAGCGAGGAGCGGATCGCCCGGCTGGTGGCGCGCAAGGCGGCCTACTATCAACTCGCCATCCGGCGCGGCGGCTACCCCTACTTTCCAGGCGCGGCCGAGCTGGTGCGCGCCGCCGCCGCCGCCGGGCTGCCGCTCGCGGTGGTGAGCGGGGCGCTGCGCGCCGAGGTCGAGGGCGGACTGCGCCAGGGGGGGCTGCTGCCCTGCTTCAAGCGGTTGATCACCGCGGAAGACGTACGCCGCGGCAAGCCCGACCCGGAGGGTTACGCGACGGCGCTCGCCGCGCTCAATTCCGATCCGCCGCTGCCGGCACGGCTCATCCACCCGCACGAGGTGGCGGCGATCGAGGACAGTCCGGCCGGCCTCGAAGCTGCCGCGGCCTGCGGGCTGCGCACCGTGGCGGTCGCCCACAGCTACCCTGTGGCCGCGCTCGCCCTGGCCGACGTAGTGGTCCCGCGACTCGCCGACCTGGAGTTGACGGAGCTCCTGCAGCGCCTCGGCGGTTAGTTGATCGGCACCCGCCCGGCGAAGCCTTCCTCGTAACCGTGGAAGTGGGCGAGGCTGGGCTCCGGATGGCGCCAGCAGTAGTAGCCGTCCCCGGAGTCCCAGTCGACCAGCCAGAGTCCCTTGACCAGGCAGCCGAGCGACTCCACCTCGCGGCTCCACTGGTCGACCAGCTGCTGGTACGCCGCCTCCAGCTCCTCCTTGCTCCGCTCGCCGGTCTCCCCGCCGGCGAGCTCGCTGGCGATCGCCTCGACTTGACGCACCGCTTCGGCGGTCAGATCGCGCACCACCGGGAAGGTGGCGAGCGCTTCGTCGTAGGTGAAGATGCGAGGGGTACGCAGTCGCCGCGGCACCGCGGGAGGATAGCACCGGGCTCGCGGTTTGCGGGGCGGTCGCGGCGCCCGATATCGTCCGCCGCATGGATGGCGCGAGCGGCTGGATCGAGGTGATCGCGGGCGGGATGTTCTCGGGCAAGAGCGAAGAGCTGGTGCGGCGCCTGCGCCGCGCCGCGATCGCCCGCCAGCGGGTGCAGGTCTTCAAGCCGTCGCGCGACACCCGCCACGAGCCCGACCGGCTGATCACCCGTGACGCGCGCGAGCTCGCCGCGATCTCGGTGCGCGACGCCGCGGAGTTGCGCGCGCGGGTCACGGCCGACGTCCAGGTGGTGGGGATCGACGAGGCGCAGTTCTTCGACGAGACGCTGGCCGATCTCGCCATGGAGCTCGCCGACGCCGGCGTCCGGGTGATCGTCGCCGGGCTCGACCAGGACTTCGCCCGCCGCCCCTTCGGGGCGATGCCCAAGCTGCTCGCGCTCGCCGAGATGGTCGACAAGATGCACGCCGTCTGCATGCGCTGCGGCGCTCCGGCCCACTACAGCCAGCGGATCGCCGGCGGCAGCGAGCAGGTGCAGGTCGGGGACAACGAGTCCTACGAGGCGCGCTGCCGGCGCTGCTTCGAGCCCTACCGCGGCTGACCGCCGGCGCGGCTCGCCGCGGGCACCGGCAGCGGCCGGCCGTCCTCGCCGACGTGGACGAAGACGACTTCCGCCTCGGTCACCTTCACCTTGGGGCCTCCCGGATGGCCGCGCTCGGCCTCGACGAGCACGTCGACCGTCACCGAGGTCCTGCCGACCCGCGTGGTGCGGGTGAAGAAGCTCACCAGGTCGCCGACCAGGACCGGGGCGTGGAAGACCACCTCGCGCATCGCCACGGTGACGATTCGCCCCGGGCAGGTGCGGTGCGCCTCGACGGCGCCGGCCTGGTCGATGTAGGAGAGGATCACGCCGCCGAAGATCGTTCCCAGGGCGTTGGTGTCCTTGGGCATCATGATGACGCGGATCGCTGGCGCGGCGCTGAAGCTGGCTTCGGAGATCATCGGGGAGCTCCCGGACGCATGCTATCGTAGAGGTTCCGACGGAAACGACATGCCGGTCGATCCTCCATCACCCGTCTCGTTGCGCGGCAGTGACGAGGTGGCGCTCCTGCGCCGCGTCGCCGACCGCCGGCAGGAAGCACTCGCCGAGCTCTACGATCGCTTCGCGCCGCTGCTGCTCGCCGTCGCGCGGCGGATCGTCGACAGCCGCAGCGAGGCCGAGGAGGTGCTGCAGGAGAGCTTCCTCCAGGTCTGGCACCAGGCCGAGCGGTTCGATGCGTCGCGCTGCTCGGTGTCGGCCTGGCTGGTGATGATCGCGCGCAGCCGGGCGCTCGACCGCTGGCGGCAGCGCGCCACCCGGGAGCGGGCGATGAGCGCGGCCGAGGCTCAGCCGGCGACGGTGGAGACGTCCGGTCCGCAGGACGAGCACGTACTGATCCAAGAGCGCCGCCGACGCGTGCGTGCGGCGCTCGCGACCCTGCCGCCCGAGCAGCGCGAAGTGCTTGAGCTCGCCTTCTACTCCGGCCTCTCCCAAACCGAGATCGCCGAGCGGACGGCGACCCCGCTGGGCACGGTGAAGACCCGCGCGCTGCTCGCCATGAAGAAGCTGCGGCGGGAGTTGCGCGAAGAGATACGGGAGCTGATGTGAGCCAGGCGCACGACCCGGAAGATCTGGCGGCCTTCGGAGTCCTCGAGGAGCTCGCGCACGGCGGCGGTCGTGAGGACACCACCCCGGTGCGGGGCGAGGACGAGGCGACCGAGGTGCTGCGCCGCCTGCACCTGGAGGGGATGGGCCTGCTCGCCTACGAGCTCGAGCCGGAGCGGCCACGGGCGGAGCTGCGGGCCGAGATCCTGGCGCACCTGGCGGGTGACGAGACGCAGGAAGTCGTCGAGGAGATGCCGTCGCTGGTTGCGCCGGCGCCCAAGCCGCAGCCCGTCGCGGCGACGCGGCCGGCTCCGCCGACGGCGTTCGCCGGCCCCGCCGCCGCGGTGGCCGCTCGACCGCTCGGACCGCAAGCCGAGTCGCGCGGCGCGCGGCGCAGCCGCTGGCCCGCGCTCCTCGCGGCCCTCTTCGCTCTGGCGGCGATCGGCCTCGGCGTCTGGGCGGCGCAGCTCGCGACGATGGTCGACGCTCGCGAGGCGAGAATCCGCCGCCTCGAGTCCGACGTCGGCGCGATCGACAAGCTCAAGGCGGAGATCGCCGAGGTGCGCGGTGCGCTCGCGGCGGTCGAGCAGCGGCATGCTTTCGCGACGACCCCGTCAACCACGATCTTCGTCCTCCGGCCGCCGGTCGAAGGCGCCCTGCAGCCGCTGGCCAGTGGCGCGCTCTACGTCGCCGCCGACCACCAGCACTGGCAGCTCGAGGTGCGCGGCCTCAAACCCGAGCCGGAGGTCCAGGACTATCAGCTCTGGTTCATCGTCGACGGCCTGCCGATGAGCGGCGGCGTCTTCGACGCCAAGCTGGGCAAGACCGCGCTCCTGGCCGAGGCGACCATGCCGCGCGGCACCAGCGCGGTCGCCATCACCCTCGAGCGCAAGGGGGGCGTGCAGAGCCCCACGTCGCCGATCCTCTTGAGCGCCCAGTCCAGCGTCCAGCTCTGACGCGACCGAAAGCGGTCGCGCCGCAAGCGCGACCCTGTGAGGCAGATCACTACGCGGCCCGCGCGGCCCGCCTATCGTGGAGCCGTCGTCCGAGCCGGTCCATGAAACGCCTCGTCCTCCTCGCAGCTCTCTGCCTCGGCGCCTCCGCCGGCCTCGCCATCGCCCAGGATCTCTGGGTTTACGACAATGGGCTGGCCGGCGGTTTCGAGGACTGGGGATGGGCGAGCCGCGACTTCGCCTACGCCGGTCAATTCCACTCCGCGCCCGTGGCCCTGCGTTGGCAGCCCGACGGCTGGGCCGGCATCTACCTGCACAACGAAACGCTCTTCGACGTCGTCGACTACCTGTCGCTGCGCTTCTGGGTGCGCGGCGAGGGGAGCGGCGGGCAACAGCTGCGGGTCGCGATCTGGCTCGACGGCAGCGAGCGCGCGAGCGCCGACCTCGACGACCACCTTCCCGCCGGCGGCATCTCCTCGTCCGAGTGGCGCGAGGCGGTGCTCCCGTTCGCGGCGCTGGGGCTGGTCTCGGGGAGCTTCAACGAGCTGGTTTTCCAGGACACGACGGGTGGCGACCAGAGCGCGGTCCTGCTGGACGACATCCGCTTCGTCGCCGACCCGACGCCGCCCGGGCCGGTCGCGGTCCTCGTCGACCCGGCGCTCGACCGCCGGCCGGTGAGCGATCTGGTCTACGGCGTCAACTTCGCGTCGTCCGAGCAGCTCGCCGCGGTGGGCTACACGGTCAATCGCTGGGGAGGCAACCGCACCACGCGCTACAACTGGCTGCTCGACGTCGACAACAGCGCCTTCGACTGGTTCTTTCAGAACTACGCCGGCGACGGCGACCCGGGTCAGCTGCCCGCGGGCTCGGGGGCCGATCAGTTCCTCCTCGCGACGCGCGCCGCGGGCGTCGAGGCGGTGCTGACCCTGCCGCTCCTCGGCCGCGTCGCGGGGCCGGATCGCGCGCGCCGCTGGAGCTTCTCGCAGGCGCTCTACGGACCGCAGCTCCAGGACGAGTGCAGCTACTTCGGCGCGAATCCTCCCCCGTGGTGCAACTCCGACGCCGGGAACGGTCAGTGCGATCCGGCGGTCAACACGACCGGATACTGCAGCGCCGACGGCGAGATCGTGGGCAACGACCCGAACGAGACTTCGGTGCCGATCGCCGCGAGCTTCGTCACCGG
>CAZPZW010000116.1:0-9332 GCA_964591165.1 uncultured Thermoanaerobaculia bacterium | reverse complement strand
AGACATGGTGGAGGCGGTGGGAATTGAACCCACGTCCGAAGATCGCGTCCCGGAAGCTTCTACGTGTGTAGCCTTCGTTTGGAGTCTCGCCCCGGCGTTCTGGAAGAAGGCCTCCGACGCCGGCGCCAGCATCGTTTTGACGATCCCGCCGCGGTACGGTGCCAACCGCGGCGTTCACTCCACATTAGCGTCGCCTCGTAGGCCGCCGTGGAGCGGGCAATCTACGAGCCGTCGCGGTCAATTAAGCCGCGAGTGCGAGGTTGTCGTTGGCAGGTATAAGTGCCGATTTTACGGGTGGTTAAGCCCGGCACGCCGCCCCCGAACCGCCTTGATCCCCGTCGAACCCGGTACGCCCCCAGTTGAGAAAGAGCCGCCCTGCAGACGGGAGAACATATCACCCGGGCGGCGGCATTCCCGGCTCCGCGGGCTGGAGCGTCGCGAAGAACTCCTCGGGTCCGCTGGTGCGCAGCCGCGAGAGGACCAGCCAGTAGGCCAGGAGGCCGATCACCGCGGCGAAGGGCAGCAGGGCCATGAGCGGCGGGTGAAAGGGCCAGGCCAGGGCGGGAACGAGGACGAGGGCCGCGCCGGCGAGGACGCCCACCGCGGCGCGCTGCACCTCGAGGTGGCTCTCCTCGATCTGCCAGGTGAGACGCGACTTGCCACCCTCGCGGGCGATCTCGACCCGCCCCACGAGCACCCCGCGGCGCAGCCCGAAGACCACCGGCAGGACGAGGCGCCCGCCGCGCTCGTCACCCTCCCACTCGGCGCCCCACTCCGCGGCCGCGCGGGCGAGCGCCGCCGCGGCCTCCTCGGGCGCGAGAGCGACCGTCACCAGGTGACGGTTCACGCCGCCGCTTCCCGGGTTTCGAAGAAGTCCTCGACCGCGTCGAGGAAGGAGGGGACATCGGCGAGCTCGTTGATGCGCTGCCGGAGCTCGCGGCCGTGCGGGATGCCGTGGGTGTACCAGCCGGTGAACTTGCGCAGCTTGTGCAGCGCCCACTTCGACTCCTCGCGCTCGGCGACCAGCCGCAGGTGGCCGAGGATGAGGTCGCGGCGCGCCGCGAGCGTCGCCTCCTCCGGCGCCCGTCCGGCGAGCAGGTCGGCCGCCTGGCGGAAGATCCAAGGGTTCTTGGTCGCGGCGCGGCCGATCATCACCCCGTCGCAGCCGGTCGTGCGCAGCATCGCCACGGCGTCGGCCGCCTCGCGCACGTCGCCGTTGCCGATCACCGGGATCGCCAGCGTCTCCTTCAGGCGCGCGATCTCCGGCCACTGCAGCTTGGCGTCGCCGGAGAACATCTGGCGCGCGGTGCGGGCGTGCAGCGCCACCGCCTGCGCGCCATTCGCCTCGCAGATCCTGCCGAGCTCGAGGTAATTCCGGCGATCGGCGTCGAGCCCGAGGCGGAATTTGACGGTGAGCGGGATCGAGATCGCCCGGCGTACCGTCGAGACGATCCGCTCGGCGAGCGGCAAGTCGCCCATCAGGGCGCAGCCCGAGCAACCCTTGAGCACCTTGTTGGCCGGGCAGCCCATGTTGATGTCGCAGACGTCGGCGCCCAGCCCCTCGACCCGGCGCGCCGCCTCGGCCATGGTGGCGGGATCGGAGCCGTAGATCTGGATCGAGATCGGACGCTCCTCGGGGGCGTAGCTCATCAGGTCGAGGGTGCGGCGGATTCCCCGCACCAGAGCCTTCGAGGCGATGAACTCCATGGTCACCAGCCCCACGCCGCCGATCCGCCGGACGATCAGGCGGAAGTCGCGGTCGGTCACCCCCGCCATGGGGGCGAGGACGAGCGGGGGATCGACCGGGAGGGCGCCGAGACGGAACATCGAACTTCTCATTCTACCGGGTGCGCCGCTTGCCCTGCCCGCCGGATGCGTCAGGGCTTCTCTTCCTCCGCGTAGCGGGCCCGCAGATGGACCGGCGCGGGCTTGCGGCGCAGCCGCAGGTTCAACAGCTCGACCCCGAGCGAGAAGGCCATCGCGAAGTAGACGTAACCCCGCGGGATGTGGAACTCGAGCCCCTCGGCGACCAGGGTCACGCCGATCAGCAGGAGGAAGGAAAGGGCGAGCATCTTCACCGTCGGGTGCTGCTCGACGAAGCGCGAGATGGGACCGGCGAAGAACATCATGAGAATCACCGCGACGATCACCGCCGCCACCATGATCGGGATCTTGTCGGTCATGCCGACCGCGGTGATGACGCTGTCGAGCGAGAAGACGATGTCGAGCAGGAGGATCTGCACGATCACCGCGCCGAACGAGGCGGCGACGCGCGCCGATTGGCCCCCTTCCTCCCCTTCCAGCTTGTCGTGGATCTCGAAGGTCGACTTGGCGAGCAGGAAGAGCCCGCCCGCGATCAGGATCAGGTCGCGTCCCGAGATCTCGTAGTCGACCACGGCGAAGAGCGGCGCGGTCAGGCGCGCCATCCAGGCAATCGACAGGAGCAGCAGGACGCGCATCACCATGGCGAGGGCGAGGCCCGTGGTGCGGGCTCGCGCCTGCTCGGCGGCCGGGAGCTTCCCGGCCAGGATCGAGATGAAGACGATGTTGTCGATTCCCAGGACCACTTCGAGCAGCAGCAGGGTCGCGAACGCGATCCAGACCTGCGGGTCGGCCAGCCATTCCATGAGCGGATCTCCTCCCGGCGGTTTCTGCTCCGGCGGGCGAATCCTACGAGATCGGTTGATACCATCGCCCGGCAGGAGAGCGAGGAGACCGGCAATGGTGGATGGAGCGCGACGAGGGATGGTGGGCAGCAGGTGGCTGGCAGCGTGGCTCGGGCTGGCGGCGGTCGTGCCCGCTGCCGCCGCGCTCGAGGTGCCGAACGGCGGATTCGAGGCGGCGGCGCCGGGGGGTCTGCCGGCGGGCTGGACGATCGAGAGCGTGACGGCGGAGGGGGCTGCCGGCGCGACGCGCGATGCCGCGGTCGCCCATGGCGGCAGCGCCAGCCTCCGGCTGACGAGTCCACAGGGCGCCTCGCTCGCCCTGCTCTCGCCCCCGGTGCGGCTCAAGGTCGGCCACGTCTATCGTCTGCGCGCCTGGATCCGCACCGAAGGCGTGTACGCCGATCCGCTGGCGCGCTATCCCACGGCGGTTCCGGCCACCCTCTCGATGCTCTCCTTTCCTTTCACCAACCACTCGCCCACCGCGGGCGCGACGCGCGACTGGACGGCGGTCGAGATGCCCTTCGTCGCCACCCGCGCCGAGGATCGCGTGCGCGTCGCGCTGGGCTGGAACGGCGCGGCGCGCGGCACCGCCTGGTTCGACGATCTCGAGCTCGAGGAGGTCACCGACGTCGCCGACTTCGTGCCGCTCGAGAGCGTGCGGTGGGCCGACCGCGGCTTCCGCACCGAGCAGGGGGGGTGGATCCTGCTGCACGTCGAGGGCGAGCCCTATGCCCGTGGCTACCAGCACGGCTATCTGCTGGCCGACGAGATCGCGGCCTACCTGGCGAAGCTCGCCCAGGTGGCGAGCGGCAAGGATCCGGCGGCGGGCTGGAGCGCGCTGCGCACGCTCGCCGATGCCACGATGCTGCGCGGCTTCTCCGAGGAGTTGTTGACCGAGATGCGCGGCATCGCCGACGGGGCGGCCGCGGCCGGGGCGACCTGGGAGGGCAAGGCGATCGACTTCCTCGACGTCGTGACGCTCAACTCCTCGATCGACGTCGACTACCTGAAGAGCGGACTCGCCACGCTGCCGCACGCGCTCACCGGACGGAGCTTCCTCACCGCCGAGGAGGAGCTCGCCATTCCCGACGGCTCCCACAAGTGCTCGGCGCTCGCCGCGACCGGCCCGGCGACCGCCGACGGCCGGGTGGTCTTCGGGCAGATCTTCATGTGGAGCGGCTACACCGGGGTCCACTTCAACGTCCTGCTCGATCTCGTGCCGACGAGCGGGCAGCGCGTCGTCTTCCAGACCTTCCCCGGCGGCATCCACTCGGGCACCGACTTCTACATGAACGGCGCCGGCCTGGTGGTCGGCGAGACGACGGTCGCGCAGACGCCGTGGAACCCGGACGGCGCGCCGATGAGCGACCGCATCCGCCGAGCGGTGCAGTACGGCCGGACCATCGACGAGGTGGTCTCGATCCTCGCCGAGAAGAACAACGGCCTCTACACCAACGACTGGCCGATGGCCGACATCAAGACGGACGAGACCGCGATCTGCCTGCTCGGCACCGAGAAGCTGAAGCTCTGGCGCTCGGGCGAGAACCCCTTCGGGACTCCCGGCTTCCTGTGGGCCAACAACAACGCGCGCGACCCGGAAGTGCGTGCCGAGTACGCGGTGCAGCCGAACGGCGCCCCCTACGATCCGGTCTTCGCCCCCTGGAACCGCGATCTGGCCTTCAACGCCTACTACGCCCGAGAGAAGGGGCGGATCGACGTCCCCTCGGTGGCGCGCCTCTTCGCCACCTCGCCGATCAACCTCGCTCACGCCTGCGACGGCAAGATCACCACCTCGGAGATGGCCGAGCAGTTGGTCTTCTGGGCGCACCACGGCAAAGTCACCCTGCGCGAGAAGTTCCCCGCCAAGGGCGCGCGGCGGATGCCCGATCTGCCGGGAGCCCAGCCGCACCTGACGCTGGGTTACACCGCGGTCACCCCACTCTGGCTCGAGGCGAAGCTCGACGAGGCGAAGGCCGCCGGGCGCTTCGCGCCGCTCGAGAAGAAGACGGAGTCACCCCAGCTCGATCTCGCGAAGGTGAAGGACCGGGGCCGCGTCGAGGCGAAAGAGCTCTGGCAGGGCACCCTCTTCCCGGCGAGCGCCGCCGACCACTGGCTGGCGAGCGGCACGGCGGGGTACTGGCAGATCCTGCACGACCTGCCGGAAGACGACGAGAAAGCCGCCAGGGCGTTGGGCGACGCGCTCGCCCGCCAAAACGTGCTCCTCCAGGCGACGCTCGAGCGCGAGGCGGACCTCACCGCGGTCGAGGCGGAGCGCTCCTACACCCGCTACGCGCCCTATCGGGTGGCGCGGGTCAAGGGGACCTTCGCGCTCCACCAGCTCCGGCTCCAGCTCGGCAACGAGCTCTTCCTGAAGACGATGCGGACGCTCCACGAGCGCTTCGCCGGCAAGAGCGTGACGACCGGCGACTTCCTCGCCGTGGCGCGCGAGATGGCGGGCCGTGACGTGGCGCCGATCCTCGCCCCCTGGCTCGAGCGCACCGGTTTCCCGGCGCCCGCGCCGAGGGTCTCCTACTCGAGGAAGGGAAAGGAGTGGCGAGTGACGGTCGCGGTCGACCAGCCGGAGGGCAACGTCTATCCGCTCGCGACCAGCGTCGAGATCGAGACCGCGAAGGCGCGCGTCCGTCACCCGATGATTCTCACCGGCGCCCGCGACGTCGCGACTTTCGACGTCGCGGAACGACCGCTCGCCATGCGCTTCGACCCCGGCAACGACGTCCCGGTCGCGCGCGAAAACTGGGCGGCCTGGCCGCACGTCACCGAGCGCTGGCCGGAGACCCTCATCGTGCACGGCACCGGCCGCGCCGACGAGGCGCAGCGCACCCTGGCGCTGCGCTTCCAGACCACGCTCGCCGACAACTTCACCGAACAGCTCGTTCCCGTGGTGAAGGACGCCGAAGTGAGCGAGGAGCAGCTCGCGACGCGCGATCTCGTGCTGCTCGGCGGCCCGCGTGACAACGCGCTGGTCGCACGGCTGGTGGCGGCGTGGGGCGAGCAGGCCCCCGCGACACTGGGCGACGGTTATTTCCGGTTCGAAGGCCGCAGCCACGGCAGCGCGGACGAAGGACTCTTCCTGGCCCTGCCCAGTCCGTTCGGCGAGGGACGTCTGGTCTACCTCTTCGCCGCCAACTCGGCGCTCGAGCTGCACGAGATGACGAAGAGCTACACGCCCGGGCTCCCCGCGTGGGCGCGTTTCAGCGGGGAGAAGGTCGAAGCCCAGGGCTACCTGCCGGAGCCGGGTTTCGTTCTCGCGGGCGCTCCGGAGGGCAAGGAGTGACGGCGGAGCGCGCCACAGCGCCTGGGGGAAGCCTCGCCGCGCCGCTCGGCGGTCTCGCCGGCGCTTTCGCCGCGGGGCGCGACCTGGAGCTCCTGGCGCCGCTCGGCTTCGTCGCTCCGGGGGCGGCGCCGGGCGCCGCGCGGCCGGTGACCGGCCGCGGCGAGCTGGCGCGAAGTTTGGCCGTCGCCAACGCCGCCTACGGCCACCCGCGGGCGGAGGAGCTCGCGGCGAAGCTCGCCGATCCGGCGACCGCGGTGGTGGCCACCGGGCAACAGACCGGTCTCTTCGGCGGGCCGTTGCTCGCGCTGGTCAAGGCGGCCGCAGCCGTGCGTTGGGCGGAGTCGATCGAGGCGGCCGGGCGGCCGGCGGTGGCGGTCTTCTGGATGGCGACCGAGGACCACGACTTTGCCGAGATCGCCACCGCGACCTTCCCCGCGAGCGACGGCCTGCGACGTCTCGCTCTGGGCGAGGATCCGGCGCCGCTCGCGCCGGTGGGGCTGCGCACCGTCGGGCCGCGGGTCGTCGAGCTGCTTGCGGAGCTCGCGGCGCTCTATCCGGCGGAGTGGTTCCGCGCCTGGCTGGAGAGGTTGGGCACCTGGTGGCGCCCCGAGGCGCGCTTCGGGGAGGCCTTCGCGCGGCAGCTCGCGGCGACTTTCGGCGGGCGTTCACCGCTGCTGCTCGATGCCCAGCTGCCGGAGCTCAAGCAGGCCGAGCGGCCTCACCTCGTGCGGCTGGTCGAGCGCCGCGCCGACCTCGCTCGCGCCGTCGTCGAGCGCGAGGCGGCGATTCTGGCGCGCGGCCACGGGCTGCAGGTCGCGCCGCAGCCCAACGCCTCGCCGCTCTTCCTGCTGCGCGCCGGCGCGCGCCGGCGGATCGAGTGGCGCGGCGAGACGGGCTTCGCGCTGCGCGGCCTCGACGGCGAGCTACCGCTCGCCGAACTGCTGGAGACCCTCGAGGGGAACCCGGCCGCCGTTTCGCCCGGGGTTCTCGCCCGGCCGGCGATCCAGGACGCGGTGCTCGGCACGACCCTGCTGCTGCTCGGCCCGGGCGAGATGGCCTACCTCCCGCAGGCGGCGCCGACTTACGCCCTGCTCGACGTGTCGCTCCCCGAGGTCGCGCTCCGGCCCCGCGCCCTGGTGCTCGACCGCCGGCAATCGGAGCACTTGGCGGAGCTGGGGCTCACCCTGAGCGAGCTCCTCACCGACGCTGCTGCCGCCGAGCGACGGCTGGGCGAGCGCGCCGGCGGCGGCTTCGTCGCGGCGGTGCGCGAGCGCATCCTGGGTGAGGTGGCCACCCTGGCCGCGCCCGCGCAGACCCTCGACCCGACGCTCGAGAAACCGCTCGAGAAGACGCGCGAGACCATCGAGCGCGCGCTCGAGGCCTTCGCGTCCAAGGTGGCGGCGGCGGCCGGACGGCGCGACGATCTGGTCGGCCGCCGCTTCGCTCAACTGCGCGACGCGCTCCTGCCGGACGGCGCGCCGCAGGAGCGGGTGCTCTCGGCGGCCTACTTTCCGGGACGCTACGGCGAGCGTTTCGGCGAAGCGCTGCTCGACCAGCTCGACCTCGACCCGCGCCGTCTTTCGCTGATCGACCCGACGCGCTGACGAACGCACCGTGCGGGAGACGCCAGGGACCGTCGGGATGCGAGCGCCGGCGCGCTCCGGATCGCGCAGCCCGTATCTCTTCCTGATCATCTGCTTCCTCATCTGGTCCAACTCGTTCACCGCGACGCGCGCGCTGGTGGGCGACGTGGTGCCGGCCGGGGAGAGGTTGACGGCGCGGGAGTTCGTCGAGGCCCGTTTCGTGCCGGTGGCGCTCTTCTGTCTCGGCTGGTTCGCTGTCCTGCCTGGCGCGCGGCGCGAGGCCCGGGCGATCCTCGCCGCCCACCCGGCGCTCGTCCCGGCGCTCGGGCTGCTCGCCGTCTGGGGCTACAACCTGGCCTTCGGAACCGGACACCAGCGAGTGAGCGCCGGAGCCGGCGCCTTGATCACCACGCTCAACCCGGTGCTCACCTACCTGCTCGCCCTGGCGCTCGGCGAGGAGCGACCCGCCGCGGCGAAGCTCGGCGGCCTCGCCCTCGCCTTCTCCGGGGTCTACGTGGTGGTGGTGCACGGCGCCGGACGGGCAGTCGAAGTCGCTTATCTCGCCGATGCCGGGGTGATGCTACTCGCGCCGGCGAGCTGGGCGATCTACACGGTGCTCTCGAAGCCCCTGCTCAGCGGGCGCTCGCCGCTCCACCTCACCTTCCTGGTGCTCGGGCTGGGCAGCCTGCCGGCCCTGCCCTTCGCTGCCTTCGACGCGAGCCTGCACGACAAGGTGGGGCGTTGGGGATTCGAGCGCTACGGCGCGACGCTCTTCCTGGCGCTGGCTTGCACGGTGCTCGGCTACTGGCTCTGGTACGAGGCGCTCGCCCGCCTGACCTCGAGCAACACCGCCGCCTTCGTGTTCCTCAATCCGCCGCTCGCGCTCTTCTTCGAGTGGCTCTGGTTCGACCGCCTGCCGGCTCCCGGGCTTCTCTTCGGCGGCGCCGCAGTGCTCGCCGGGGTCTATCTCTGCCTGCGGCGGCCGCGCCGGGGCGTCTTGACGGCTCGGTCCGGGACGATCGGCACGGCCCCCTGATCCCACCCCGCGAGGGGGGAAGCCGGCGCGGGGGGATCCCTAGAATTCGCTCATGTCCGCTCCCCAGCCTCCCGGCGCAGCCGACGACGTCCGCCTGCCCGACAACGCCTTCCGCGAGCTCGCTCCCGGCGAAAGCTACGCGCCGGTCGTCCCGGCGTCGACCGCCGCCTCCGAGCTGACCCTTCGCGCGATCCTCCAGGGGCTCTTCTGGTCGGTGGTCTTCTCGGCGGCGGCGACCTACATCGCGCTCAAGCTCGGGCAGGGGATCGAATCGGCGATCCCGATCTCGATTCTCGCCATCGGTTTCTCGGTGCTCGCGGTGCGCATCCTCAAGGCGCGCGCCTCGACGCTGCTCGAGAACGTCCAAGTGCTGGCGATCGGCGCGACGTCGGGGATCATCGCCGGCGGATCGGTGTTCACCATGCCGGCGATCTACATCCTCGGCCTGGAGAGCCGCTCCTCCTTCTTCCAGATCTTCTTCGTGCCGCTCCTGGGCGCAATCCTCGGCGTCTTCCTGCTGGCGCCCTTCCGGCGCTACTTCGTCCGCGACCTGCACGGCAAGCTCCCCTACCCCGAGGCGCGCGCCACCACCGAGATCCTGGTCGCCGGCAAGCGCGGCGGCCAGAGCGCCGCGATCCTCTCGGTCTCGGCGCTCGCCGCCGCGGCTTTCGACTTCATCGGCCCGGCGATGAAGGGTTGGGCGGAGGTCTTCTCGACCGGCTCGATCGGCGCGCTCGCCCGCTTCACCGACA
>CAZPZW010000115.1:4786-9352 GCA_964591165.1 uncultured Thermoanaerobaculia bacterium | reverse complement strand
ACGGCAGATCCTCCTGGCGCACTCGACACATCGTGGCGACCTCCTCGATTCTGGGCGGGACGGTTAGCGATGCGAGGCTCCGAGCCGGCGAAACGAAACGAAGAAGAGGATGGCCAGCAGCAGATCGATCGCGGCGAAGCCGACCGTCGGCGCCGCCACCCGGCCCTGCGCCCAGAGCATGGCCACGGGCAGCACGAAGAGCAGCTTCTCCGCGATCGCGGGCAGCATGAACGGCCGGTAGCGGACGACGTCCCGCGCAATGAGCAGGAAGGCGAGCTGCCACGCCAGGGCGACGCCGAGGAAGCCGTAGTAGTGCTCGGGATGGTTCGGCGCGGGCGGGAACAGGGCGCTCAGCTGCCGTTCGAGGAAATACGGCGGCGCGAGGGCGACGAGGCCGTAGATTCCCGCGGCGAGGAAGGTCCGACGCGCGAAGACGATGGCGGCCTGCGTCGCGAGGCTCTCCTTCGGTTTCATCGGTGGCCCTCGAGGTCTTCTGCGCCAGCGGTGAATCGCCCGGATGCTACCCGAATCCGAGTGCGCGGCGAGCGGGTGACCGCGATTCCCCGACGGTCGCGACGCGAGGTACGCCGCCGCAGCTCACTCGACGCCGCCTGAGCGGCGCCCTGCTTCTTCTCTCTTCCCGGCGAGGCGCTCCAGGATGTGCCTCGTCATGCCGAGCGCCAGCTCGTGCTCGCCCAGGAATACCTGTCCGGCGCTCTCCTCGCGCAGCAGCCGGGCCTCTTCGTCGCTGTGCGCCCGGGCGACGATCTCCAGACTGGGCCGCAGCGCGCGGGCGATCTCGATCATCTTGCGCGCCGCGAACGCGTCCGGAATGGCGATCACCAGCATCTGGGCGCGCGCGACATGGGCCTGGATGAGCACGGCCGGGTCCGAGGCGTCTCCGCTCACCGCCGGGATACCGCGCTCGCGCAGGCCCTCCACCACCTCGCGGTTCTGCTCGGCGACGACGATCGGGACGCCCTCGTCGATCAGGCGGTCGCCGATCCGCTGGCCGACGCGGCCGTATCCCACCACGAGCACGTGCCCGGTCAAGCGCTCCAAGTCCAGCGACATCGGCAACTGCGCCAACGGATCGCCGGGCCGCTCCATGGCCCGCGCCAGCTTCGACCGCGATCGGATCCAACGCTGCACCGGCTCGATCGAGCCGAACACCAGCGGATTGAGCGCGATCGAGAGGAGCGAACCGGCCAGCACGAGGTTCTGGCCTTCGAGCGGGAGCAGGTTCAGCGAAACGCCGAGGCTCGCCAGGATGAACGAGAACTCGCCGATCTGCGCCAAGCTGGCCGACACGGTCAGCGCCGTGTTCAGCGGATACCGGAAGGCGAGGACGATGAAGAGCGCGGCGAGCGACTTGCCGACCAGGATGATCGCGACGACCACGAGCACGCGCACCGGTTCCTCGATCAGCATGGCCGGATCGAACAGCATGCCCACCGAGACGAAGAACAGGACGGCGAACGCGTCGCGCAGCGGCAGTGACTCGTCGGCCGCGCGGTGGCTCAACTGCGACTCGCGCAACACCATCCCGGCGAAGAACGCGCCCAGCGCGAAAGAGACGTCGAAGATCACGGCGGCGCCGTAGGCGATGCCCACCGCGGCCGAAATCACACACAGGGTGAAGAGCTCCCGCGAGCCGGTCCGAGCCACCTGCCAGAGCAGCCAGGGGAAGACCCGCTTGCCGACGACCAGCATGAACCCGACGAACACCGCGACCTTGCCCAGCGTGAGCGCCAGCGCGGCGACGAGATCCACGCCTGCCGATCCCGCGGCGGCGCCGTCTCGGTCACCCCCGAGCCAGCCGGAGAGCGCCGGCAGCACGACCAGCGCCAGCACCATGGCGAGGTCCTCGACCACCAGCCAACCCACGGCGATGCGGCCGTTGATCGACTCGAGCGCGCCCTGACTCTCCAGCGCTCGGATGAGGACCACGGTGCTCGCCACCGAGAGCGCGAGGCCGAACACCAGTCCCGCGCCGACGCTCCAACCCCAGAGGACCGCGACCGTCGCCCCGAGCGCGGTCGCTACGACGATCTGCACGACCGCCCCCGGCAGGGCGATCCGTCGCACCGCCAACAGGTCGTCCAGCGAGAGATGCAGGCCGACGCCGAACATCAGCAGCATCACCCCGATCTCCGCGAGCTGCTGCGCGAGCCCGACGTCGGCGACGAAGCCCGGAGTCGCCGGTCCGATGACCACGCCGGCCAGCAGGTAGCCGACGAGCGCCGGCAGCTTCAGGCGTGCCGCGACGAAGCCCAGGACGAGAGCCAGCCCGAGCGCGGCGGCAAGCGTCGTGATCAGCGGGAAGCTATGCGGCAAGCCTCACTCCTCTCCCTGCGACGTGACTCCTCGTCGCGTCATTCTCCTCTGGCGCAGATGAACCGGCGGCTCAGACGTTCTGGAAAGCCGCGTGAAAGCGCACCGTTCCGCTCACTCCGCCGAGGGCGCCGGGCACGAGCTCGATCAGCATGAACGCCTCGTCGGGCGCCTCGTATTCCGAAGCGATCCCGGAGCGCGACGCCGGCCGGAATCCGAACCGGGGGTAGTAGGCGGGATGGCCGAGGACCACGACCGCGCCGTAGCCGAGCTCCCGGCAGCGCTCGAGACCGGCGCGCACCAGCGCGGAGCCGATGCCCTGGCGCTGGCGTGCCGGCAGGACGGCCATGGGTGCGAGACCCAGGATCCGCCGCTCGGGGTGCCCGTCGAGCGCCACCGGCGAGAAGAGGATGTGGCCCACGATCTCGCCATCCATTTCCGCGACCAGTGAGATCAGCGGGTGCACCTGCTCGCGCAGGGCGTCGACCAGGTCGGCCTCGGCCGATGTCTCGAAGGCGGCGGTGTTGACCGCCCGGACGGACGCGCGGTCCTGCGGTCGTTCGCCCCGCACCCTCATCGCTCCCTCCACGGCTCCGGATCCTGCTCGAGCAGAGCGCTCGGCTCCCGCGAGCCCCGGCTCGCCCAGGATCTCACAGCCGGAGCGAGTACTGGGTCGCTGGTCTCATGGCAGACCGTGTCGACCTTCGCGAGCGAACGCGTTCCGCCGCGGTCACCGCAGGTCGAGGCCGCGAGCCGCGGCCATCCCGCTCAGACGTGCTGATCGACCAGAATCGGATTGCCGTCGGGGTCCACCGCGACGAAGCTCGCCGGGCCGGTGGTGTTCTCGTCGGCCTCGCTCACGAACTCGACACCCTGCGCCTTGAGCTGGCGCTGGAGCTCGCGCACGTCGGTGAACGACGGCAGCGCCCGGGCGTTCTGGTCCCAGCCCGGGTTGAAGGTGAGGATGTTCCTCTCGAACATGCCCTGGAAGAGGCCGATGACGTGATCGCCGTTCTTGAGGATCAACCAGTTCTGCGTGGCCTCTCCGGCAAAGGCCCGGAAGCCGAACTTCTCGTAGAAGCTCCGCGACGCCGCGAGGTCCTTCACCGCCAAGCTGATCGAGAACGCGCCGAGTTGCATGTCTGCCCCCTTAGTCGTGTCCCCTTCGTCGAACAGATCCCGAATCCCGCCGCCAGCTGCTGGAGGCGGATGGTACACCCCTCGCGCCGACCCGCTCGACCAGCCTCCCCACACCTTCTCGCACGACGGCGGGAATCGCGGTCAGGCCCTGATTGCGCTCGTCTAAGCGCGCCCGTCATCCGACGGAGCGACGTTGGCCGGCGACAAGAACTTCTGCATCACCACCTGGTTCTTGACCCAGGCGAACCCCACCCGCTCGTAGAACCCTTGCGCCCGCTCGCGAACCACGTTGGAACGGACCCGGAGGGCGGAGAGGCCGCGCTCGCGCGCCCAGTCTTCCGCCCGGCCGACCAGTGCCGCGCCGACACCGGAGCCTCGCGCCGCCTCCGCGACGACGAGCCCACCGATCTCCGCGAAGGGCTCGGATTCGACGTGGAAGCTGGCGAAGACGTGCACCCAACCGAACAGCTCGCCCCCGGCATCCTGGGCCACGTAGACCGCGTGGGTGGTCGGGTGTTGCGCGACACGCTGCAGCCTGGCGAGCGTTTCGCCGACCTGCGAGGGGTAGCCGAGTTGTCTGGAGAGCTCGCCGATCGCCGCGGCGTCGCTCGACTCTGCAGGCCGCAGAAACACGACCTCACCGACCTCCCGTCGGGAGAGGTCCCGGCAAGCGAGTCGCGCGTCGGATGCCGCGCGGGATCAGAGCATCCTCTGGTAGTAGACCACGTCGAACGCCTTGCCGTGCTTCCTTCCGATGCTCCTGAACCGGCCACACTCCACGAATCCATGCCGCGCATGGAACCGGATGCTCCCCTCGTTGAGCGACGAGATGCTCGCCAGGAGGCTGGTGATGCCTTTCTTCCGACCCTCTTCGACGAGGAACTCGAGGAGCCGTTCTCCGAGCCCCTGACCGGTTGCGTCCGGGCGGAGGAAATAAGTGATCTCGGCGGTTCCGGAGAACGTCGCGATCGGACTGTACGGCCGGAGCATGCCGAATCCGACCACCTCGCCCGCTTCGTTCCTCACCGCGGCATTCGGATAACCCTCGCACATCTTCAGGAGGGTCTCGAAGAACGGATCGGGGAGCCTCGA
>CAZPZW010000115.1:0-4686 GCA_964591165.1 uncultured Thermoanaerobaculia bacterium | reverse complement strand
AAGCTCCGTCCGGAATCTCCGGTTCCACGAGTTGGGCGAGCAGCAGCAGCGACTCCTGCCAGCCCAGGTAACAGAACTCGACCGGGATCGCGGCAGGAATCCCCTCCTGGACGATGCTCAGCTCCGTGCCGCAGGCGACGGGGCGTAGCACCACCGAGACCTTCATCTCACCCGGCAGGTTGGCGTCCTCGAACCGGTCGGTGTAGCGGATCGACTCGTTGGGCACGAGCTCGACGTACTGGCCGCCGAAGGCGTGGCTCTTGCCGGTCGAGAAGTTAGTGAACGACATCCGGTAGCCGCCGCCGACCCGGGCGTCCATCTCATGGACCTTGCCGGTGAATCCGTGCGGCGGCAGCCACTTCGCCATGGCCTCGGGATCGAGAAAGGCACGGTAGACGCGCTCGGCCGGGGCGCGCAGGACGCGGTGAAGTCGGACTGTTCCCGTTGCGCTGGACATGCTCGATCTCCTTTGCCGTTGCCGGAAGCTCGGCGATCTGCGCGGCCCTCCCGGGCATGTCGAGTTCGTCGTTTCGCGCACCCTATCAACGTCACGCCGACCAAGGCAGCCCGGGTTCCCCGCAGCCCTCGCTCCGGGTGAGCTCGATCCGGAAGCTCAGTTCCAGACCTGCTGCCGAGCGAGACCGTTGGCGAACAGGACGGTCGCGAAGAAGAGCCACGATCCGACGACGACGAGGCAGGCGAGCCCCGGCCGGCCCGCCGCCAGGCGTCGCGCCACGAGGAGGAGAAGCAGGACCGCCAACGAGGTGAGGATCGAGAGCCAGAGCGGCGTCGCCGCGCTCAGCTGCTTCCCGAGGAGGTTGAGCACCAGGACGAGGGCCGCGATCGCGCCGGTGGGGACAGCGAGGAGCCAGAAGATGAATCGCAAAGACGGATCAGGGGGCGGCCAGGATCGTCACTGCAGGTAGCCCTCGACGCGGATCTTGCCGGTGGCGAAATTCACCGTCCCCACGGCCCAAACCTGTCGAGTGTTGACCCACGCGAGCTCTTCGGCGGCCGTGTCGAGGGTGACGTTCTCCCAGAGGTCGGCGACCGGTTCCTCGGCGCGAGGAACGCCCACGCCGTCGGCGGCAAGGGCGATCCGGGCCCCGCTCTCGGTCTCGATGACCGCGCGGATGTCCAGATCGATGCGACCGTCGGCGCGCATCCGGGCGTAGTCGACACCTCGCACTCGCCCCGCGAGGCGGCCGACGGCGTGGCCCTCGAAGGCGACGTCGATACGCAGCCCTTGCGGCGGGATCTTCTGCTCCCCCGAGAGGATCGCCTGCAAGCCCACTCCGAAATCGGTCATCCCCGTGACCTCGACGTCGTAGGTGTAGATCTTCTGGCCCCTCATCTCGCCTCCTTCCGCCAGACAATCTGTCCGTTTCGGGAATGTACCACCCGTCCGAGGACCCAACGCTCGCTCGCGTCGGCACCTTGGGGCTAACGAAGCCTGAAGAGGTAGATCGCCCAGCCCAGGGTGTCTCGTCCCCATCGCAGGAACACCGCCTTTCCCTGGGTCACGCGTTCGAGCAGCTCGGGCAGGTCGGGGTCCTCCGGATGACGGCGAGCGTAGTCGGCCGTCGCGTACCACTGCAGCCCTTCGTACCGGTCCCAGTCGTCCTGGCTGCTCACCAGGGTGTGCACCAGCTCGAGCCCCCGCCGCTCGCCGGCTTCCGCGTTGCCGGCATGGGTCCCGAAGGCGTCGCGAGGAATCCCCGCGGCCGCAAGGTAGTCTGCCGTGGGTTCCTGACGCCAGTAGGGCTCCCCCACGATCACCCAACCGTCCGGTGCGACCATGTTCGCGAGCGCGTCCAAGGTCTCCGCGTGGCCCCCGAACACCCAACTCGCGCCGATGCAGGCCGCCAGGTCGAGCGACCTCGGCGCTTCGGGCCGGTAGTCCGAACCGTTCAGTTGAAGGAACTGGACCTCCGCCCCAGGAGCCCGCGCCTGCAGCCGGCGCCGCGCGTCGGCGACACAGAACGGGGAGAGGTCCACCCCGGTTCCGCGGATGCCGTAGGACTCGGCCAGGCGGAGCAGGAACTCGCCCTTTCCGCAGGCGATGTCGACGACGCGGGCTCCCTCGGGGAGCCGCAAGAGAGCGACGAGCCGCGCCACTTTCTCCTCGCTCGTCGGATTGCACAGCAGGTGCTCGCGGTGGGTGATGTCGTAGAACTTCCAGCTGTCCATGGCCAGTCCCCTAGACGCCCGAGCGCATCATGACTCGGGTGGCGGTCGGAGGCACCCCATCTAATGCCCGGGTGCCGATGGGTCCAGCGCCGGCGGTCCATCGAGGTCGACTCGCGCGACGTCGCTCCAGGGCACGTACCCGGGGCGCTCCCCGCCGTCTCCGCCGACGACGAAGATCAGCAAGCCGGCATTCCGCACGCCGAGGTCGCCAGCGAGCTCGAGCTGCAGCTCCTCACCGCTCCGGAGCGTCACCCCGGCGCGCTGGACGGCGCCGTCGGCAGGGTCGGGCAGGTCGATCGAAGCGATCCGGTCGAACGGAATGGTGTAGTCGACCCCCTGGGACGGGGCGTCGAGCGTCTCGGTGGTCTCGCTCTCGTCGAGGTCGTAGACCAGCCGGCCCGCGAGCCGGCGGCCGGCGCGGGTGACGACGCTGCCGGTGAGCGGGCGCCCCGGTGGGAAGTCGTCGTAGGCAGGGCCGCTGCCGTCTCCACTTCCGTCCTCGCCGACGTCGAAGTCGACGCGCTCGAAGGCATCCCAGGAGATCAGCACCCGGCCGTAGCGCCGGTCGTCGACGACGATCCCGCGGTTGCCGGAACCGACTTCGCGAGTCCCGGAGAGGACGATCTCGCGGCCGTCGAGCATCGTCACCAGGGAACTGTCGTCCGAGCGGCGCGCGATCGACTTCAGGGTGTCGAAGCGCAGCGCGAGCGCGCTGCCGGCCGTGCGGCCCTCTAGCTCGTCGGAGCCGACGCAGGCCTCCCGGTCCCATTGAACGAAGCCGGTGAACTCGCCCTGCCGCGTACGCACCGTGCCGCGCAGGCGGCCGGGAGCGTCGCCCAGCCCGGCGGTGGGAAGGAGCTCGATAGTGGCGATGCGCAGACTGTCGAGGTCGGCAACGCCCCGCCGGCCGTCCCACACCCGCACGCCGTCGTCGAAGTCGCTCGCCTCGAAGCGGTCGAGGACGATCACGGTACCGCTCTTGAGCTTCACCTGCACCTCGCGGCCGCGCGCCTCGAGACGCGCGATGTCGCCGAAGCGCACCATGAAGGGGCGGCCGAGGTCGAGGGGGCGCTCGCGCTGGGCGATCTCGATCCCGAAGAGCTCGATCGGGCGGCGCTCCTTGGGCAACCGCTCGGGTGGCACCTGGGCGAGCCAGGGGTTCTCGGGCTTGAAGCCGTTGAAGTAGTCGCTCCAGAATGCCTCCTGGTCGCCCCCCCAGCGCAGCCGCCCCTCGAAAGTCGCGCCGTCGACGGTGGTGATCCGGCCGTAGAGGAACCCTTGCTGGGTCTCCGTCACGGGCTGGGTCTCCGCCGCAGGCGGCGACGAAGGGGGCTGCGCGGGCCAGGTCGCCGCAACCGGCTCGACGTCCCGCGCGCAGGCCCGGTAGCCGATGGCGAGGGCGATGAGGACGAGCGCCAGGACGCTGAGTGCGCCGCCGAGCACAGCCCGCTTCACGCCCAGCGCTCCGCTGGCGAGCGATGTCTCGTGCCGCGTCGCGGCCGGCTCGGCTCACGCACGGCGAGAGGTTACGCTCAACGGGGCCTCGCCGGCGAGCCGTTCTGGGCCACCGCGGCCTTCACCAGCGCTTTGAAAGCGCCGGCATCGACCTCTTCTCCTTCGTGGATGTCGATCGCCCGTCGCGTCTTGCCGGTCAGGCTGGAGTTGAACAACCGTGAGGGGTCCGCAAGCCCGGCCCCGCGGGCGAAGGTGAGCTTCACGACCTTCGTGTACGCCTCCCCGGTACAGACGATCCCGTGGTGCGACCAGACCGGGTTGTTCCACTTCCACTCCTCGGTCATCTCGGGGTCGGCTGCGAGGATCAGCGCGCGCATGCGGGCCAGGGTCTCCCCGCGCCATCCCTCGAGGTCGCAGATCCGCTGGTCGATGCGCCGGGAAGCGGCCTCCCCGGTCACCTGCTCACGGTTCTTCATGGCCACCCGAACCTCGCTTTCGTCGGATTCCCTCTCCTCGTGCGGGCTCGGAGCCCCCACTCCCAGTGAATTGGGCGGATCTAGCTGTCATCGGGTCCATCCCGAAGGCCTGTTCAAGCTGCTTTGATCCCTGCTCGATCGCTCCCGGATTTCATCCGCGCTCCCAGCTCGACGCCCAACCACGCCATGGGAAGATAGGCGACTACGAGGTCAAGCGCGATGAACCAGGTCGGAGCGGGGATCATGAAACTCGCCGCCACGCCACCGCAGAGAGAGACCGCGCCGATCAGGTACGCCAACCGCCGCCCGGAGGTCGCGCCGATCAGATAGGCCGCGAGAGCGCCCGCGAGAGTGCCCAACGCATGCGCCAGGAACGGCATGACGAAGTGGCGCGGCGCGAAGAGATGAATGCCCTTGGCCAGGCTCTCGGCGTCGGTCACATCCACCCCCGCGGGTGGCGGGATGATCGCCGGGCTGAGCGTGATGAGCGCCATGTTGACGCCTCCGCCGATGGCGAGCCCGGCAAGGATGGCCAGCACGTTGCGCAGCAGGTTGGGCATGGGGG
>CAZPZW010000114.1:0-9477 GCA_964591165.1 uncultured Thermoanaerobaculia bacterium | reverse complement strand
TCGCGGCGGCGCTGCTCCTGCTGGCGGAACTCGACGATGCTGCGCGCCTTCTGCTCGTCGCCCACCGCCTGGAAAGTGTCGCCGGCCTCCGGCACCTCGGTGAACCCGGTGACCTCGACCGCGGTGGCCGGGCCGGACTCCGGCGCCCGCCGTCCGCGATCGTCGGCCATCGAGCGTACCCGACCCCAGGTGGCTCCGGAGACGAAGACGTCGCCGATCTTGAGCGTCCCGTTCTGCACGAGCACCGTGGCGATGATGCCGCGGCCGGTCTCCTTGCGCGCCTCGAGGACGACGCCCTGCGCGGCTTTCTCTGGATCGGCCTTGAGGTCCTGGAGGTCGGCCGTGAGCAGGATCATCTCGAGCAGCTCGTTGATTCCGACGCCCTTGATCGCCGAGACCGGAACGACGGTCGTCTGGCCGCCCCAGTCCTCGGGCGAGAGTCCGCGGTCGGCCAGTTGCTGCTTGACCCGGTCGGGGTTGGCGTTCGGTTTGTCGATCTTGTTGAGCGCCACGAGGATCGGCACGCCCGCGGCGCGCGCGTGATCGATGGCCTCGGCGGTCTGCGGCATCACACCGTCATCCGCGGCGACCACCAGCACGACGAGGTCGGTGACGCGGGCCCCGCGGGCACGCATCATGGTGAACGCCTCGTGGCCCGGAGTGTCGAGGAAGACGATCTTCCGGTTGTTGACTTCGACGTGATAGGCGCCGATGTGCTGGGTGATCCCACCGAACTCGCTCTCGGTGATCTTCGAGGTGCGGATCTTGTCGAGCAGCGAGGTCTTGCCGTGGTCGACGTGGCCCATGATGGTGACCACCGGGGCGCGGGGGACCAGCTTGCCGGTGGACTCCTCCGGGCTGGCGATCTGGCGCGATTGGAGCTCCTCCTCGAAAGTCATCACCTTCGCCTCGAAGCCGAACTCGCGGGCCAGCTTCTGGCCGAGGTCGGGCTCGACCACGAAGTTGATGTTGGCCACGATGCCGCGCTGGAAGAGCAGCTTGATGAGGTCCTTCGCCTTGATCCCGAGCTTGTCCGAGAAGTCGCGCAGGGTCATGCCCTCGGAGATCACCAGCGGGCCGGCGTCCGTGGCACGCGCCACGCGTGGCGCGCCTTCTTCGACGCCCTGCTCGGACTTGGTCTCCAGGCGGCGGCGTCGGCGGCCAGCGGCGAGCGAACCGGTCGGAACGACCGACTCGTCGACGACGTTCTCGATGTCCTCGAGCGAACCGCGCAGCGACCGGATGTCGGTGGTCGCCGACTCGGGAGTCGTCTTGCGTCCCTTCTTGCTCTTCTTCTTGTCGGCGTCCCCTCCCGGCGCTTGCGCGCGGCGTGCATCGGGGAAGGAGGGCGGCGGAGGGCTGCTCCCCGGACGCGTCCCGGGCCGGCTCGGCGCGGGGCGGGTTCCGGGGGTGTAGCTCCCCGGCCGGCTGCTGCCGGGAGCGGAGGAGGGGCGTCCGCCGGGACCGGCGGGCCGGGCTCCGGGCGCGGGCCGACTGCCCGGAGGACCCGGTCGGTACCCGGGTCGCGGCGGAGGCTGGGGCGGGCGGTAGGGCTCGGTGGCACGGTGGATCAGCACCGCGCCACGTGGGCGGGGCGGCGGCGTGGTCGGTGCCGGCGGAGCGCTGGGTGGAGCCGCAGCTGTGGTCGTCGGCGCGGGGGCCGCTGTCGCGGGGGTCGGGATCGGCGGCGGAACGGAGGGCGTCACCGGCGCCGGAGGCGGCTCGGCGGGCCACGCCGCCTGCGGCGGCGCGACGGCTGGCGGAGCCAGCTCGGTGGGGAACGCCACGCCGGCCGGAGCGCCCGGCAGGCCGGTCACGCGATCGGGCTGCGAGCTGGGCAGCGTCTTGATGCGCGGCTCCACCTTCTGGATGATGGTCCGTGGCCGGGCGGGACGGAGCGGATTGACCGCCGGTCGTCTGGCCGGTGCCGGTGCCGCCGGGGCCGTGCGGCGCGCCGCCGGGGGAGCCCCCTCGGGCGACGAATCGTCCATGATGACCTCGCGCGGCGAAGCCATCTTCTTCCCCGCCAGGATCGCCTGCAGCACTTCGGCGTCGACAGCGGCTTCTTCACCCTCGACGCGCACCCCGATGGATCGCAGCTTGAAGACGAGATCCTGCTGCGAAACGCCCATCATCGAGGCGAGGTCCTGGACCCGGATCTTTCCCATATGCGCCGTCATTCTCCTTGCTGACGCCCGGTTCGCGGCCGCGGCGCGAGGCTAGTCCTCGCGCTCCGCGTCGCGTTCCTTCTGCGCCTCGTCGGCGGTCGCCTCGATCGCCTTGGCGCGCTCCTCCGACTCCTTGAAGGCTCGCGACAGGGCCGCCAAGAAGTCCTGATCGTTCATCGCAGTGGCCTGGCTGGCCGGAATCGGCGGCGCCGCGAAGGCTTCCTCGTCGCCTTCGCCTCCCGCCTCCTCCGTGCCCTCGCCGGCCTGGGCGGCCCGCTCGTTCGCCCAGTTGAGGATCGACTGCGCCGTCTTCGGACCGACACCGTCGAGCTGCTGCAGATCCTCGGGCGTGGCGTCGATCAACGACTGGAGAGTGGTGAAGCCCGCGGCGGCGAGATCGGCCGCCGTCTTGGGTCCGATGCCCGGAATGGTCGTCAGGTCGAGCTCGTCGGTGAGCGAAACGGCCGGCCGATCCTGCGCGAAGGCCGACTGCAGCATCCTCGCCAGCGCGTCCGCGACCTCGTCCTTGACGTCGCTCTCCGACTTGATGTCGATGCGGCAACCGATCAGCTCGGCGGCGAGGCGAACGTTCTGTCCGCGCTTGCCGATGGCGAGCGAGAGCTGCTCGTCCTCGACGATGACGTCGAGGTGGGCCTGCGAACCGGTGTGATGGACGCTCACCCTGGTGATCTTGGCGGGCGCCAGGGCGCTCTGCGCGAACGTGACCAGGTCGTCGGAGTACTCGATGATGTCGATCTTCTCGCCGCGCAGCTCGCGGATGATCGCCTGGACGCGGGAACCCTTCATGCCGACGCAGGCGCCCACCGGATCGACGTCGCGCTCGCGGCTGTAGACCGCGACCTTGGCGCGCTCGCCGGGGGCCCGCACCGCCGCCTTGATCATCACCGTGCCGTCGTAGATCTCGGGCACTTCCATCTCGAACAGCTTGACCAGCAGCCGGGGATCGGTGCGCGAAAGGACGATCTGGGGGCCCTTGGGCTGCTTGTGGACCTCGACGATCACGCCGCGGATGCGCTCGCCCTGGGTATAGCGCTCGTGGCGGGCCTGCTCGGAGCGGGGCACGATCGCCTCGGTGCGGCCGAGGTCGACGATGATGTCGCCGCGCTCGAAGCGCTTGACGGTGCCGTTGACCACCTCGCCGACGCGGTCGATGTACTCGTTGTAGATCTTCTCGCGCTCCGCCTCGCGCACGCGCTGGTAGAGCACCTGCTTGGCCGACTGCGCGGCGATGCGCCCGAGGCCCTCGGTCGAGATCGGAATCAGGATCTCGTCGCCGATCGCCGCGTCCGGCTTGTGAGCCTGGGCCTCCTCGACCGTCCACTCGGCGGCGGGGTCCTCGACCAGCTCGACCACCTTCTTGACGATCCAGGCCTCGAACTTGCCGGTTTCCTGGTTCCACGAGGCGCGCACCGGTTCCTTGATCCGGTGCTGCTTCTTCGCGGCCGAAGCCATGGCGTCCTCGAGCGCGGCCACCCAGCGCTCGTAGTCGATCTCCTTCTCCCGCGCGACTTGGCGAAGGACTTCTCCCAGATTGATCTCGGCGGTCGCTGTCTGTGCCATACCCTTGGTTCCTACCACTCGATCTCCAAACGCGCCAGTTGAATGTCCGTCAGGCGCAACGTCAACTCGCGGCCACCCTCGATCTCCGCGAGGTCGATCTCTTCCGCCGCCTCGCGGAAGCCCGCCAGGCGACCCACCACCGTCGCCTTGCGCCCGGTCACCCGGTCCGCGTAGCGGACACGAACGCGACGCCCGACGAAGCGGGAGTAGTCGCGCGGGCCGTAGAGCTGGCGGTCGAGCCCGGGGGAGCTGACCTCGAGCGTGTAGCGGCCCCGCCCGAAGTCGGCCACGTCGAGGAGCGCCGAGACCTGTTTCGAGACCGCCTCGCAGTCCTCCAAACGAACCCCTTCGGCTCGGTCGAGGATCAGCCGCAGCATCCCGCCTTGGTACTCGACGCGCACCAACTCACAGCCGCGCTCGCCGGCGATCGCGGCGAGCTCTTCGCGCAACTGGGGGTCGATCCGCGCTTCAGCCATTCCGACCGGGCTCTCCAGACAACGAAAAAGGTGGGCTACACGGCCCACCTTCCACGAGTCAGGCAAGCTGGCGACTGCTGATGATAGCGCGCCGACCTGGCGATGGCAAGGCGACGGCTGGTCGCGCGACCGGGCGGCGCGCCAGATTGGCGTCGAGCGCGGCCCGGACGGAGAGCGCGCCCTCCCGCGGCGCGAGCACGACTCGGCACGTCGCTTGCTTCGGATGTCGGAGCTGGACTTTTCGCGCTCTCTCGAAAGGAGAACTCTCGATGTCGTCGTCCTCGTCTCGCAGCCGGCAGGTCACCACGCTGGCGCTGGTGTTCGGCGCCGTGGTGTTCGGCATGGTCCTCGCCGGCGGACTCAACCTCAGCACCTCCGGGGCAGCCGCGCCCGCGCCGGACCCCGGGCCGCAGGCCCCCGCCGCGGTTCGGGCGGGTACCGGCTACCTCCCGTCGTTCGCCGACCTCGCGGAGAAGGTGCTTCCGGCGGTCGTATCGATCGAAGCACAGACCATCGAGAAGGGGCGCAACCGGGGCTACCACGGCGGCCAGGATCCGTTCGACTTCTTCTTCGGTCCGCGCTCCCGCCCCGAGGGCGAGGATCAACGGGAGTACCGCTCGGACTCGGGCGGCAGCGGCTTCGTGGTGAGCGCGGACGGTTACGTGGTGACCAACCATCACGTGGTCGAGGGCGCGACCAAGCTGCGGGTGCGACTCGAGGAGCGTTACTACGACGCCGAGGTCAAGGGGGTCGATCCGGCGACCGATCTCGCGCTGCTGAAGATCGAGGCCGGGACCAAGCTGGCGTTCCTGCCGCTGGGCGACGCCGACCGGCTGCGGGTCGGCGACTACGTAATGGCGATCGGAAATCCCTTGCTGCTCGACCACACGGTGACGGTCGGCGTGGTGAGCGCAAAAGGCCGCTCGATCGGCCTGATGCGCGACAGCTCGTTCGAGAACTTCATCCAGACCGATGCCGCGATCAACCGGGGCAACTCGGGCGGCCCGCTGGTCAACCTCGCCGGGGAGGTGGTCGGCATCGCCACGGCCATGAACTGGGGCGCCGAGAACATCGGCTTCGCCGTGCCGGTCAACACGTTGAAGGCGGTCCTGCCCCAGCTCAGGGAAAAGGGCAAGGTCAGCCGCGGCTACATCGGGGTGAACATCGCGAACCTCGACTACGAGCGCGCCCAGGCGTTCGGGCTCACCGAAGCGGGCGGCGCCCTGGTCACCCAAGTGGTCGAGGGCTCGCCGGCCGAGAAGGCGGGCCTCAAGCACGGCGACGTGGTGGTGGCCGTCGACGGGCGCAAGATCAAGGAGACTCGCGACCTCATCGACTACGTCTCGGCGCAGGGGCCGGGGCGGAAGGTCGAGCTCGAGCTGCTGCGCGACGCCAAACGGATGACGTTGCAGGTGGAGCTCGCCGAGCGTCAGGGAGACCAGACCGCCGAGGCCGATGCCAAGGAGGGGTCGAACGACGGCGTGGACTGGCTGGGACTCGAGTACCAGGACCTCACCCCGGCGCTGCGCCAGAACCTGCGGCTCGCCGCCGGCGTCGAGGGTGTCCTGGTGCGCGAGGTAGCCGCCGCGAGCCCGCTCTACGACGAGGGAGTCGCCGAGGGCGACCTGATCGTCGAGGTCAACGGCCAGCCGGTAACCAGTGTGCGTGAGTTCGAGAAGGCGGTCGAAGCGGCGCCGGCGGGATCGTTCCTGCGTCTCTACGTCAAGCGCGTCGACGCGCGCGGACGCAGCGATCGCGACGTCAACTTCTTCGCCGTGGTGCGCGTTCCGTAGAGTTTCACAGCGCCTTTGCCCGCGGGCCGGTTCGGCACCGAACCGGCCCTTTTTCTTTTGTTACACTGCCCAGCGATGTGCGCCGTGTCGCGAGCCTCCGTGCTGATCGTGGACGACGAGCCGGCCATCCGCGAGAGCTTGCGGATGATCCTCGAGTTCGAGGGCTACCGCGTCGAGGAGGCGATCAACGGCCTCGAGGCTCTCCAGAAGACGCGCGAACGGCCGCCCGACGCCATCCTGCTCGACATCCGGATGCCGGAGATGGACGGCCTCGAGACGCTCAAGGCGCTCCGCGAGCGGGGCTACGAGATGCCCGTGCTGGTGCTCTCGGGGCATGCCGACGTGGCGACCGCCGTGGAGGCCACGCGGCGAGGCGCTTTCGACTTCTTCGAGAAGCCGCTGCAGCGCGAGCGGGTCCTGCTCTCGTTGCGCAACGCGGTGGAGGCCTACCGACTGCAGCGCGAGAGTCGGCAGCCGGTGTCCAGTGACGGCGTGGATCTCATCGGCACCTCGCCCGCGATGCGGCGTCTGCGCGAGACGATCGATCTCGCCGCCCCGAGCCCGGCGACCGTGCTGATCAGCGGCGAGAGCGGCACTGGCAAGGAGCTGGTGGCGCGCGCCATCCACGCGCTGTCGCAGCGCCGGAGCCAGGCCTTCGTGCAGGTCAATTGCGCGGCGATTCCCGAGGAGCTCATCGAGTCCGAGCTCTTCGGGCACGAGAAGGGGAGCTTCACCGGCGCAGTGCGCAAGCAGACCGGCAAGTTCGTAGCGGCCGACGGCGGGACGATCTTCCTCGACGAGATCGGCGACATGTCGGCCCGCACCCAGGCGAAGGTGCTCCGGGTGCTGGAGAGCGGCGACGTCGAGCCGGTGGGCGCGGACCGGGTCGTGCGGGTGAACGTGCGCGTCGTGGCGGCGACCAACCGGGAGCTCGAGGGCGAGATCAAGAGCGGCAGGTTCCGCGAGGATCTCTTCTACCGCCTCAACGTCGTGCCGATTCGCACCCCGCCGTTGCGCGAGCGGCTTGAGGACGTTCCGCTTCTCGTCGAGCACTTCGCGCGACGCTTCTGCGAAGGCAACAACTACCGTCGCAAGCGCTTCACGGTCGAAGGCATCGAGCTGCTCCAGGCGCATCCCTGGAAAGGGAACGTCCGCGAGTTGCGCAACCTGGTCGAGCGGTTGTTGATCCTCTCGCCGGGGGACACGATAGGGCGGGAGTTCGTCGCCGCCGCGCTGGGCGGGGGGCGCGAGGAGTTCGGCCAGGCCTTCCAGGGCCTCAAGACACTGCGCGAGTTCCGCGATCAGGCCGAGAAGCTCTTCCTGGTGCAGAAGCTCGCCGAGCACAACTGGAACGTGACCCAGACGGCGATCGCCATCGACACGCCGCGCAGCAACCTCTACAAGAAGATGGAGCAGTACGAGATCAAGCGCAAGGAGGCGAACGGTGGCCAGGGCTGAGCGGCTGGAAGCGATGCTCGAAGCGAGCGGCGCGCTCCGCCGGGGACACTTCCTGCTCTCGTCGGGGCTGCACTCCCCGGCTTACGTGCAGTGCGCCCTGCTGCTGGAGGATCCGCGCCGGGCGCGCGAGGTCGGCGAGGCGCTCGCCGGCGAGCTCGCCGGCGAGCGCCCCGACTCGATCCTGGCGCCGGCCCTGGGCGGGGTGATCATCGGCCACGAGGTCGCGGCGGCCCTGGGCGTGCCGTTCCGCTTCGCCGAGCGTGACGGGGAGCGGCTCGCCCTGCGGCGCGGTTTTGCGATCGCCGCCGGGGAGCGGGTGGCGGTGATCGAGGACGTGGTGACGACCGGCAAGTCGACGCTCGAGACGGCCGCTCTCGCCGAGGCCGCCGGCGGCCGACTCGTCGCCATCGGGTCGATCATCGACCGCAGCGGGGGCCGGCACGGCTTCGGCGTGCCCTACGCCGGTTTGCTGAAGCTCGACCTGCCGACCTATCGCCCGGAGGCCTGCCCGCTCTGCGCGGACGGCTCGACGGCGGTGAAGCCGGGAAGCCGACCGTCACCGGCCAAGCCGTCTTGAGCGTGCGCCGCGGGGATCAGGCGAGGGCGATGCGGTAGAGCCGGTCGACGCTCTTGCGCAGCGCCTCGATCCGACCGGCGGCCTCGACGTCCCGGGCCGTGACCTGCAAGGGCCAGAGGTTGTCGGCCGAGTCGTAGACCTCGATGCTCCAGATCCGCTTCTTGGCGTCCCAGCTCTCGGCGCTTCCCGGACGGAGGCCCCATCCGGAGGGGAGATAACTGCGCAGTTCGACCTCGGAATAGCCGAGTCTAGGGTTCTCGCTGGCCATGAGCGGATTCTGTCGCAGGTCGGCGCCCGCGGCCAAGCCCCCGCTCCGGCCGCTCCGGCTCGAGCCGCCGGTGGTCGCGGGACGTCTCCGGCTGTTAGCATCGCCGCGAGGACAACGATGCAGATCGAGCTCAACGAAGAACAGACACTCCTGCGCGACATGGTGCGGCGTTTCGCCGCGGACGTGGTCGCGCCGCGCGCCAAGGCCATCGACGCCTCGGGCGAGTTCCCTCTCGACTACTTCCGCCAGGCCGGCGAGCTCGGGCTCACCGGGGTCTACGTGCCGGAGGCTTACGGCGGAGCAGGAATGGACATGCTCGCCTACTGCGTGGTCATGGAGGAAGTCTCCAAGGTCTGCGCCTCGAGCGGCGTGATCCTCTCGGTCAACAACTCCCTGGTCTGCGATCCACTGCTGCGCTTCGGCAGCGAAGAGCAGAAACGCCGCTTCCTCACCCCGCTCGCCGCCGGGCAGCAGCTGGGCTGCTTCGCGCTCACCGAACCGGAGGCGGGGAGCGACGCCGGTTCCCTGCGCAGCACGGCGCGGCGGGAGGGCGACGACTACGTGATCGACGGCAGCAAGGTGTTCATCACCTGCGGCACCCACGCCGACGTCGCGCTGGTCTTCGCCAACAGCCAGCCCGAGAAGAAGCACAAGGGCATCACGGCGTTCATCGTGCCGACCGACACGCCCGGCTTCGCACGTGGCCATCACGAGTACAAGCTCGGCGTCCAGGCCTCCGGCACCACCCAGCTATTCTTCGAGGGGATGCGCGTGCCGGTCGCCCAGCGGCTGGGCGAAGAAGGCGAGGGCTTCAAGATCGCGATGGCGACGCTCGACGGCGGGCGGATCGGCATCGCCGCCCAGGCGGTGGGGATCGCCCAGGGGGCCTTCGAGGCGGCCCTCGCCTACGCCAAGGAGCGGCGGCAGTTCGGCCGGCCGATCGCCGAGTTCCAGGCGATCCAGTTCTACCTCGCCGACATGGCGATGGAGATCGATGCGGCGCGGCTGCTGGTCTACAAGGCCGCGTGGACCAAGATGACCCAGAAGCGCTACAGCCTCGAGGCGGCGCAGGCGAAGCTCTTCGCCTCCGAGATGGCGCAGCGGGTCACCAACAAGGCGTTGCAGATCCACGGCGGCTACGGCTATACCCGCGAGA
>CAZPZW010000113.1:0-9503 GCA_964591165.1 uncultured Thermoanaerobaculia bacterium | reverse complement strand
GGCGCGAGCGAACCGGCGGTGCCGGGGCCGCTTCGGGCTCGAACTCGGCGCCGCCAGGGGACGCCGTCTCGACGGGTGTGGTGAGCTCGCTCCCGCCGCCGGTGATCGGCACCGGATCCGGACCATCGTTGAAGACGTAGTTGATGAGGTAGAAGATGTCGGAGACGGTGACCGCGCCGTCGCCGTTGGCGTCGGCGTCGCCCAACGGCGGCGGGCCGTCGGCCAAGAGGAAGTTGACCAGGTAGAAGATGTCGGCGGCATCGACCTGGCTGTCGCCGTTGGCGTCGCCGGTGGTGGTCGAGAAGGCGAGGCTCGGACAGCCGTCCGACTCGTCGAAGGCGCCGTTCAAGGCGCGCACCTGGTAGACGTGGGTGAAGCCCACCGTGTAGCCCCCGTCGTCGAAGAGGGTCGCCGGCGGGAAGATCTCCGCGAACCCCAAGCCGTCGCGATAGAGGTGATAGCGGAAGATCCCCGACTCGGGGTCGCCGACCGGATCCCAGCTGAGGCGCACCTGGTCGTTCACCGAGGCGGCGTGGAGATCGGGACAGGGCGGCGGCGTCGCGTCGCCGGTGACGCACTCCCCGGTCGCGAAGAAGTGATCGCTCTCGGTCGAGAAGGCCAGGCCCAGGGTCACGCCGTTGTGCGCCGCACCCAGCAGGAGCCCGCGGTGGTCCCAATAGCGCTCGCCCGGCAGCACCGTGCCGTCGGGCTGAATCTCGATTTCGCGGATGCCGGAGGTGCCGCCGTGCTTGTGCAGCAGGTGATAGGTGCCGTCCGCCCAGTAGAGCCAGGGATTGACGTCGCGCGTCGGGCCGCTCACGACGACCTGGTCGGGGAGCAGCACGGAGCCGTTCCAGTCGAGGGTGGTGAAGCGGATCTCGTCGAGCGGCGGATCGAGATACCCGCGGCGCTCCGACCAGGCGAGTCCCAAGTGGCTCCCCGTCGAGAGGAGATGGAACTGATTGAAGTTCTCGACGTTGGCATCGAGCATCGAGGAGGTCTGGAGGTTTCCTGCGTCGTCGAGGAGGCCGAAGTGCAGGTTGCGACCGGCGCCAGTCCAGACCACCGCCCAGTTGCCGCCCCACTGCAGCTGCGGGCTGGGCGAACCGAAGACGGTGCCGACGGGAAGGAAGACGTCCCCCTCGAACAGCGACCCGTCCGGCGCCACGCGCAGGAAGTTGAGCCCGCCGCTGCGCGCCCAGACGAGTCCGTAGGCCTCGCCGGAGAAGGCCATCGCGAGGCTGGAGGTCATCGGCGCGGAGGAGATGGCAACTGGCCCGACGAGCGGGTTGCCGAGGGCGTCGAAGCGCATGAACTGGACGTCCCAGGTCGTGCGGCTGGGCCAGGCGACGGCGAACTCGTCGCCGACCGCGACGACGGCGGGGCGGTAGGCGGGATCGGAGATGAGCGGCGCGAGATTCGCGACCTCCGCGCCGGAGGCATCCCAGATCCGCGCCTGGATGAGGTTGCTGCCGGTCATCGAGTCGAGCCAAACGGCGACGAAGCCTCCCGAAGCGAGCGGGACGACCGAGGCGGTGAAGATCGCCGGGACGCCCGGTGTCGTGCCGGGGTCGTGACCGGAGGTCAGGATCTCGACAGCGCCGGGTGGCGCGGCGTCGCTCGCTGCGACGAGCAGCCCGCCGAGCTCGAGAGAGCCGCTGCTCTGATCGTTCCAGGCGAGGAAGAGGTCGCTGCCGTTCGACGCCAGGTGAGCCCAGCTCGAGTGCAGGCCGTCGTCGGGTGTCACGAGAGTCGGCGACCCGAGGCGATTCCCGGCAGCGTCGGTCTCCAGGCGGCAGATCTCCCCCGCCGTCGCGGAGCAGCTCACGAAGACGGCGAAGCCGCCCGCAGGCTTGGCAGCGAGCAGCGGCGAGGCGTCCGAGGGCTCGGCGGGCGGATCCTCCGAGAGGCGCACGGCCGGACCGGTCGGCGTGCCGTTCGCGTCGAGTCGCGCGAGGGAGGCGACGACGGTGTAGTCGGGGAGCTGCTCGCTCCAGGCGACCGCCCAGCCCGGGCCGTCGGCGACCACGCTGTGGCCGTAGGTACCGTAGATCCCCTCGAAGCTGCTCAGCGTGACCAGGCTTCCTTCGACCGCGCCGGTCGTTTCCTCGACCGGCCGGAAGTAGAGCTCGTTGGTGGTGTCGTGGATCTCCTGCCAAGCAACCGCGTACTTGCTCGTGGCGTCGTTCCAGGCGACGCGAACGTCGGAGACGCTGCCCAGCGCCGAGCTCGCGACCACCACCGGGCCGGTCACCAGGTCGCCGTCCTCGTCGAGCCGGCGGTAGACCAGGTCCTGCATCGGCGGCGAGTCCACCTCGAGCGAGAAGAAGCCCCAGTGGGTGCCGTCCCAGGCGAGGGTGAGCGGCAACTCGGCTTCGAAGGCGTGTTGCGTGATCCCGCTGGCGACGCGCACGTCGCCGCGCAGTTTGTTGCCGACGGCGTCGAGGAGGGCGAAGAAGATCGTGCGCTCGGACGGGATCCCCGGCTCGCCCGGCAGGAACTCCGACCAGATGAGACCATGGTGGGTGCCGTTCCAGACCAGCGTGGGCCGCCCCGGCCGGAAGTTGAAGGTCGCGGCGCTCGCGTCGGTCGCGTTCACTTGCAGCGCCGGAGCGAGCGGAGCGAGCGTCGTCGCGTCGAAGCGCTGGAAGTAGATGTCCTCCTGGAAGGCGCTCTCGCGCCCGTTCCAGGCGACCGACCAGCTCGCGCCGTTCCAGATGGTGCTCGGGAATCGCGCCCAGGAGCGCGGCGGCGAGAGCCGGGTGGCGCACACTTTCGCCGCCACCGTGGGGAAGGTCGAGGCGACGGCTTGGCTCGAAATCTGCGAGTCGCCCTGGGCGATCAGGGTGACCAGGCGGTAGTGGTAGAGCGTGCCGGGCGCGAGGCCGGCGGTGTCGAGATAGGTCCAGTCGTCGGGACCGGCGGAGCCGATCGCAGACCAGCTCGCGCCGTCCTCGGAGCGCTCGACGCGGAAGCCGATCTCGTTGGCCCAGGGATCGGCCCAGGTGAGGCGGATCGCGGCGGCCGACTCGGCGGTGGCGACGAGGTCCCAGGCCGAGTTGGTGCCGACGAAGAGCTGCGCGTGGAAGATCTGCAGATTGCCATTGCCCACGTTCTCGGCGACGGTTCCCCCCTGGTTGTCGAGCTCCGTGTTCGCGGCGTCGAGGAACAGGTCGACCGGTCCGGCAGGCGCGTTCGGCGCCAGCGTCAGGGTAAGCCGGGCGACGACGTCTCCAGGTTCTGCCGCGTCGAGGGCGAAGGGGATCGGATCGGTCGTCTCGGCGAACGAAGCGAGGTAAGCGATCGAGCCCGCGGTCGCCGGGGCGAGCTCGTAGAGCGCGTCGAGGCCGAGCAGCACGCCGTCGCGCACGGCACTTGCCGCGGCGATCGTCGAGGACGGGAAGAGGACCTTGAAGACGATCCCCTGGATGCGTTCTCCCGCGGGGCGGTCGAGGCCGAGTGGCGTCAGGCTCGCGTCGCGGATGTAGACCGGGATGTCGAGCGATTGGCCCGGCATGGCGGAGAACCCGTTGCCGAGAGTCACGCGATCCATGCCGGCGGTGGGCGCGAAGTTGGGCCCGAATTCCGAGGTGTTGCCGACGGCGTCGGTGGCGGTGGCGGTGAGCAGCGTCGTGCCAGCGGCGAGCGTCAGGTCGGTCGTGAAGTTGCCGCTGCCGTCGGCGGTCGCGGAACCCAGGTAGTTCTCGCCCTCGCCGTGACCGGAGGGATCGCCGTCGGAGCGGAAGATCTCCACCGTCGCGTCGGGCGGCGCCGAGCCGGAGATGGTGAAGAGCCCGCCACCGGCGTGGGTGACGGACGCGATCACGGGATGATTCAGCGCGCCGTTGGCGCCGAGATCGGAGTCGCCGGGATCGTTCTGAAACGGGGTGCAGCAGCAGTTGAGCGAGATTCCGTCGGCGAGGTTGTGGTGAATCGAGTTCGTGGTGATCGTGTTCCGTTCCGAGCGAATCCGCAGCTGGAAGAGCTCGCCGCAGAGCCCCGGGAGGCTCGCGTCACAGCCGATGGGTGGCGCGCCGCCGGTCGAGAGGAACACGGAACCGGGGCCGCTGACGGCCAGCTGGAGGCTCGCGGCGCCGCCGAACTCGGCGAAATCGAGCTCGAGCGTGTGGGCGCCTGCCGAGAGCCCGCTGACCAGCGTCGAGTACGGGGGAGGGCCCGAAGCGTCGAGCACGACGCTGCCGTCGACCAGGAGCCGCGCCTCGTCGTCGAGCACCGGCAGCTCGAAGGTGTAGTCGCCGGCGGTGCCGAGATCGAGCTGGCCGGTCAGTCGCATCCCGAAGTTTTCGGTGAACGGAGCTCCGCCGCCGCCGGTGGGAACGATGCCGTCGCTGCTCTCGAAGTAGCCGCAGCCGTCGGAGAACTCGATCACCGGGAAGCGGCGCGTGACGTCCGGAGTCAGCGACTCGAAGAGCGGATAGGCACCCGAGCTGGACTCGAGGATCTGGATCCCGAAGCTGCCGTTGTAAGCGACGACGTTGTAGGGCCCGATCTGGTTGTCGTTGCCGGCGACGTGGCGGATCCCGAGCTGGCCGTTACCGTGCCCGCCGGCCGCGGAGAGGTCGGTGCCGAAGTAGTTGCACTCGACGAGGTTGTTGGAGCCCTGGACGTGCAGGCCGTCGCCTTCGAAATCGAAGAAGGCGAGGCCGCGCACGATGTGGTTGTTCGAAGTGAGCGCCAGGCCGTCGGCCCAAGTACCGGCAGAGCTGCCGTCGATCCCGATATCGGCGTCGCAGTCGGCGTCGAAATCGCCGTCGATCGTCGTGCCGTCCTCGCTGAAGTCGGGGAGCTGAGAGGCGAGCGCGATCGTGCCACCGGCGAGGCCGGCAGCGAAGCTGATCGTGCTGGGAACGCCATCGTTGTTGGCGAGTTGGATCGCCTCGCGCAGCGACCCCGCGCCGTCGTCGGCGAGCGAGGTCACGGTGTAGCTCTGGGCGATGGCGGTAGGGGCTGTGAGGAGAACGAGCGCGGCGGCGAAAACGAGGGTGTGGCGGACGCGCCTACGGCGGCCGGCAGACGACATGGGAACCTCCTTCGACGACAGGGGAGCAGGTGAGGCGGGGGACTGCGGAGGGATGCAGGATGCCTAGGGCGTCGCGACAGGCGTCCGGGAGGGCGAACCTGAGGACCGGCCGAGCAGACATCGGCGGCGCCCCTTCCCGAGAGGGGAATTCATGTGAAATATAGGGCTAAACGCCGGTGGGGTGTCAACCGATGACGTTGGTATGATGCCTCGCCATGCCGGGCGACCTCGAGCCGACCACTTTTCCCCTGCCGCTGCGCGAGATCGCAGCCAAGGTCCGCGCCGGCGAGCGGCTCGACGAGAGCGACGCGCTCGCCTGTTTCGCGACCCCGCACGTGCTCCACCTGGGCCGGCTGGCCGACGCCGTACGCCGCAAGCTGCACGGCAACTTCGCCTACTACAACCTCAATCGGCACATCAATCCGACCAACATCTGCGTCTACACCTACAACTGCAAGTTCTGCAGCTTCGCCGCGATGAAGGACGAGCCGCACGCCTGGCAGATGACGCACGACGAGGTCTACCGCCACGCCGCCGAGCAGGGGGGCCACGAGGTCAGCGAGTTCCACATCGTCGGCGGTCTGCATCCCGACCTGTCGATGGCCTGGTACGAGGAGATGTTGCGCGGCCTGAAGGAGCGTTTTCCCAAGGCGCACCTCAAGGCGTTCACCGCGATCGAGATCGGCTGGTTCGCGCGGCGCGAGAAGCTGTCGATCGAAGCGGTCCTCCGGCGGCTGGTGGCCGCGGGCCTGGGCTCGCTGCCGGGCGGCGGCGCCGAGATCTTCCATCCCGAGGTCCGCGAGATCATCTGCGACGGCAAGCTCGACGCGGGCGAATGGTTGGAGGTCCATCGCGTGGCGCACCGCCTGGGCCTGAAGAGCAACTGCACCATGCTCTACGGTCACGTCGAGAAGCCCGAGCACCGGGTGGACCATCTCCTCCGGCTGCGCGCTCTGCAGGACGAGACCGGGGGCTTCAACGCCTTCATCCCGCTCGCCTACCACCCCGAGAACAACTACCTCGGTCTGAGATACCACACCACCGGGCTCGAGGACCTGCGGACGCTCGCCACCTCGCGCCTCGTGCTCGACAACGTGCCGCACCTCAAGGCCTACTGGGTGATGATCACGCCCAAGCTGGCACAGGTGGCGCTCTCCTTCGGCGCCGACGACCTCGACGGCACGGTGGTTTCGGAGACGATCTACCACATGGCAGGTGCCGAGACTGCGCAGATGATGCCGCGCGGCGAGCTCGAGCGCGTGGTGCGCGAAGCCGGCTTCGTGCCGGTCGAGCGCGACACGCTCTACAACCCGGTCGCCCGGGTGGCCTGAGGGAGCGGCCGGCCGCCCCGCGTGCCGGCTAGGCGTTTGCGGGCGGCGCGCTCAGCAGCTCGCGCAGCGCGGACACCAGGGCCACTGGCGCGAAGGGCTTGGCCAAGAAGGCGGAGCCGTGGGCGGCGGCCCTGCGGGTCAGGTTCTCCTGGGGGTAGCCCGAGGTGAGCAGGATGCGCAGGCCCGGGCGGCGATGGCTGAGCTCGCGGGCGAGCCCCTCGCCGTCGAGCTCGGGCATCATGACGTCCGAGACCAGGGCATCGATCCTTCCCGCGAAAGCGGACGCGACCTCGAGCGCCCGCGCCCCGTTGTTCGCGGCCAGTACCTGGTAGCCAGCCCTCGTCAGCACCTCGACCATGAGACTGCGCACCTGGTCCTCGTCCTCGGCGACCAGGACGACGCCGCCGTTGCCCACCGCGGCGGAGAGAGGCCGCGCTTCGACGACGGCCGCGGGGGACGCGGCGATCGCCGGCAGGACGATCTCGATCGCGGTGCCCCGCCCCGGTTCGCTGTCGCAGCGAACCTGCCCGCCCGACTCCTCGACGATGCCGTAGACGATCGACAGCCCGAGCCCGGTCCCCTGACCGGCGTCCTTGGTGGTGAAGAAGGGTTCGAACATCCGGGCGGTGGTGGCGGCGTCCATGCCCATGCCGGTGTCCTCGATGCGGAGGAGCACCCCGCCGCTGCTTCGCCCGGCGACGGCCGGCAGGTTGGCGGTCGAGAGCGTGAGGCGGCCGCCGTGCGGCATCGCGTCGCGAGCGTTGACCACCAGGTTCATCAGCACCTGGCTGAGCTGGCCCGGGTCGGCGTGCACCGCGGCGAGGTCGGGAGCGAGGTGAAGGACGACGTCGATCTGCTCCCCGATCAGCCGCCGGAGCATCGGCTCCATCTCCGCGACGACGGCATTGAGGTCGAGCACGCGCGGTGCAATCGCCCGCCGGCGACCGAACGCGAGCAGCTGCTGGGTCAGCGCGGCGGCGCGATGGGCCGCCCGCCGGATCTGCTCGAGGTGTCCGAGGGCGGCGCCGTCGCTCCCCTCCAGGCGTTCGGCGAGGAGCTCGGAGTAACCCAGGATCGCGTTGAGGAAGTTGTTGAAGTCGTGCGCGATGCCACCGGCCAGACGGCCCACCGCTTCGAGCTTCTGGGATTGCCGCAGCTGCTCCTCGAGGTTGCGTCGTTCGGTGACGTCGTTGCACAGCACCAGCAGGTTCTCGCTGCCGTCGTCGCCGCGGAGCCTGGACGTCGAGAGCAGGACCGCGCGAGCGCTGCCGTCCGCCCGGGTCAGCTGAAAGTGCTCGGCGGCGAGATCCACGCCCCGTGCCGCGTTCGCGAGCGCGGCGCGAAACCGCGTCCGTTCCTCGTCGACCGGGAAGAGCGCGTCCCAGCCGAGTCGCGAGATCTCCTCGTGGGAGCGGCCGGTGATCTGCGCCATCCGTTCGTTCCAGACCGTGAACTGAGCGCCGGGGGGGCGCGGGACCTCGCGCGCCACGCACAGGCCCTCGGCGAGGCGGGAGATCATGGCCTGACGAAAGGCGCTCTCCTCGGCGACCCGGCGCTCGGCGCGGGCGCGCCCGAGCGCGCCCGCCAGGAGCTCGCCGACGCTCTCCATCAGGCCGATCGACTCCGGAGGCCAGGCGTGGGGCTCGCGGACATGGTCGATGCCGAGAAAACCGGTGACCCGGCCGCCGCTCGTCATCGGCACGAGCAGGAGGGAGAGGATGCCTTCGAGCTCGAACTCCGCGCGCTCGGGTCCGGGCGGAAGCTCGGGGACGCTGGCGACCTGGATCGTTTCGCCGCTCCGGAGCAGGCGTCCGACCGACGGGAAATCGGCGACGGCGAGGCCGACCAGCCGCTCGCGGTGCGGCACGACGCCCGGAGCGCACCACTCGTGGGTGTTGTCCATGCTCCGCTGCGCGTCGTCGAACTGGAAGAGGTAGGCGCGGTCGCCATCGAAGTACGAGCCGATCGCGCCGAGGGCGCGCTCGACCGCCGCGTCGATCTGGAGCGCCGGCAGGTCGACGAGCTCGGTGGCCAGGGTCGCGACGAGCCGCTCGAAGCCGCGGCTGCGGCGCATCTCCTCCTCGTGCCGGCGGCGTTCGCTGATGTCGCGGTCGATTCCCCGGTAGCCGGCGAGCTCGCCCTGCTCGTCGAAGAACGGGATCCCGCTCGTCTCGAGGACGACCAGGTGGCCGTCGCGGTGAATGTTGACGTTCTCGAGCGCGGCGAAGGGTCGTCGGTGGGCGACGATCTCGGAGAAGATCGGCCGCAGCTGTTCGGCCTCGGCAGCCGGCATCAGATCGAAGGGCGTGCGCCCGAGCAGCGCCTCGGGTCGGAAGCCGAGCAGTTCGACCACCTTCGGGCTGGCGTAGGTGTAGCGGCCCGCGGTGTCGGTCTCCCAGATCCAGTCCGAGCTCGTTTCGACCAGCGCCTTGAAGCGTGCTTCCTCGTCGGCGTGGGGCCGGCTCTCGGACTCCGGTGGCGTGCCCTCGCGGGCACCTACCCGCTCGGTCAACGGTCGCTCCTCGTTCGGCGCACTCTAGCGCAGGCGGCGGGCGAGCGGCAGGCCACACCGGCCCGGTCTGTGACAGACTCCGGCGAGCGCACGGCATGTCCGAACAGCTTCCCTTCCGGTACTTGGCGGTCGACGGCCCGATCGGGGTCGGGAAGACCGTATTGGTCGACAAGCTAGTGCGCCGTTTCGAGGCGGTGAAGGTGCTCGAGGACGTCGAGAACCCCTTCCTCCCGGACTTCTACCGCGACCGCCCGGGGGCCGCGTTCCAGACCCAGATGTATTTTCTCCTGTCGCGCTACCGGCAGCAGCAGGAGGTGGTGCAGCAGGAGCTCTTCCACCGCCTGGTGATCTCCGACTACACCTTCCAGAAGGACCGCATCTTCGCCTATCTCACGCTGGGCGACGACGAACTCGCGATCTACGACAAGCTCTACACCACGCTCGAGCCGCAGGTGCCGGCGCCCGATCTCGTGCTCTACCTGACCGCCGACGTCGACACCTGCATGACGCGCATCCGCAAGCGCGCGCGCAGCTTCGAGAAGGAGATCGCCGACGAGTACATGGCGGAGCTGATCGACGCCTACAACCACTACTTCCACTACTACAACCGCTCGCCGCT
>CAZPZW010000112.1:0-9551 GCA_964591165.1 uncultured Thermoanaerobaculia bacterium | reverse complement strand
CCTGGGCGCGCTTGGCGTTGTGCAGGTGGGCCAGGCCGTTGCCCAGGCCCGCCGCCAGGTGCAGAAGGGTCGACGCGGGCCGGTCGGTCATCCGGGCGTAGCCGTCGGCGGCGCCGGTCACCACGCCCTCGAACAGCCCGAGCACGCAGCGCATGCCGGGGATGCGGTCCAGCGCCGCCACGAACTGCATCTCCGAAGTGCCGGGGTTGGCGAAGCAGACGTCCACCTTGCCGGCCAGCAGCGTGCGCACCAGCGATTCCGCGCCGTTCATCTTCTCCATTGACGTCTCCTGCGTTGAGCTCAATTCTCTGTGCGAATTAACGATTCGCATGATCGTCATCATAGGCAGCGGCGGGACAGGCGTCAACACGAGGCCGCACCGATTTGACAGCGCGGAGGAAAGCTCCCTATCATTTACGAATTACTAATTTGCACAGCAAATCAGGAGTTCGACAACGATGCTCGTTACGGATGAGGTTCGCGCCTACATCGGCGTCTCGACCGAGGCTGAATTCGCCTGCGATCCGGTCGAAAGCGGCGCCGTGCGCCGTTTCGCGCAGGCCATCATGGACGAGGACCCGGCCTACCAGGACCAGGAGAACGACGCCAACCGCCGCTTCGGCGGGCCGGTGGCGCCTCCGCTCTTCGTCAACCACATCATCCGGCGCCCGCTGGGCACCGAGGACCCGATCCAGGCGAATGCCCACAACCCCGAGTTCGACGGCATCCTGCCGGTCGCCGGCCTGCCGCCCATCAAGCCGCTCGCGCACCTGGCTTCGCTGAACGGCGGCTCCGAGTTCGAGCTGTTCCGGTACGCGCGCCACGGCGAGCGCGTCCGCGTCAAGCTGAGCTACGCCGACATCACCGAGAAGCAGACCAGCAAGGGCCCGATGGTGCTGGTCGTGCGCCAGTACGAGTTCCGCAACGGCGACGGCGAGCTGCTGATGCGATCGCGGATGACCGCCATCCGGAGATAAGCCATGACACGCCAGACCTGTTTCGAAGACGTCTCGCAAGGGATGGAACTTCCCTTCCTCGAGAAGGGCCCACTGGGTCCGATCCACCTGTTCCGCTGGTCCGCCGCCATGGAGAACTGGCATCGCATCCACTACGACCGCCAGTTCGCCGTCGAACACGACAAGCTGCAGGACCTTCTCATCAATGGTTCCCTGAAGCAGCAGTTCCTCGTCCAGCTGGTCAAGGACTGGGCCGGCCGCGACGGCTGGGTCTGGAAGGTCGGCTTCCAGTTCCGCGCCATGAACTACGTGGGCCAGACGCTGAAGGTCTGGGGCAAGGTCAAGTCGATGCAGCGCCTGCCCGACTACGGCCTGGTGGTCGTGGAGCTCGGCATCCTCGACGGCGACGGCAAGGAAAGCACGCCCGGCGAAGCCACCGTCGCCCTCCCCTACCGCGACGGCTGGCCGGTGCCGTACCCGTTCACGCCGCCGGTGCCCGCCGTGGCGCCGGCCTGACCCCTTTCAAGACCAGGAGAAACCCATGTCCAATATCCCCACCAAGGTCCAGATCAACGAGGAGGGCCCGCGAGAAGGCTTCCAGTTCGAGAAGGGTGTGATCCCGACCGAACGCAAGATCGAGCTGATCGACAGCTTGTCCGAGACCGGCCTCAACCGCATCCAGATCGTCTCGTTCGTGAATCCGAAGGCGGTCCCGGGCATGGCCGACGCCGAACAGGTGGTGGCCGGCTTCAACAAGAAGCCCGGTATCAGTTATGTCGGCCTGTGGCTGAACGACAAGGGCCTGCAGCGCGCGATCGAGACGCAGCGGCTCGAGGTCAAGGGTTCGGTGTCCCTGTGCGCCTCGGAACCCTTCCTGATGCGCAACCAGAAGCGCACGATGGAGGAGAACATCCCGCTGCAGCACCAGACGATGGAGATGTTCAAGGCGCACGGCGTGGACGTGAAGCGCGGCGCCGTGATGGCCGCCTTCGGCTGCAACTTCGCCGGCGACATCCCGGTGGAGACCGTGCTCGAGGTGGTGCGGCAGGCCAAGGAGATCGCGGCCGCGCACGGGTTCAACCTGCAGGAGATGATGCTGGCCGACACGATGGCCTGGGCCACGCCGGCGTCGATCAAGCGCGTCGTGGGGGCGGTGCAGGACAAGCACCCCGAGTTGTCCATCACGCTGCACCTGCACGACACCCGCGGCATGGGCATCGCCAACGCCTATGCCGGCCTGGAGATGGGCGTGAAGACCTTCGACGCAGCCGTGGCCGGCCTCGGCGGCTGCCCGTTCGCCGGGCACCGGGGAGCGGCGGGCAACGTCTGCACCGAGGACCTCGTGTTCATGTGCGACGAGATGGGCATCGAGACAGGCGTGAACCTCGAGGCGCTGCTCGACTCGGCGCGGCTGGCCGAGGACATCGTGGGCCACCCGCTTCCCGGCTCGGTGATGCGCGGCGGCAGCCTGCGCGGCCTGCGCAACAAGATCCGGGAAGCCCAGACCGCATGACGCAGAACGACTCCATGACCAATCACAAGACATTCCAGGGAGAGGGGCCGCTGAAGGGCCTGCGCGTCGTCGAGCTCGGCATGCTGTTCGCCGGGCCGCTGGTCGCCACCAACCTCGCCGACCTCGGCGCCGAGGTCATCAAGATCGAGCATCCCAAGGGCGACGTCGTGCGCGGCCTGGGCCAGGGAAAGACCAGCCTCTGGTGGAGCGTCGTCGCCCGCAACAAGAAGCTGGTCGCGGTGGACGTGAAGAAGCCGGAAGGCGCGGACGTCATCCGCAAGCTGCTGGAGAAGGCCGACGTCTTCATCGAGAACTTCCGCCCCGGCCGCGTCAAGGAGTGGGGCCTCGACTACGACAGCCTGCGCAAGACCAACCCCGGCCTCGTGGTGCTGCACGTCAGCGGCTACGGCCAGACCGGCCCGTACAGCGCGCGGCCCGGCGTGGGCACGCTCGCCGAAGCCTTCAGTGGCTACGCCCACGTCACGGGCGAAGCCGACGGACCGCCGACGCTGCCCTCCTATCCCCTGGCCGACGGCGTTGCGGCGCTCACCGCCACCTACGCGGTGCTGGCGGCGCTGTGGGCCCGCGAACGCAATGGCGGGATCGGCGACGAGATCGACATCAGCCTGTACGAACCGCTCCTCAGCATGACCGGCCCGATGCTGATCAACTACACCAAGGGCGGCGTCATCGCCAGGCGCGAAGGCAATCGTGCCCGCTGGTCGACCCCGCGCAACACGTACCGCACCAAGGACGACCGCTGGATCGCGGTGTCGAGCGCCGCGGATTCGCCGGCCATGCGCCTCTTCCGGGCCATCGGCCGCGAGGACCTGGCCGACAACCCGGACTGGGCGACCAACCGCGAGCGCCTCAAACGGGTCGACGAATGCGACGGGATGATCGCCGACTGGATGCTCAAGCACACGCAGGCGGAGGTGATGGAACGGCTCAGCAGGTTCGACGTGCTGGCGGCGCCGGTCAACGACGTCGAGACGATCGTCAAGGACCGCCACGTGCAGGAGCGCGGCACGGTCGTTTCCATCCCGGATCCAGTGCTAGGGGACACGCCGGTCCAGGAGGTCGTCCCGCGCTTTCGCAATGCGCCGGGCCGGATCAACTGGCTGGGCAAGCACGAGGTCGGCACCGAGACGCGGGACTTCCTGGAGGAAGCCGGCTTCGCGCACGACGACATCATGGCGCTGCACCAGCGCGGGATCGTCAAGGCCGCGTGAGATGCGATCACATGCTCGGCCATTGACTAAAATTGGCCGCATGGCAACCCACACCCCGCAACAAGCGGGCCGCGCGCGTGCGCGCAAGCCGGCGACCGACCGGCAGTTCGTCACGGCGGTCGGCCGGGGACTGGCGGTACTGCGGTGCTTCGATGCGCAGCACGTGCAGCTCGGCACGACCGAGATCGCGCAGATGACGCGCATGCCGCAACCCACCGTCTGGCGGCTTTGCTACACGCTCCAGCAGCTGGGTTACCTGGTGCAGTCGCCGGACAACCCCGACAAGCTGCGCATCGGCATGGCGGTGCTGGGCCTGGGGCAGTCCTCGCTGCGGTCGCCCGAGATCAGCGAGATGGCCCTGCCGGAGATGACCCGCATCGCCAAGCTGAGCGGCGCCGCGGTTTCGCTCGCGGTGCATGACCAGAACGACATGCTCATCATCCAGCGCGCGCAGGGGGACGGTCCGCTGCTGATGAACCTCACGATCGGCTCCCGCCTGCCGCTGGCCACCTCGTCGGCCGGCTGGGCCTACATCGCCGCGCTGCCCGCGGACGAGAAGGACGAGACGATGACCAGGCTCCAGCCGCTCCATGCCGGCAAGTGGTCCGGCCTGCGTGCCGCCATCGAGTCCGCGTCCGCCGGTTACCTCTCACACGGCTTCGTCCTGAACGAAGGCGTTTACCACCCGAACGTCAATGCCGTGGCCGCGGCCGCCGTGGACCGCTCGGGGATGCCGCAGTACGTGGTGAACTGCGGCGGTCCCGACCTCAAGCCGAAGATGCTGCGCAACGAAATCGGCCCGGCCGTGGCCGGTCTCGCGCGCAAGATCACGCTCGCGCTCGCGGGACGCTCGATCTAGGCAGCCGTCGCTGTCCGCCATTCGCCCTCTTCTCGATTCGAAATGCGAGTTAACGATTCACTTTCTGGCGGTGGCCTCACGCGATCCGTCGCGGAATTCCTGTCGGCGTTCGATCGCCAGGAGGTTCCGCGCGCGGCGCTCGACATGGCGCGCAGCGCGTTCATCGATCTGGTGGGCGTGATGCTCGCGGCCCGCGACGAGCCGGTCGTCGGCAAGCTCACCGCCCATACGGCCGACGCCGCCGGGCCCTGCTCCCTGCTGCTGCGCAAGGGGATGCAGCGCTCGGCCTCGGCCGCTGCACTCGTCAACGGCACGGCGGCCCATGCCCTCGACTACGACGACGTGCAGTTCAACGCGCATCCCAGTACCGTGCTGGTGCCCGCCCTGCTGGCCGCCGCGGAACGGTCCGCGGCGCCGGGAGAGCGCGTGCTGCGCGCCTATGTCGCGGGCTACGAGGTGTGGGGGGAACTCCACCGGCGCGAGCCGATGCCCTACCACGACAAGGGCTGGCACCCGACTTCGGTCCTGGGTACGGCTGCGGCCGCCGCGGCCGTGGCGTACCTGCGCGGACTCGATGCGGCCACGACGCAGGCCGCGCTTTCGCTGGCGGGTAGCTTCACCGGCGGCGTGGTCGCCAACTTCGGCGCGATGTCCAAGTCGATCCATGCCGGCCGCGCGGCCTCCTCGGCCATCACCACCGTGGACATGGCCCAGGAAGGCATCACGGCCGGCGACGACGGCCTGGGCGGGATGCTGGCCGCGCTGTCGCCCAGCGCCGCGGTGGACCTCGCCGGCGCTCCCGTCCTCGGGCGGCAGTGGTTCTTCCTCGACAAGCCCCTGATGTTCAAGAAGTACCCGGTGTGCTTCGCGACGCACCGCCCGCTCGACGCCCTGCTGGAGCTGGCGGCCACCCACGGCATCACGGCGGCTGACGTGGAAGCCGTCGAGGTCGAGATCCGCGCGACCCAGGCCCGGTTGCTGCGCTTCGACCGGCCGCGCACCGGGCTCGAGGCGAAATTCAGCATGCACTTCGGCGCCGCCTGCGCGCTGCTGCGCGGCCGCGTGGCGCTGGCGGACCTCGACGACGCCTTCGTGGCATCGGCCGAAACGCAGGCGCTCATGCAGAAAGTGCGGCTGGTGGAGCGTGGCGCGCAGCCTGGCGGCGGCCCCGCCATGGCCGATCGGGTCGTCATTCGCCTGCGCGACGGCAGGACCCTGGACAGCGGCGAGATCGCCGCCGCGACGCCCCATCGCCGGTTGCGCGAGAAGTTCCTCGACTGCTGCCAGGCCGGCGGGCGCGCCGACGGCGAGCGCCTGCTCGGATTGCTCGAACAGCTGCACGAGATCGACGACCTGCGCCAGCTGGCGGCAGGCGCTTCACCTGACTGGAGATGAAAGCATGAGCAAGAAAGTGTCCACTCGATGGATCGAGGTCGATGCCGGCGAGGGCCAGCGCTATGACGCCTACCTCGCCCTCCCGCCCGCCGGCAAGGGACCGGGGATTGTCCTGTTCCAGGAGATCTTCGGGGTCAACAGCCACATCCAGGGCGTCGCCGAGCAATATGCCCAGGACGGGTTCGTCGTGCTGGCCCCGGACCTGTTCTGGCGCCAGCAGCGCCGCGTCGAGCTGGGCTACGACGATGCCGAGCGCCAGCGCGCGATCACCCTGATGAAGGGCCTCAAGCCCGAGGAACTGCAAAGCGACATCCGGACCTGCGTCGCGGCGCTTCGCGCACGCCCGGAGACCGCAAGCTTCAAGTCCGGCGCGCTGGGCTTCTGCCTGGGCGGGCGGCTCGCCTACACCGCCGCGGCGATCGCCGGCATCGACGCCGCGGTTGCCTACTACGGCGGCGGCATCCAGGACCAGCTCGCGCTCGCGCCGAAGCTGCAATGCCCCATCCAGTTCCACTACGCGTCCAGGGACGAATCGATCCCGGCCGCGGCGGTGGAGAAGGTCCGCGAGGCGGTGGCGGGCAAGGACGCGGAGATCTTCGTGTACGAGGGCTCCACCCACGGGTTCAACTGCTGGGACCGCGGGTCCTACAACCCGGCGAGCGCGGCGCTGGCGCACGGGCGGAGCACTGCGTTCCTGGCGCAGCACTTGTTCTGATCGCTACGGCAGGTCAGCCCGGAACGTCCAGGTAATGCCGGCCCTCCGTCGTGTCGCACAAGGTGGTGCGCAGCTCAACCGGCCTGGCGTCGAGTTCGAAGGCAACGCGTTCCACTTCGAGCAGCGGATGCCCGGCGCGAAGGCCCATTTCCTTCGCATCGTCGGCAGTCGCCGACACCGCGCGCAGGCGCGACTCCACGCCGACGATGCGGACACCGTATTCCTGCTCGTAGAAGTCGTAGAGGAGCACCGGACGCTGCGTGCCCAGCCGCGCCTTGAAGTCCGCGAAGCGGGAACCGGGCAGGCAGATCGACTCCAGCATCACCGCGCCATCCGCGAAGGTCCGGGTGCGCCGCAGCTCGACGACCTTCTCGTCCCTGGCCAGGCCGAGCCGCAGGCGCTCGTTGGCGCCGGCGGCACGGGTGCGGATGCCCAGTACCCGGTCGAAGTTCGGCAACTGCTTGACCCCCGATGCATCGACGATGCGGAACAGCCGCATCGCCGCCTGGGTGTCATAGGCCGCGACGAAGAGACCCTTGCCCTGGACGCGCTCGACGATCTTGCGCGCGACGAGCTCGTCGATGGCCTTGCGCAAGGTGCCGAGCGCGACGCCGAAATGCCTGGCGAGCTGCCCTTCGGGCGGCAGGGGCGCCCCGCCCTTGAAGCCGCCGTCCAGGATCATCCTGACGAGCTGCTCGCGGATCCAGAGGTACCTCGGGCCGTGCTCCCGCACCGCCAGGGGGTTGCTGCTCATTGCGGAAGCTTGCGCGGCGCGCGCTGGTGCCGGTCGAGCGATTTCCAGCCCAGCGCGTCGTCCGCGATCAGCACACGCTGCAGATTCGCCGAACCTTCGCCGGTTTGCCACAGCTTGGCGTAGTTGAGGTAGATCGAGATCGGCAGTTCATCCGAGAACGCATAGCCGCCGAAGATCTCCGAGGCCGATTGCGCCGCGCGATTGGCGGCCTCGCCCGCGAAGAACTTCGCGATCGAACTGTCGCGCGTGCTGACCTGTCCCGCATCGAACTTGCGCGCGGTGCCGTAGACGAGCTCCTGCGCGGCGGCGACGTCGCAGACCATCTCGGCGATCATCTTCTTGATCATCTGGAAGTTGCCGATCTTCTGGCCGAAGGCGGTGCGAAGGTCGGCGTACTCCACCGAGGCATCCAGACAGGCCCGCGCCAGGCCCAGCGAGCGCGCGGCGATCACCACCCGGCCGTAGTCCATCGCGCTCATGGCGATGCGAAAGCCCTCGCCCTCCTCACCGAGCATCTGGCCGGCCGGGACGCGCATGTCGGTGAAATGGAGTTCGTTGGTGGTCATGAGGCTGCCGAGCACGGAGCACTTGATCCGCCGCGTCTGGAATCCGGGCGTGTTTCGCTCGACGAGGAAGGCCGAGACGCCCTTGTGCCCCGCCGCGGGGTCCGTCTTGCAGTACACGATGCCGACGTCGGCCACGTCCGCATTCGTGATCCACATTTTAGAGCCGTTGAGCACATAGTCCCCGCCGTCCCGCACGGCGCGGGTGCGCATCGCGCCGACGAAGTCGCTTCCGCCGTCGGGCTCCGTCATGGCGTTGAAGCCGATCTTTCTGCCAGAGATCAGCCCCGGCACGTAGCGCTCGACCTGGGCCGCGGCGCCCCACTGCAGGATGGTCAGCGGCACCGTCGCACCTTGCATGTTCATGCCGGCGCTCAGGGGCGGATACGCGTACGCCAGCTCCTCGGCGCAGACCGCCATGGCTTCGATGCCCATCGCGGATCCCCCGAGCGATTCCGGGAACGCGCATCCAAAGGCGCCGAGCTCGCCGATGCGGCGGTACATCTCCTTCGGCAGGGTTCCCGCGGCTTCGAGCGCGCGGACGTTGGGCCGAATCTCGGACCGCCCGAACTCCCGCAGCACCTCGCGCAGGGCCCGGATGTCTTCCGCGCTGGCGGTAGCGAAGGTTCTCTGGCCGGTTTCGACGCTCATCACGCTATTCCGGCTGGATGCCGGCGGCGTCGATGCGCTTGCCCCAGCGCGTCACCTCGCCGGCGACGAACTTCTTGAACTCCTCCGTCGGCATGAAGGCCGGCGTGATGGCGGCATCGATCAGGCGCTTGCTCAGTTCAGGCTTGTCGAGCGCTGCCTTGGCATGGTCAGCGATCCACTTGACCGTCGCGGGCGGCGTGCCCGCCGGGGCCGACAGGCCGACCCAGCCGATGAACTCGAATGCGGGCACGCCGGATTCCGCCATCGTGGGGACGTTGGGCAGCAGCGGCGCCCGTTTGGGCGCGGCCACCGCCAACGGCTTGAGCTTGCCGGCCGCGATCATCGGCGCGGAAACGTTCACATCCACCAGCATGTAGTCGACGCGGCCGCCGGCCACGTCGGTCAGCGCGAGCGGCTGGCCCTTGTAGGCGACGCCAAGCGCGTCGATACCGGCAAGCTTGTTGAACTCGGCGACCCCGGCCAGGGAGGACGCCGTGCCGTACGCGAACGACAGCTTTCCGGGCGCCTTCCTGGCGGCGGCGATCAGGTCGTTGAGGGAGTTGTACTTGGCCGGGTCGGCCACGATCAGCCACTCGAACACGGCCAGGCGGGCGACGTGCTCGAAATCCTTGTTCGCGTCGTACGGCACCTTCTTCAGCAGGTGCGGCACCTGCGCATGGGTGGACACCGAGCTCATGTGGAGCGTGTAGCCGTCCGCCGGGGAACGCCCGACCAGTTCGGCCGCGATGGTGCCGAGCGCGCCCGGCCGGTTCTCGACCACGATGGAGGTGCCCGTGTCCTTCTGGACCTGCTCGCCGAGCATGCGCGCGAGCGCGTCGCTCGAGCTTCCGGCCGGGGTGGGCATGACGATCCTGATCGGCTTGGACGGGAAACCCTGCGCGCCGGCGGGCAG
>CAZPZW010000111.1:5983-9652 GCA_964591165.1 uncultured Thermoanaerobaculia bacterium | reverse complement strand
CCTGCGGCAGGTCGACGTGCTTGACCTCGACCATCGAGACCTTGATCCCCCAGGGATCGGTGTGCTTGTCGATGATCTCCTGCAGCTGTTCGTTGAGCTTGTCGCGCTCCGAGAGCAGCGTGTCGAGGTCGGCCTGGCCGAGCACCGAGCGCAAGGTGGTCTGCGAGAGCTGGCTCGTGGCGTAGAGATAGTTCTCGACCGAGACCACCGCCTTGAGAGGATCGACGACCCGGAAGTAGACCACCGCGTTGACCTTGACCGAGACGTTGTCGCGCGTGATCACGTCCTGGGGCGGGACGTCGAGCACCACGGTGCGCATCGAGATCTTGACCATCTTGTCGATCGGCCAGATGACGAGGATCAGTCCGGGACCCTTGGGCTGGGGCAGGAGCCGCCCGAGACGGAAGATCACCGCGCGCTCGTACTCCTTGAGCACCTGGATCCAGCGCAGCACGACGAACAACACGAGCACCACGATGGCGATCGGGAAAGCGGTGAACGGCAACGCGACCTCTTGCATGTCAACCCTCCGTACGCCGGACCTTGAGCAGCATTCCCTCCTCGATGGCCACGATCTCGACCTCGGCACCGGCGGGAACCTCGCCGTCGGCGACCGCGTTCCACCACTCCCCCTGCAGGAAGACCTTCCCCGCCGGAGTGAGCGCGGTCCGCGCCACGGCATGGGCACCGACCAGCGCCTCGGCGCCGGTTCGCACCGGCGTGCGCTGCGCCCGCGCCACCAGCCAGGCGAGCAGCATCGCCAGCCCGGCGGCGACGACGGCGACGGCGAAGATGAGCGAGCGGCTCAAGCGCAAGGCCGGATCGGGGCTGCGAAAGAGCAGCAACGACCCCAGCACCAGAGAGATGATACCGCCGACCGTCAGCAACCCGTAGCTCGTCACCTTGATCTCGGCGACGAAGAAGACCAAGGCGAGCAGCAGCAATCCGACTCCGGCGTAGCTCACCGGGAGTACCGAGAGCGCGAAGAGCCCGAGCAGCAGACAGATCGCGCCGATCACTCCGGGCAAAACGACTCCCGGATGGGCGAGCTCGAAGTAGAGCCCGAGGAACCCGAGGGTCATCAACAGGTAGGCGATGTTCGGGTGGGCCAGCGCGGAGAGCAGCCGTTGCAGCGCGCTCACCTCCACTTCGCGAACCGGCAGATCCTTGACCGCCAGCAGCCCCGAGCCGCCGGGTTTCTCCCAGCGGCGCCTCTCGAGCGCCAGCAGCAGCCGGGGCACGTCGGGCGCGATGGCATCGATCAGGCCCTGCTGCAGCGCTTCGTCGGCGGTGAACGACCGGCTCTTGACCACCGCTTCCTCGGCGAGCGCGACGTTGCGCCCGCGGCGCGTGGCGAGCGAGCGGATGGTCGCCGCGGCGTCCTGTTCGACCTTCTGGCCCATCACTCCGTCGATCGATTCTCCGGCGCCGCCGACCGGATGCGCAGCCCCGGTGTTGGTTCCGGGTGCCATCGCCGCGAAGTCCGCCGCCATGAGCAGGAAGAACCCTGCGGAGGCCGCCTGCGCCCCCGACGGCGCCACGAAGACCGCCACCGGGCACGACGCACCCAGCATGGCGGTGAACATCTCGCGCGTCGAGGCGAGCAGACCGCCGGGCGTGTCGAGCTCGACCACCACCAGCGGCGCCGCGCTCCGTTCCGCCTCGGCCAGCGCCTGGAGCAGCACCTGCTTGGCGATCGGATGGATGATCGACGCGATCCGGACATGGATCACCGCCGGCGCCACCGTTTCGGCGGGCGCGGGCGTTTCGCCGGGCGCCGGCAACTCCCCGGCCGGAACCGTCGCCGCGAAGCAACCCAACGCGAGGAAAACGATCATGAGGGCGGGCACCCGGCCCACGCAGGGCAGCATCTCGCTCAGAGCATAGACCAGCTGGCGGCGGCCGGACCGCCGCGCCGCCGCGCGCTTGACCGCGCCCCGCAGCGGAGGGGATCATGCCGCCCGCGGCTCCCCCGCCGCGCGCCATGCCCATGCTCCGCAACCGGACCCTGTCGCGCCTCGCCCTGGCCCTGACCTGCGCGCTCGCCGGGCCGCCCGAGGCGCTTGCGGAGGCGCCGAAGCCGGCGGGTGAGGCGCCGGCTCCGGTTCGGCCGGAGCCCTCCACGGCCCCGGCGAACGGCGCCGACCGACTGGCCGACGAGTTGCTGGGCACGTTGGAGCGGGTGGACGGTGCCGCCGATCCGACGGCGCCGGGTGGAGCCCGCCGGCAGCTCCTCCTGGGCGTCCTGCTCGCGCTGGCGACGCTGGCGAGCGAGGACCTGACCTGCATCGCCGCCGGCCTCCTCGTCTCGCGCGGGATCCTCGCCTTTCTCCCGGCCACTGTCGCCTGTTTCGCCGGCATCTTCGTCGGTGATCTCCTGCTCGTCCTGGCGGGACGATTCCTCGGCGCGCGGATCGTCGACCGGCCGCCGGTCCGCTGGTTCCTCAAGCCCGAAGCCCTGGAGGGGAGCGAACACTGGTTCTCCCGCCAGGGCATCAAGGTGGTGCTCCTCTCCCGGTTCATCCCGGGCAGCCGGTTGCCGCTCTTCCTCGCCGCCGGAGTCCTGCGCGCTCCCCTTCCGCGCGTGGCGATCGCCCTGTTCGCGGCCGGACTCGTCTGGACGCCCCTCCTGGTCGGGCTCGCAGCGTGGACGGGCAGCGCCCTGCTGCGGCGCTTCTCCGAATTCGAGCGCTTCGCGCTGCCCCTCTTGCTGGCCGCTGCCGGACTGACCCTCGTCGTGGTCCATCTCGTGGTCCCCCTCTTCAGCTGGAGGGGGCGCCGGCTCCTCCTGGGACGCTGGCGGCGTTGGCGGAACTGGGAGTTCTGGCCCGCCTGGCTGTTCCAGATTCCGGTGGTGCTTGCGGTCCTCTGGCTGGGCATTCGGCACCGCCACCTCACCCTCTTCACGGCGGCCAATCCGGGGATTCCCGGCGGTGGGTTCGTCGAAGAGTCGAAGAGCGCGATCCTCGCCGGCCTCGGCGACGGCGAGCAGGTGGCGCGCTTTCGTCGCCTGGCGCTCGAAGGCCCGGTCGCCCGGCGCAGCGCGGCGGTCGAGCGTGCGATGGCCGAGGCGGGGCTCGACTATCCGGTGGTGCTCAAGCCCGACGTCGGCGAGCGCGGACGCGGCGTGGCGGTGATCCGCTCGGCGGGAGAGCTGGCGCACTACCTCGAGCACGCGGCGGACGACCTCATCGTCCAGGAGCACGTCGCCGGCGAGGAGTTCGGAGTCTTCTACGCCCGCCCGCCGGGCGCAACGCGGGGGCGGATCCTCTCGATCACGGTCAAGCAGTTCCCGGCGCTCACCGGGGACGGCGAGCACGCGATCGACGAGCTGATCCTCGCCGACGAGCGCGCGGTCTGCATGGCCGCGACCTACTTCGCGGCCAATGCTTCGCGGCTGGACCGGATCCCCGCTCCGGGGGAGAGGGTTCAGCTGGTCGAGATCGGCAACCACTGCCGGGGCACGATCTTCCGCGACGGCCGGCAGCTCGCCAGCGCGGCGCTCGCGGCACGCCTCGACCGCCTGGTGGAGGGCTTCCCCGGATTCTGCTTCGGTCGCTTCGACCTGCGCGCGCCGAGCGCCGCGGAGCTCAGCGCCGGCGGCCGGTTCAAGGTGCTCGAGCTCAACGGCGTGACGTCCGAGGCGACCCACATCTACGCTCCGGGCGC
>CAZPZW010000111.1:0-5883 GCA_964591165.1 uncultured Thermoanaerobaculia bacterium | reverse complement strand
TGGGCCGAGTCTCCGCCGAGCGGCCCGCGGAGTTCCTGCTCGCGATCCCCCCCGACTCGATGGTCACCGTGGGCGTCTCGTCGCCCGGCAACGCGGCTCGGCTGGTGCTCTACCCGCCGGGCGCCGAGCGGCCGCTGACCGGCACCGCGCCGGCGGACGGAGCGATCCGCTGGACCGGCGGGCTCGCCGCAGCGGGCGACCTGCGCATCGTGGTGACGGCGCCGGGCGAGGAGATTCCCTTCCGCCTGGAAGCCAACTGGGGACCCGGCGGCATGTAGCGCGGGCGCCTACCCGCACGTTCAGCCGAAGAACAGACGGCGCGCGCGGGCCGAGAGCGCTTCGACGTCGAAGAGCACGAAAAAGTCGATCGTCTTGAAGCGCCGGTCGATCACGGGCGGCCCGCAGACCCTTCCGGCATAGCGCAGGTAGATCTCGAAGAGCGGCGGCAGCTCGAGCGGCTCCCGATCCGGCTCCGGATCCTCGCCCTGCCAGACGCACTCGAAGCCGGGCCGCGCCGTCACCCGGTGCTCGCGATCGAGCCGGTCGCGTCGCGCGAGCTCGTCGAGCGCCCGCTTGCCGTCCCAGGGATCCTGGCTGGTGAGCGAACAGGGGCCGAACAGCCAGCGCTTGCGGTTGTGCTCCATGTAGACCGCCAGGCCCTTCCAGAGCAGGAAGAGCACCGGCTTGAGGCGGTGCTCGCGCGCGATGCAGGCGCGTCCGACTTCGACCGCCTGGTCGAGGAGGGTGCGCGGCAATCGGGAGAGATCGAACTCGCTCGCGGTGTAGAACCCGCGCCGCGCCTCGGCCATGGCGGTGGTCTGGATCCGGTACGTGCCGATGATCGCGCCGCTCGGCCGGTGGAGCACGATCAGGTGATGGCACTGCGCGTCGTATTCGTCGAGGTCGCGGCCGGTCAGATACGACTCGTCGAGGCCCTCGTTCAGCTCGAGATTGAACACCCGGAAGCGCAGGCGGGCGAGCTCGTCGAGCTCCGCCGCTCCGCGCGCGTAGCGCACGGCGTAGTTGCCTTCGACGAGCTCCGAGACGGGCAGAGCCTCGACGGCTGGGGGATAGCCGGCGAGCTCGGGATGGCTCTCCATCAGCTCGGGCAGGGGATGCTCGGCAGGCAGCGTCATGGCGGGAAATTCTAGCTCGGCCTGCGGCGCCGAACGTGGCGTCTCTTCGACTCGACGGTGACGAAAGGGTCACTCCCCCTCGCGCCGCCGCCTGGCGCAGGTGGAGAAACCGGGCGGCGTTTGGCATCATCGAACCGGGTTTCGGACGAAAGGGGGCCTTCATGGCCGAAGCGGCCTGGGTCGACGTGGGAAGCGCCGAAGAGCTTGCCGTGCGACCGCTGCAGCAGGTCCTGGTCGGACGCACCCGCGTGGCGCTGACCTTCAAAGAGGGGCGCTTCGGCGCCATCTCGGGCATCTGCAACCACTCCGGCGGCCCGCTGGGCGAGGGCCATTGCGCGGGGGACTACGTCGTCTGTCCCTGGCACGGCTGGAAGTTCCACTGGGAGACCGGCGAGGGAGAGCCCGGATTCGAGGAGGACCGGGTTCCCCGACACGCGGTGCGGCTGGAGGCGGGCCGCGTGCTGGTCTCGGCCGAGCCGGCGACCAAGCGGAACAAGAAGCCGCACGCGCCGCATCCGCTCGCCCGCACCCCCGGGCGCGCGCCCGGGCCGGTCCGGGTGGTCGGGATCTCGACGACGGTGATGAACCGCGACCTGCCCCGCTTCTCGACCTCCGACGAGCTGCTCGCCGCGGCGCTCGGCCACTGCGGCGAGGAGCTCGGCTGCGAAAGCCGTTGGATCAAGCTCAACGACCTCGCCTTCCGCGCCTGCGAGGGCTACTATTCGAAGAGCGCGCGGGCTTGCACCTGGCCCTGCTCGATCACCCAGATGGACCCGAACGATCAGCTCGACCGGGTCTACGAGGCGCTCGTCCACTGGGCCGACGTCATCCTGGTGGCGACGCCGATCCGCTGGGGTGCCGCCTCGGCGCTCTACTACAAGATGGTCGAGCGGATGAACTGCATCCAGAACCAGATCACCCTCTCCAACCGGATCCTGCTCAAGAACAAGGTGGCGGGGTTCATCGTCACCGGCGGACAGGACAACGTCCAGGCGGTCGCCGGGCAGATGCTCGGCTTCTTCGCCGAGATCGGTTGTGTCTTTCCGCAGTACCCCTACATCGCCCACTCGCGCGGCTGGGACGCCGAGGACATGGAGCGCAACATCGCCCAGGTGCGCGGCTCCGTCGCGCTCCACGAAGCCGCCCACGAGCTCGCGGCGCGCGCCGTCGCCATGGCGCGCGTGTTGCTGGAGTCGAACGTCGAAGATCGCCGGCTCGAGCGCGGCGGCCGCAAGGCCTATGGCCCGTTGCGCCGCGCCGAGGACTGAACGTCGAGGAGGACGGCATGGGACGTCGCGATCCGCGGATCGATATCTACATCGCCAAGGCCGCGCCGTTCGCGCAGCCGATCCTGCGTCGCCTGCGGGAGCTGGTGCACCAGGGCTGCCCCGAGGTGGTGGAGACCATCAAGTGGAGCTCCCCCCACTTCGACTACCGTGGGATCTTCGCCGGCATGGCCGCGTTCAAGCGCCACGCGACCTTCGGCTTCTGGAAGGGCTCCCTGATCTTCCGCACCGGCAAGGAGCGGGAGGCCATGGGTCAGTTCGGCCGGCTCGGCTCGATCGCCGACCTGCCGCCCGACGAGGAGATCTTGGCCTACGTGCGGGCCGCCGCGCAGCTCAACGAGAGCGGCGTCAAGCTGAAGCCGAAGCTCAAGCACCCCAAGAAGCCAATCGCGGTGCCCGAGGATCTCAAGGCGGGGCTGGCCAAGAGCGCCAAGGCGCGCCGCACCTACGCCGCTCTTCCCCCCAGTCAGCAGCGCGAGTACCTCGAGTGGATCACCGAAGCGAAGACCGCTCCAACCCGCGCCCGGCGCCTCGCCACCACCCTGGAGTGGCTCGCCGAAGGCAAGCCACGCAACTGGAAATACCTCGCGGCGAAGACGGCGCGCCGCACCAAGCGCTGAGAGAGCTCGCCGGCGCATCCGGTTGCCTGCGGGCAGGAGCCCGGGTCTAAGGGAGCATGAAGCGCGCGATCCCGCGAGGAGCCGTGATGGCTGAGCGAGGCGAGTCCCTTCCCGACCCGGAGGCAGCGGGCCATCCCGAAGCGCTGTTGCGCCGCGCCCAAGCCGGCGACCGCGCCGCGGCGGAGCGTCTGGCCGCTGCGACCTACACCCGGGTCTACGGACTGCTCTGCCGTCTGACCGGCGACCCCGATCGCGCCGCCGACCTCACTCAGGAGACCTACCGCAAGGCCTGGGCGGCGCTGCCGGATTTTCGCGGCGAGGCCCAGGTGGCGACCTGGCTGCATCGCATCGCGTTCACTACCTATCTCAACTCCCGCCGCGGCAAGCTCCGCCTGGTCGTCCCCCACCCGGCGCCCGACGAGCCGGCCCCCGATCCCCCCGATCCGGCGCCGGGCCCGGAGGCCGACGCCGCCGCCGCCGAGCGCGCCGGGCAGCTGCGCCGCGCCGTCGCCGCGCTCCCGGGGCCGCTGCGCTCCGCCGTCACCGCTCACTACTGGTCCGAGATTCCGGTCGCCGAGATCGCGCACGCCGAGGGGATCACCCCGGTGGCGGTGCGCAAGCGCCTGGCGAAGGCGTTTCGCCTGCTCGCCGCGTCGCTCGAGGAGAGACTCCAATGACCCGCCTCAATCGCAAGCTCCGCCGCGCGCTCGAAGAGGAGCTGCGCGGCCTCCCCACGCCACCGCCCCCGGCGGATCTGCTCGACCGCCTGCGCGCCGACATCCCGGCCGATCTCGGAAGCCAGCCCGCTGCGGCAGCGGCTCCCACGGCTCCAGGACCCACGCCAGCAGGCCGCCGCGCCTGGCACCGTGCGCCGGGGGTCCGCCTCGCCGCCGTTCTCGCCCTCGCCGCGCTCGCTGGCACCGTCGCCTGGCAGACGATGAAGGTGCGCGACGGGGCCGTTACGGCCGGGCCCGCGGCAGACGGTCGATTCGCGACCGAGGATGAACGGCAGCTCCGGGACGCGACGGCGACGCCCCGCGTCGCGGACGGCCCCCCCGCCCCACGAGGCGCGACGCCGACCGCGCCGCGATCGCATGCACTCGAGAAGCAGCAGGCAGCCAATGAAGCCGTCACCCCTTCACCGAAAAGCTTTCCGGTGAAGAGTCGCGAAAGCACCCTCGGCGCGCGAGAAGCGGCAGGCGACGAGCTCGCCGACGCTGCCGCCTCGCCCGAGCCGGTTCGCGCTCCGGCGGAGATCCCGTCGGACGAGGCGTTCGTCGGCCTCGCGCCGCAGACCGCAGCCGCTGCGCCCGTGCCGGCTTCCTCCGCGAGGCTCCCCGAGGACGAGTTTCTAGCGCGCCATCGCGTCCAAGAGGAGCCCTCCGCCGACCGGCAGGCGAAGCAAGCAGGCAGCTCCACTCTCGGTTCACCCGGTCAGGTCGACATCCGAGCGCAGGACGCGGAGCGCCGCGGCGCTCGTCCGCCGGCGCCGGTGGACCCCGGTCCGCCCGACACCATGATCTTCCGGCCGGCACCGGCGAGCCCGTTCGTGCGCACCGCCGACGACGCGCTCTCGACCTTCGCGCTCGACGTCGACACCGGCTCCTACACCCTGGCGCGCGCCTACCTCGAGCGCGGCACGCTCCCGCCGTCCGCGGCGATCCGCGTCGAAGAGTTCGTCAACGCGATGACCTATCGCGATCCGGCGCCGGCGCGCGACGACTTCACGCTGGTCGCCGAGGGCGCGGCCTCGCCACACTCCGACGCGCCGGAGCTCAAGCTCCTCCGCTTCGCGGTGCGGGCGCGCGACGTCGCGCGCGCCGAGCGCAAGCCGGCGAACCTCACCTTCGTCGTCGACGTCTCGGGCTCGATGGATCGCGAGAACCGGCTGGGGCTGGTGAAGCGCGCCCTGGGCCTGCTGCTCGACGAGCTCGACGCGGCGGACCGCGTCGGCCTCGTGGTCTATGGCACGACCGGCCGCGTCCTGCTCCACCCCACCCACGACCTCGAGGCGATCCGCGAGGCGATCGAGCGACTGGTCCCCGAAGGCTCGACCAACGCCGAGCAGGGGCTCCGCCTGGGCTACGACCTCGCCGACGAGGCGTGGGAGAAGGGGGCGATCAACCGGGTGATCCTCTGCTCGGACGGCGTCGCCAACGTCGGCGCCACCGGCCCCGAGTCGATCCTCGAGCGGATCGGGCGGGAGGCGCGGCGCGGCATCGAGCTGACCACCGTCGGCTTCGGCATGGGCAACTACAACGACGCCCTGATGGAGCAGCTGGCCGACCAGGGGGACGGCACCTACCACTACGTCGACCGGCTCGAGCAGGCCCGCGAGATCTTCGTCGAAAAGCTGACCGGCACGCTGCAGAACGTCGCCGAGGACGCCAAGGTGCAGGTCGAGTTCGATCCCGAGACGGTCGAGCGCTGGCGCCTGCTCGGCTACGCCAACCGGGAGGTGGCCGATCGCGACTTCCGCGACGACCGGATCGACGCCGGCGAGGTCGGCGCTGGCGAGAGCGCCACCGCGCTCTACGAGGTGCGCCTGCGCCGCGGAGCGAGCGGCAGCGATCGCGTGGCGACCCTGCACCTGCGCTGGAAGAGCGTCGACGGCCGCGAGGTGCGCGAGCTCGCGCGCGACCTGGCGGTGCGGGATCTCGGGCGCGACCTGGCGCGCGGCAGTCGCGACCTGCGGGTGGCCGCGCTGGCCGGCCTGTTCGCCGAGCGGCTCGCGGGGTCGCCGGCCGGCCGAGAGATCACCTGGCGCGAGCTCGCCCGGACGGCCGACGCGCTCGCCGAGGACTTCGCGCGCGACCCCGACGCTCGCGCCCTGGCCGACCT
>CAZPZW010000110.1:0-9682 GCA_964591165.1 uncultured Thermoanaerobaculia bacterium | reverse complement strand
CATCATCTGGATGATCTGACCCGGGAAGGCGCCGATGTAGGTGCGCCGGTGGCCGCGGACCTCCGCTTCGTCGCGCACGCCGCCGAGCGAGAGGCGGACGAACTTGCGGCCGGTGGCCTTGGCGATCGAGGCCGCCAGCGAGGACTTGCCGACGCCCGGCGGGCCCACGAAGCAGAGAATCGACGACTGCGTCTCCGTGGTGAGCTGGCGGACCGCCAGGAACTCGAGGATGCGCTCCTTGATCTTCTCCAGGCCGTAGTGATCCGAGTTCAGGATCTCCTCGGCCTTCTTGAGGTCCTTGAGCTCGCGACTCGCCTTCTTCCAGGGCACCGACACCAGCCATTCGATGTAGTTGCGTGACACCGTGGCTTCGGCCGACACCGGCGGCATGGACTCCAGCCGCTTGAGCTCCTGCTCGGCCTTCTCGGCGACCGCCTTGGGCAGGCCCGATTTCTCGATTCGCTCCTTGAGCTCGGCGATCTCGTCCGAGCGGTCGTCCTTGCGCCCGAGCTCCTGGTGGATGGCCTTGATCTTCTCGTTGAGGTAGTACTCCTTCTGGGCCTTCTCCATCTGCTTCTTGACCTGCACGTTGATGCGCCGGTCGAGGTTCATCTTCTCGATCTCGACGTCGAGCAGGTCCTGAAGGCGCTGCAGCCGCTCGTACGGTGAAAGCTGCTCGAGCAGCCGCTGTTTGTCCGCCGTCGAAGCCGCGAGATGGGATGCGAGAACGTCGGTGAAACGGTCGGGGTCGTCCAGCTTCAGGGTCGGCATCAGCCCTTCGAATGCCAGGTGCTGCGACATCTTGGCGTACTGCTCGAAGCTGCCCAGCACCTTGTTCATGAAGGCCTGGAGCTGATCGGACAGCGGATACTGGACCTCGTAGGTCTCGAGATGGGACCACAGCGCTCCCTCGCGCTCCTCGAAGTCCATCAGCTTGCCGCGCTTCACCCCTTCGACCATCACCTTGATGTTGCCGTTGGGCAGCTTCAGGTTCTGGACGACGCGCGCGACCACGCCGAACTCGTAGAGGTCCTCGCGCAGCGGCTCGTCGATCTTGGGGTCGCGCTGCGCCACCAGGAAGATCCGCTTCGGCGCGGTGGCGAGAGCCTGCTCGAGCGCACGTACCGAGGTCTCGCGACCGACGATGAACGGCGCCATCATGTGCGGGAACACCACCATGTCGCGCAGCGGCACGACCGGCAGGGACTCTCTCTGGGTCTCGACGAAGCTGGTGGTCATCCTCACCCGGCCTTGCGCAACGTGGTGATCGGTTGCGACCGCCGCACGACGGTCTCCTCGGTGATCACGCACTCCTGGATCTCGCGCTGCGCCGGGATGGTGTACATCAGCTCGAGCATCAGCTCTTCGAGGATGACGCGCAGGCCGCGCGCTCCGACGTTGCGCTTGAGCGCTTCGCGGGCCACCTCCTGGAGCGCTTCGTCGGTGAAGCGGAGCTTCACGTCCTCGAACTCGAACATGGTCTGGTACTGCTTGACCAGGCTGTTCTTGGGCTCCTTGAGAATCCGCACCAGCGCCACCTGGTCCAGCTGTTCCAGGGTCGCGATCACCGGCAGTCGGCCGACGAACTCGGGGATCATGCCGAACTTGATGATGTCCTCGGGCAGCACCTTCTCGAGCGCGCTCTGCTTCGCCTGCTCCTTCTTGCCCCGGATCTCGGCGCCGAAACCCATCGTCTTCTGGTTGAGTCGCCGGTCGATGTGCTCGTCGAGACCGACGAATGCGCCGCCGCAGATGAACAGGATGTTGGTCGTGTCGATCTGCAGGAACTCCTGGTGCGGGTGCTTGCGGCCGCCCTGCGGGGGCACGTTGCACACCGTGCCCTCGAGGATCTTGAGCAGCGCCTGCTGCACGCCCTCGCCCGAGACGTCACGGGTGATCGACGGGTTTTCCCCCTTGCGCGCGATCTTGTCGACCTCGTCGATGTAGACGATGCCGCGCTGGGTCTTGTCCTTGTCGTTGCCCGACGCCTGGTAGAGCTTGAGGATGATGTTCTCGACGTCCTCGCCGACGTAGCCGGCCTCGGTCAGCGTCGTCGCGTCGGCGATGGTGAACGGCACCGAGAGGAGCTTGGCCAGGGTCTGGGCGAGCAGCGTCTTGCCGGTCCCGGTCGGGCCGATCAGCAGGATGTTGCTCTTCTGCAGCTCGACTTCGGAGCCCCGCCCCCCGCGCTCCGAGAACTCGATGCGCCGGTAGTGGTTGTAGACCGCCACCGCGAGCTTCTTCTTGGCGAGCTCCTGACCGATCACGTACTCGTCGAGCAAGGCCTTGATCTCGTGCGGCTTGGGGAGCTTGGTCTCCTGCTGCTGCTCGAGCAGCCGATCCTCGGCGATGATGTCGAGGCAGATGTCGACGCACTCGTCGCAGATGAAGACCGTCGGTCCGGCGATGAGCTTCTTGACCTCGCGCTGGCTCTTGTTGCAGAACGAGCATCTCAGAGCGTCGTCGCCGGTCTCTTTCTTAGGCATCGATCCTCCGCGAGTTCCCCGCTAAGTGCATGATAACAGAGGTCATCCGACGCCGATCGGCTTTCTCCGCTCCATGATCGTGTCGGCGAGGCCGTAAGCGACGGCCTCCTCGGCTCCCAGGATCTTGTCGCGCTCGGTGTCCTCGTGGATCTGTGCCTTCGGCTTGCCGGTGTGCAGCGCCAGTACCTCGTCGACCTTGTCGCGCAGCTTCAGCAACTCGCGGGCGTGGATCTCGATGTCGCTCGCCTGGCCACCCATCCCCGAAGTCCAGGGCTGGTGGATGAGCACCCGGCTGTTGGGCAGCACCGTCCGCTTGCCGTGCTTGCCGGCGGCGAGCAGCACGGCGGCCATCGAAGCCGCCTGCCCGACACAGAAGGTCGCGACGTCGGGCTTGATGTACTGCATGGTGTCGTAGATGGCCAGTCCCGCGGTCACCGAACCGCCGGGCGAGTTGACGTAGAGATGGATGTCGCGCTCGGGATTCTCCGCCTCGAGGAAGAGCATCTGGGCGATCACCAGGCTCGCGACGTCGTCGTCGATCGGCCGCCCCAGGAAGATGATGTTGTCCTTGAGCAGGCGCGAGTAGATGTCGTACGCGCGCTCGCCGCGGTTCGTCTGCTCCACCACCATCGGAATCAGCATGTTCGCGTCCCTTCCTAGGCTCCGCTCGCGGCGCCCTCGGGCTCCGCCTCGCCGAGCAGCCGCCGCACGACCTTCTCCCGCCGCATCTGGGCGCGCAGGCCGGCGAGCTGCCCATTCTCGTCGAGCTTCTGGCGCAGCGCCAGAGTCGGCACCCCCTGCACCCGGGCCATGATCGCCAGGGCCTGCTCGAACTCCTCCTCGCCGACCTCGATCCGGTCGCGTCCGGCGATGGCGTCGAGCAGCAGCCGGGCCCGCACCCGCCGTTCCGCCTGCGGGCGCGCCTGCTCGCCCAGCTTCTGCCAGTCGAGCTCGGCTTTCTCCAGGTCGACGCCTCGCCGGGCGAGCGACTCGGCGTAGTCGCGCAGCAGGTCCTCGACTTCCTGGTGCACCACGCCGTCGGGCAGCGGGAAGGTGTGACGCTCGGTCAGCTGGTCGAGCAACGCCACTTCGCGCTGCCGCCGCGCCTCGTCCCGCTTCGCTCCGGAGAGCCGTCGCGCGATGTCGGCCTCGAGCTCGGCGACGCTCGCGAACTTGCCGAAGTGGCCGGCGAACTCGGCGTCGAGCTCGGGCAGCTGCGGCGCCTTGAGCTCGATCAGCCGGACCTCGAAGTGGCGTTCGCGCGCCGCCTCGCCCTCACCCTCTCGACGCGCGAAGCGCGCCGTCTGGCCGAGCGCCAGGCCGGTGACCGCGAGCGAGAGCTCCTCCCAGATCTGCTGGGAACCCACCTCGACCTCGAGCTCCTGCGGCGCGGCTTCCCCGTCATCGACGAGCTCGCGAATTCCGATCTTGGCCCGGTCGCCGGTCGCCGCCGAACGCTCGGCGACGATCCATTGGGCATGGCCGCGGCGCAAGTCGTCGAGCGCGCTGCGGATCTCCTCGGCCGTCGCCTCGACCGGCGGCGACGGGAGGTCGAAGTCGGCCGTGTTGCGCAGCTCGATCTCGGGGCGGACCTCGACGATCGCGGTGAAGGTCAGGGGCTTGCCCGCGGCGAGGTCGACATCGCCCACCCGCGGCGGGAGCAGCGCGTCGATGCCCTTCTCGGCCGCGGCCTGGCGCCAGTAACGCGGCACCAGGCGCTCCAGCACTTCCTGATCGATCTCCTTGCCGAAGTGACGGCGCACCAGGTTCGCAGGTACCTTGCCCTTGCGGAAGCCCGGGATCCGGGCCCGCTTGCCGTAGTCGCCGAGCACACGGGCGGTCTCCGCCTCGACCGCCGGCATCGGCACTTCGATGCGCAGCTGTCTGCGGCAGGGGCCGACCTCTTCGACTGAAAGCACGACGCTCATCGCTGGTCTCTTCTTCCTCGGCGCGGTGGATTGGTGCGAAAGGGGGGACTCGAACCCCCAACCCGATCACTCGGGACTAGATCCTAAATCTAGCGCGTATACCAGTTCCGCCACTTTCGCGGACCGCAACGCCGACGCTATCAGGATCGCCAGGAGAGGGGATTGGTGAGCCGCGTAGGACTTGAACCTACAACCCGCAGATTAAGAGTCTGCTGCTCTACCAATTGAGCTAGCGGCCCCCGGGGGGAGGAATATAGCGAACGCCGACCTCGCCTGACAAGCCCCGGTTTCCGGAGCTAGCCCCCCTGCACGAACTGCACGATCTCGACGCGGTCTCCGGCGCTGAGCGGGGTCTCCCCCAGGAGCCGGCGCGGCACGATCTCTCCGTTGACCTCGACCGCGATGGCGCGAGCCTCGCTCGCCACCGTCGCGACGAGATCGGCGAGCGACGAGCCGGCGCGAACCTCCCGCTCGCGTCCGTTCAGGCTGACCGTCAAGAGGCCGTCGCTCGCCATTCGTTCATACCAACGTTCAGAGGAGCTGTTTGATTTCCGCCCGGCCGAGGTTGGAAGAGCCGGAGATGATCAGTGCGGCGGTGCCGCGCGCGTACTGCGGCACGTCCAGGCGCATCTCGATGGCCCCGACGTCGTCGGTTTCGGCGGAGAGCAGGGTGCGCGGCTCGGCCACCGTCGAGAGCATCTTGACCGACACCTGGACCCCCGGCATCGGCAGGCCGCTCTTCGACGAGTAGGCGCGCAGGGTCAGGGAGTTGACTTTCCCGGGCTGGATTTCCTCCTGGCCGTCGATCACCAACAGGAGCTGCTCGTGCTCCGCCTCGGTCGAGAGGTAGTCGAGGATCACCTGATCGAGCGTCGGCCCGTCGTCCTCCGGGGCCTCGGGCGCCTCGCCCGCCGCCGGGCCGGGCTGCTGGGGGAGGGCCTCGGTGCGCAGGACGGTGGCCGCCTCGCCCTCCAGCCGGTCGGCCGGAGGCGCTGCGGCGCTGCGCGGCGCGCCCAGCTTGTCGTCGAAGCGTCCGGACTTGATCGCCGCCAGCATGGTGCGGTGCTGATGGTCCATCTGCTGCGCGATCTCGGGGTCGCCGCCGCCCGCCGCGAGCACTTCACCGTAGGTGGAGCGCTTGGTCGCGACGACCCTGCCGCCGACGTAGAGCACGCTCTCGATGACGGCCTTCTCGCGCCCCTTGTCCTCCGTCTGGACGTGGACGACGAGCTCGCCGTAGCGAACGTCGGTGTTGTAGCCGGTGATCATCGTCGGGATTCGACCAAGTCAGCCATTGTAGGAAGCCGCGTCGGACGGGGTCAAGGAGACGGTAGACCTCGCCCCGGCCTCGTGCCAGAATCCGCCGGTCAGGGAACTCTCGACGGCCGGCGCGCGGCCGGCCCCATCACCACCGACAGGAGGAGCGGGAATGTCGCAGACCACTGCCGAAGCCACTGCCCGTACGCTGGTCCACTACGAGGTTCGCGAGGGCGTCGCCTACCTCAAGCTCGACGACCCGCCGGCCAACACCTACACCCACGAGATGATGCGCCAGCTCGACGAGGCGATCCTCAAGGCCCGATTCGACCCCGCGGTGCACGTCCTGGTGCTCACCGGCGAGGGCGAGAAGATGTTCTGCGCCGGGGCGAACATCAACATGCTGAAGACCTCCGACCCGACCTTCAAGTACTACTTCTGCCTGCACGCCAACGAGACGCTGTCGCGCCTCGAGCAGACCCCCAAGCTGGTGATCGCGGCGCTCAACGGCAACACGGTGGGCGGCGGGCTCGAAATCGCCATGGCGGCCGACCTGCGGATCGCCAAGCAGGGACCGGCCAAGTTCGGTCTACCCGAGGTGGCCCTGGGCGTCCTGCCGGGAACCGGCGGCACCCAGCGCCTGGTGCGCATCGTCGGCAAGTCGAAGGCGATCGAGCTGATGGTCACCGGGCGCCTGTTCGGTCTGGAGGAGGCACGCCAGCTCGGGCTGGTCGACCAGGTCTTCGAAGGTGCCGACTTCATGGGCCAGGTGCACGCCTATGCCCGGCAGTTCTGCCCGCCCGCCAAGGCGGCCCGGGCGGTGGGTCGCATCAAGCGCTCGGTGCAGTCCGGCGCCGAAATTCCCTTCGAGTCGGCGCTGACCCTGGAGCGCGAGCTGCAACAGCAACTCTTCCAGAGCGAGGACGCCAAGGAGGGCTTGGCGGCCTACGTCGAGAAGCGGAATCCCGAGTTCAAGGCCCGCTGAGGCGACGGCGATGCCTGCGCGAGCTCCCGGTGGGCGTCCCCGATTGGTTCTCGCGGCGCCGGTGCGCACGCCGATCGGCCGTTTCGGCGGTGCGCTCGCCGCGCTCTCCGCGCCAGAGCTCGGCGCGGCGGCCGCGCGAGCGGCGCTCGGCCGCTCCGGTCTCGCCCCGACCGCGATCGACCAGCTGATCTTCGGCCACGCGCGGCAGGCCGGGAGCGGCCCGAACAGCGCGCGCCAGATCGCCCATCGCATCGGTCTGCCGGCCGAACGGCCCGCCTTCGCGATCAATCAGGCCTGCGGCTCCGGTCTCCAGGCGGTCCTCTCGGCGGCGCGAACCATCCTGCTCGGCGAGGCCGCAGTGATCCTCGCCGGCGGCGTCGAGAGCATGTCCAACACCCCCTACCTGCTGCCGCGGGCGCGCTGGGGCTATCGGCTGGGCAGCGAGGAGATCGTCGACGGGATGTATCGCGACGGCTTCAACGACCCGCTCTCCGGTCTGGTGATGGGAGAAACCGCCGAGGAGCTCGCGGCCGAAGTCGGAGTGACCCGCGGCGAGGCCGACGCCTACGCCGTCGAGACGCAACGCCGCTGCGAAGCGGCGCGGCGGCGCGGCCGATTCACCCCCGAGATCGAGCCGATCCGGCTGGCCGGTCGCAAGGGGGAGACAGTGGTGGACACCGACGAGCACCCGCGCGACGGCGTCACCCTCGAGTCGATCGCCCGCATGCCGCCCGTCTTCCGCGAGGGCGGCACCGTGACCGCCGCCAACGCGTCGGGCATCACCGACGGCGCCGCGGCGATGCTGGTGGCGAGCGAGGCCGCGGCCGAGCGGCTCGGCCTCGTCCCGGCCGGTTACCTCGTCGACTGGGAGGTGGTCGGCGTGGAGCCGAGGATCATGGGCATCGGACCCGTCCCGGCGACCCGGCAGCTGCTCGCCCGCCAAGGCCTGGACCATGCCGCGATCGACGAGGTCGAGCTCAACGAGGCCTTCGCCTCTCAGGCTCTCGCCTGCCTCCGAGAGCTCCCCTTCGACCCCCGACGAGTCAATCCCGACGGCGGCGCGATCGCCCTCGGCCACCCGATCGGCGCCACCGGCGCGCGCATCCTGGTCACCCTGCTCCACGGCATGTCCGAGCGAGGCGGCCGGCGAGGCGTCGCCACCCTGTGCGTCTCGGGCGGCATGGGCCTCGCGGTGTTGGTCGAACGGGCCACCTGACCCCGGAGGCGAGGCGTGCCGAGAATCGTCGTCAGCTACCTGAAGGAAGAGAAGATCGAGCCCTATCTCGCGGCGCTCCGCGCCGCCGGCCTGGCCGAGGAGGAGATCGTCCGGGCGACGCCGGCGCGCACTCGCGAGACCGATCTCGAGCACCTCCTGCTCGGCGCCGACGGCCTGCTGCTCACCGGCGGCGCCGACCTGCAGCCTTGCCTCTACGGCGAAGCACGCCGCCCGGACGCCGGCCTCGATCCGCCGGCCCCGGAGCGCGATCAGATGGAGTGGGATCTGCTCTGGCACGCTCGGGCCCAGTCCAAACCGGTCTTCGCGATCTGTCGCGGGCACCAGATGGTCCACGTATTCCTCGGCGGCAGCCTCTTCCAGGACCTCACACTGCAGGCCGGAGCGCGGGGACACGACGCTTTCGTGGATCGCGGCTTCGCCCCCGACCACCTGGCGCATCGCGTGGGCGCGGAACCGGTCTCGCATCCCCTGGCGCGCTGGATCGAGCGCTTCGACCGCCCCTGGGTCAACAGCCGCCACCATCAGGCGGTGAAGACCGCCGGGCGAGGGCTCGCGGTGCTGGCGCGCGCCGAGGACGGCGTCGTGGAGGCGAGCGCCTGGACCGGCGGCGGGTGGTGGCTGCAGTCGGTGCAGTGGCACCCGGAGAACCTCGTGCACCTGCCACTCCATCGCGGCCTCTTCGAGCAGTTCCTCGCCGCCACCGCGGAGGCCGGCGCGACCCGGCCGCTGGCGAGCGCGCTGCGATGAGCTCCCTGGTCGAGATCACCCGCGCCGGCCGCAGCGCGACGCTCGCCTTCGGCCGGCCGCCGCTCAACATCCTCGACCTCGAGCTGCTCGCCGAGCTCGACGCCGCCTTGGCGGGGCTCGCCGCCGATCCGGAGCTGCAAGTCCTCTTCCTGCGCGGCGCCGGCGAGCGCGCCTTCTCCGCCGGCGTCTCGGTCGCCGACCATACCCCCGACAAGCTCTCCCGGATGCTCGCCTCGTTCCACGGCGCGATCGACCGCCTGCGCGGACTCGAGGCGTTCACCCTGGCGCTGGTCTCGGGGCACTGTCTGGGCGGTGGCATGGAGCTCGCCATGGCCTGCGACTTCGTGCTGGCGAGCGACCGCAGCAGCTTCGGGCAGCCCGAGATCCGCCTCGGCTGTTTCCCGCCGGTGGCCGCGGCGCTCTATCCACGGCGCATGGGCCGCGGCCGCACCCTCGAGCTGCTGCTCTCGGGCCGGACGTTCGACGCCGCGGAGGCGGAACGGCTGGGCTTCGTCCACCTCCGCGTGCCGGAGACGGAGCTCGCCGACCAGGCCCGGCGCATCGTCGAGCCGATCCTCGCGCAGAGCGCTGCCGTGACCCGCTTGACCAAGCGCGCGGTGCGGGCGGGCGAAGCCCGGAACTACGAACCCGCGCTCGCCGAAGCGGAGCGCATCTACCTGACCGAGCTCGCCGGCAGCGCCGACATGAGCGAGGGGTTGGCCGCGTTCCTCGAGAAGCGGCCGCCGGTCTGGCGCCATCGCTGAGCCAGCCGGGTTCGTCCAACGCCAACCAGGAGGGCAAGCCATGACCCAGCCAGTGGTCCTCGTCGAGCGTGACGGTCGCGTCGCGCTGCTCACCATCCACCGTCCCGAGAAGATGAACGCGTTGAACGACCAGGTCCGCGACGAGCTGCTCGCCGCGCTCGGCGAGATCGAGCGCGACGCGAGCGTCGGCGTCGTGGTCCTCACCGGCGCGGGCGAGAAGGCCTTCATCGCCGGCGCCGACATCGGCGAGTTCGCCGGCCGCGGCCCGTTCGACCAGC
>CAZPZW010000109.1:2586-9816 GCA_964591165.1 uncultured Thermoanaerobaculia bacterium | reverse complement strand
GAGCGCGGTCAGGTAGCCGCGGCCGTGGGCGTAGCCGCCCGGCTTGAGCAGGTCGGTGCAGACGGTGACCGGCGCGAGACCGAGGCCGACCGCCTCGGCGAAGTTGCCGCGGTCGATGCCGGCGGCGAAGGAGATCGGGAAGCGATCGCCGAACTCGCGGCGGAAGCGGTCGACGAGGGCTGCCGCCAGCACGTGGAGCGGCGCCCCCGAGAGGTACATCTCCCGTTCGCCCGCGGGGAAGAAAGCGCGGTGGTTCTCGACGATCAGGGTGTTGCTGAACTTGACTCCGAAGCCGAGACCGGCGGCCGCCGCCGACTTGCCGAGCCGGCCGACGAAATCGGACATCTGCGCCCAGGTCGTGTCGCGCTCGAAAGCTGCCGGCGGAACGCGAACCTCTTGATAGCCCAGGGTGTCGTGCAGCAGGTGGTGGATCGCGTCGGGACCGAGCAGCACCGGGTTGAGCTTGACGATGCAGTGCAGCCGGTGGCGCTCCTGCAGGTGGCGGACGATGCGCTCGATCTCGGCGGGCGGGCAACCATGGAAGGTCGAGAGGGTGAGCGTCGAGGAGAGCGTGGTCCGGAATGGCAGATCACGGAGCGCACCGAGCTCGGCCGGGATCTCGCGCCGGAGGCGCTCGACGGTCGCCCTCGCGTCGGTCAGTTCCTCGATGAAGGTCGTGACCCGCTCGCCCGAGATCCCGGCGAGGTCGTAGCCGACGCTCATGTCGAACAGCGTGTGGTCGAAGCCCGGGGCGAGCGGCAGCTTGCCGCTCGCGGCGAGCAGCTCGATGAGCATCGCCGCCTTGACGTATTCCTCGCGCGATTCGTCGAGGGAGAGCTCCTGCGACCACTCGACGTTGTAGCCCACGGTCTGGACGTCGATGCAGGGCCGGGGGATGGTCAGCCGATCGTTGACCTGTACCGTCTTCCACTCGACGACGCGCCCGCCGGCGAGCCAGGCGAGAACGATGTTCTGCGCCAGCTGGGAGTGGGGTCCGGCGGCCGGCCCGAAGGGCGAGGACGCGGCGAAGCCGTGGTGGCGGACCGAGAGATCGAGCTCCGGATCGCCGAAGTAACCCTTGGTGACCGGCAGGTCGAAGACCGCCTGCCGCTGCTCGAGCTCGCGGAAGGCGCGGCGCACCAGCGCCGCGAACGGATAGGGACGCAGGATGGCCATCAGCGCGCCGGCATGCCGGAAGTCATGACGCGGCTAGGGGTCGGTCTCCGACCAGGCGCTGGTGTCCGCGCTCTCGAAGCCGTCCACGAACAGGGCCGTCGGGCCGTCGAGCCCAACTTCGACCAGGAAGGCAGCCGCCAGGCGGGCGAACTTGGCGGCGTGCGCCGCGCTGTTGCCGAGCGTCGCGACGGTGTCGCTGGTGGTGTGAATCCACGGGTTGTGCTGGCCCATGCGAGCTTCGAAGGCGAAGGACGCCGGATAGCCGTTGCTGTGCCACGAGTAATGGTCGGAGCAGCCGTAACCGCAGGCGGTGGACGTCCAGAGCAAGCTGGGCTGGTAGGTCTCGAGCAGGTCGACCAGGAAGGCATTGAGGGTGGCGTTGGTGTAGTCCGAGATCAGCGCGATGTCTTCGTCCGATCCGAAGTAGTCGGTCATGTCCTGCTGCAGCATGGCGACGACGTCGACGCCCGCCGCGTCGTAGTCGGCGGCGATGTCGCCCGACCCCACCAGCCCGATCTCCTCGGCGGCGTAGGCCATCACGTGAATCGAGCGCTGCGGCCGGAGGCCCGCGGCCAGGGCGACGCGGACCACCTCCGAGAGGGTGGCGATGCCCGAGGCGTTGTCGTCGGCGCCCGGCGCCAGGAAGTTGGGGTTCCCGCTGCCGGAAGCGGTGGAGTCGAGATGGCCGCCCAGGACCACCACTTCGTCGGGGAGCGTGCTTCCCGGCAGGACGAGGATCACCGACGGCTGCGGCGTGGTCGGGTGGGTGACCAGCGACACCGTGACCTCCGGTCGCCCCGCGGCGTAGCCGGCCCAGAGATCGCGGATCCAGGTCGCCGCGGCGGTGCCGGAGGGATGGGCGTGATAGCGGTTGTTGAAGCTGGTCGAAAGCGCGCCGATGGTGGCGAGGATCTGCGCTTCGTCGATCGCTCCCGCGACCTGCTCGACCCACCAGGGCTGGTCGATGAGGAGCGGAATCGTCTCCACGTCGCGACGGGGGAGCGCGACGCGCGCGAGCTCGGCCAGCCCGGCCTCGAGCGTCGCGTGCTGGCGGAAGCCGCCGCAGCGCCGGAGCTCCTGATGGATCTGGTCGGCGAGAGCGTCGACCTCGTCGCGTCGCAGCCGGGTGAGCACCACCCCTTGGGCTTCGGCGAGGCTGGGCAGCCCCGCGCCGACGGCACGCCGCGGCCAGGCGCGGTTGGCGGCCGCGAAGGCGTCGGCGCCGAGAGTGATCCAGACGGCATCGTAGTCGCCGGAAGAGGCGGCCGGCGGTTGCTGGGCTGCCGCCGGGCCCACGCCCACGAGCAGCGCCAGAGAAAGGAGAAAGGTCAAGCCCGTGAACCGCGCGACGCCAGCGGACCGCGCGCGGCGAGCCGAGATAGGGGACTCCATGACCGAATGATAGGCCGATCTCGCGACCCACGGTAGCGCCGGGGCGACCCTCCGCGTCGCTCCAGTGCAGCGTATACGATGCATCCCGAGCTCGGAGGTCCGGCGCTTCCGGCCTCGCGGTGCATGTGACATGTCGATCCTCGAACCCATACTCCTTCTGCTCGCGCTCGGCGCGACCCTCGGCGCGCCCGACGCGGAGAGCTGGACGCCCCAGGACACGTCCCCGGTCGAGCTCCAGCTCTACGCCGCGGCGAGTCTGCGCGACGGGCTCGAGGCGCTCGCTCCCGTCCTCGAGCGGGCGACGGGGACGCGTCTGGTCTTCAACTTCGGCGCCTCGAGCGATCTGGCGCGCCAGATCCTGGCGGCCGACCGGGCCGATCTCTTCTTCTCGGCCGACGAAGCGTGGATGGACCGCGTGGCCGCGTCCGGGCTGGTGGACGCGACGTCTCGCTGCTCGCCGCTCTCGAATCGCCTCGTGGTGGTCGTGCCGCTGGGCAGCTCGCTGGCGATCCGCTCCGCATCCGACCTGGCTCTGCCGGCGATCGAGCGTCTTTCGCTCGCCGATCCCGAGGCCGTGCCGGCCGGCAAGTACGCCAAGGCTTGGCTCACAGCCGCCGGGATCTGGAGCGCGGTCGCCGGGCGGGTGGTGCCGGCGCTCGACGCGCGGGCCGCCCTGGTGGCGGTGGAGAGCGGTGCGATCGACGCCGGCGTCGTCTATCGCACGGATGCGGCCCTCTCCCGGCGGGTGCGGGTCGCCTTCGAAGTCCCGCTCGCGGAGAGCCCACGCATCTCCTACGCTGTCGCCGCCCTGGCCGGGCGCCCGCAGGTCGCGTCGGCGCGCGCAGTGGCGGCCTGGCTCTGTGGTCCGCAGGCGGCCGGAGGCTTCGCGCGCTTCGGTTTCGTCGTGCGCGCGAGCGCGCCGTGAGCGCGGGCGCCCTGTCGGCCCTCGCCCTGAGCGGCCAGGTCGCTTTCTGGGCGACCGCGGTGATTCTCCCCCCGGGGATCTTGCTCGGCTGGCTGCTGGCGCGCCACGAGGTGCGGGGCAAGGCGCTGCTCGAGACGGTGACCTCGTTGCCGCTCGTCCTGCCTCCCACCGCCGTCGGCTTCCTGCTCTTGCGCCTGCTGGCGCGCGACGGCCCGCTCGGCGAGCGGACCTTGGGCTTCGACCTCGACCTGCTGTTCACCTGGAAGGGTGCGGTGATCGCCTCGGCGCTGATGGCGCTGCCGCTCGTCGTGCGCGCCGCGCGCCTCGCCTTCGAGTCGGTCGATCCGCGGCTGGAGGCGATGGCGCGAACGCTCGGGCTGGGGCCGGTGCGGACCTTTCGGACGGTGACCCTGCCACTCGCGCGGCGGGGGCTCGCGGCAGCCGCGGTGCTCGGCTTCAGCCGCGCGCTCGGCGAGTTCGGCGCCACGGTGATCGTGGCCGGCAACATCCCCGGCAAGACCCAGACCCTGGCGCTCGCCATCTTCAGCGATCTGCAGGTGGGGCGTGACGCGGAAGCCATGACTCTGGTCGGCATCACCGTGGTGCTCGCTTTCGCCGCGCTATGGACGGTGGAGGCGCTGCTGCGCAAGGAGCGCTCCCGCCGATGAGCGCCGGGATCCGCCTCGCGCTCGAGGTCCCCTGCGGCCACTTCACCCTGGCGATCGCCTGGGAAACCGACGAGCCGGCGCTCGGCCTGTTCGGGCCCTCGGGCGCCGGCAAGACGACGCTGCTCGAAACGATGGCCGGGCTTCGTCGCGCGGCGCGGGGGCGGATCGAAGTGGGGGGCAGGACCTGGCTCGACAGCGCCCGTGGAGTCTGCCTCCGGCCGGAGGAACGCGGCGTGGGCTACGTTCCCCAGGAGCTGCTGCTCTTCCCGCATCTCGACGTCCTCGCCAACCTGCGGGTCGGCGAGCGGCGGGCGCGGCGCTCGCCGCTGCGCTTGGCGCCCGAGCGGGTGTTGCAGGTGCTCGAGCTCGCGGCTCTCTCGCGCCGGCCCGTGAGCGAGCTCTCGGGCGGTGAGCGGCAACGGGTCGCCCTCGGCCGCGCGCTCTGCTCGGCGCCCGATCTGCTGCTCCTCGACGAGCCGCTGGCCAGCCTCGACCTCGCCTTGCGCCGGCGGATCCTGCCCTATCTCCTGCGCGTGCGCGAAGAATTCGCCATCCCCACGCTGCACGTCTCGCACGACCCCTCCGAGATGTCGCTGCTCGCCAGCGAGATTTGCGTGCTCGATCAGGGGCGCATCGTGGCGCGCGGCGGAACGCACGAGGTGTTCGGCGGCGCGGTGCACAGCGACGCGATCGGCAGGGAGGGAATCGTCAACGTCCTCCACGGGACGGTCGTCGAAGTGGGGGAGTCGCTCGCCGCCCTCGAGGTGGAGCCCGGGCTCCGCGTCGAGATCGCCGACGTGGGGAGCTTCGCCGTCGGGCAGCGGGTGGCGATCGAGCTGCGCGCCGCCGACATCCTCCTGGCGCGGGGTCGCGCGGTGGGACTGTCGGCACAGAACGTCCTCGCGGCGACGATCGGCGAGGTCCATGCCTCGCCGCCCGGCGATCCGCACGCCGCCATCGCGGTCACCGCGCGCCTCGGGCGCGAGCGACGTCCGGTCCACGTGATCGTCAGCCGTCGGGCCTGCCGCGAGCTCGCGCTCGCGCCCGGCGCCGAGGTCTTCCTCGTCTTCAAGGCCCAGGCCTGCCGCCTGCTGGCCACGTACTGATCCCCTCGCCGGGCTCGCGGCGAACCGGGGAGGTGTCGAAGCTGACGCGGATCTGACGGATTCCTGGCAGTTCTGGCGGGTCGCTTGGGTGAGAATGGCGTTCTTCAACCCGTTCGGAGACGAGAACGATGCCCTCGCCGTCCCGCACCGTCATTGCAGCGAACGCCAGCTACGTGCCGACGCGCGTGGTGCCGAACTCGGACTTTCTCGACCGCACGCTGCTCGATTCGGCAGGCCGGCCGTTCGAGAAATCGAACGCGGAGATCGTCGCCCAGCTCGAGGCGATCACCGGCATCCGCGAGCGGCGCTACGTCGAAGACGACCAGCTGACCTCCGACATCGCGCTCGCTGCCGCGCGCGCGGTGCTCGAGCGCTCCGGAATCGACCCCGAGAGCCTCGACCGGATCATCGTGGCGCACAACTTCGGCGACGTGGCCGCCGACAATCGCCGCTCCGACTTCGTGCCCAGTCTCGCGGCGCGCGTCAAGCAGGGGCTGGGCATCGCGAACCCCTGGTCGATCGCCTTCGACGTGGCCTTCGGCTGCCCGGGCTGGCTGCAGGGAGTGCTGCTCGCGCACGACGCGCTCCGCCTGGGTGACGCTCGCCGGGCCCTGGTCATCGGCGCCGAGACGTTGTCGCGCATCTTCGACCCGCACGATCGCGACGGCATGATCTACGCCGACGGCGCGGGCGCGACGATCCTCGAGGCGCGCCCGGCGGACGGCGGCCGCCCGGTCGGGATCCTCGGCTCGGCCACCCGGTCGGACGCGAAGGACCACGCCCGGCTGCTCTGGATGGGCGAGTCGCACGACGCCGAGCGTCCCGGTCGCGAGCTCTTCCTCAAGATGGAGGGGCGCAAGCTCTACAAGTACGCCTGCCACGCCGTGCCCGAAGTCGTGCTGCGCGCCCTCGAGCGCGCCGGTGTCGGCCTCGCCGAGGTGAGCAAGATCCTCATCCATCAGGCCAATGCCAAGATGGACGAGGCGATCGTCCGCCGAGTCTTCGAGCTCGCCGGCCGGAGCGACGTGACCAGCGAAGAGATCGAGCAGCTGGTGCCGATGACCATCGCCTGGTTGGGCAACAGCTCGGTGGCGACCATCCCGACCCTGCTCGACCTGCTGGAACGGGGCGAGATCGAGGGCCACACCATCTCGCCGGGCGACCTGCTGGTCTTCGCCTCGGTGGGCGCAGGCATGAACTGCAACGCCATGGTCTACCGCGTGCCGCCGCGGGACGCCTGACGGCGGATCGCTTCCACTCTGGTCCGTGCGGTCAGCTGTCGGGCGGCGTCCTGGTCACACGGTGCATGACCGTCCGGGCGAGGACATAGGGAGCGCAGATGAGGACCGGGCCGACGACGAACGCGGCGCCGGGATAGGCGATGCCGAGGATCACCCACTGGAAGACGAAGTCGAACAGGATCGCCATCAGCACCAGGTTGGCGATCGAGGTTAGGCTGCCCCGCAGGGTGGCGCGGCGCCGCGCCCGGCTGGTGAAGATCTCGGCAAGGTAGGAGGCTCTCCCGGCGCGTGCGTCCGCCCGGCCGTCGCGCGCTCCGAGCAGGGTCGCGACCAGCGGTTGAACGAGGAACCGGAAGCGTCCCGGGCCCGCCAGCCGCAGCGGGATGTCGCCGAACAGGCTCGAAGTGAAGAGGTAGAGCTCACCGCGGGCGAGCGCAGCGCGGAGCGCGGCTGGCGCGGAGACGACCACGGCGGTGCAGGTCAGTAGCAAGAGGAGAAGGGTGAGCCGGCGGTCTCTCATGGCGGATCGACCGGGTTCAGCTTATCCCGTCGTCGTTCGAGCCGCGCGCGCTTCGCCGCGGCCAGGTCGGCCGCACCGGAGCCGCTTCAGGCACCGGATTCATCCGCCGGGAGGTCCGGGGCCGCGGCGCCGAAGTAGAAGGCGAGGCCGACGAGAATGCGCTCGAGCGAGCTCAGCCGGGCGCGCCGGACGAGCACCTCGC
>CAZPZW010000109.1:0-2486 GCA_964591165.1 uncultured Thermoanaerobaculia bacterium | reverse complement strand
AGCACGACCAGGAGCCGGGTCAGGGAGAAGCGGTCGAGGCGGGCCCGGAAGCGGGCCGGCTCGGACGCCAGGGCTGCGAGCGTGCCGTCGCCGCTGCCGCCGCAGTGCTTGAACAGCTCCACCAGCAGCAAGGCGAAGGCCGACGCGTTGACCCAACTCACCAGCACGTTGGTCACGGCCCACAGCACGACGAGGACGAGCATCAGGGAGAGCACGAGGCCGACGTTGTTCAGGCCGTAGGGCGCCACCGCTCGCCCGAGGGCGAAGAAGAGCGGCGGCAGGGTGAGCGAGAGCAGCAGCGCGCCGGCGGCCCAGAGAGCGAGCAGGAGGGTCGCCGCCTTGCGCGCGCCAGCGACGCGCCGCGCGCTCTCCGCCAGCGCGCTCCGGGGTGGCACCCGCTCGAAGAGCACCAGCGGCAGCGCCAGGGACCAGCCGACGACCCGCGGTACCAGTACGCGGAGCAGCGCGATGACGAGCAGAACGACGAGGCCCACGGCGGCGAGGAAGGCCGGCGGCTTCTCGGCGAGATAGAAGTTGATGTCGTACTCGCGCAGCAGCGCGTAGTAGACGATGCCGATTCCCGCCAGAAAGGGCGCAGCGAGCGCGAGCGTGCGTCCGACCAACCGCAGGGCGAGCACCACCACCCGGGGCGCGCGACCGGCGGCCCAGCGCAGCGCTTGCGCGACGGAGAACTGGACCCCGGCGGCCGCGCCCGCGCCGATCGCCATGAGGCTCGCCTGCTCGAGGGCGACGATGGCGAGCGCGAGCGCGGCGACGGCGAGCACGACCAGCAGGCCGAGCGGGCGGAGGGCGAAGAAGAGGATCTCCTGGTCGGCGAGGACCGACCGGCCGGAGAGCCAGACACCGGCGCGCAGGGCCAGTCCCACCAGGGGAGTCAGGATCGCGAAGGCCAGGAGCTTGTAGGCGAGGTCGGTCACCAGCAGGGGGCGCCAGCTGCGTCGGGCCGTCGTTGCGGCTCGGCGAAAGATGGCAGCCACTTCGGGCGTCGTGAGCGGTGACATTAAGAAGGGCAGTCTAGCGCCGTCCGCTCCGCCCCCCGGGATTCGGCGTGCTCGCGCCTGCCGATTCGACGCCGGCTCGGGACCGTACGACCCCCCGGGGCGGTATCATCCGGTCCAAGGAGCGCCCCATGGACTGGATCGTTCGGTCGATTCGCGAGAATCCGGAGCTCGCCATCTTCCTCACGCTGGCCATGGGCTTCGTGATCGGCCGCTTGCGCATCGGGAGCTTCCGCCTCGGCAACGTCGTCGGCACCCTGCTCGCCGGCGTCCTGGTCGGGCAGCTCCAGGTCGAAATCCACCCCCTGGTCAAGCTGGTCTTCTTCGACCTCTTCCTCTTCGCGACCGGCTACAAGGTCGGGCCGCAGTTCTTCCGCGGCCTGCGCAAGAACGCGCTCGCGCAGGCGACGCTGACGGTGGTGCTCTGCCTGGTCAGCCTGGCGACGACGGTGGTCGCCGCGAAGCTCATGGGGTACGACATGGGCATCGCGGCAGGACTGCTCGCCGGCGCGTTCACCGAGTCCACCGTCATCGGCACGGCCGGCAACGCGATCTCCAATCTCGCCCTCCCCGACGCCGAGAAGGTCCGGCAGATGAACGACATCCCGGTCGCCTACGCGGTCAGCTACCTGGTCGGGACGAGCTTCGTGGTCTGGTTCCTCTCCAGCCTCGCGCCTCGCCTGTTGCGCGTCGACCTCAAGGCCGAGGCCCGCAAGCTCGAGACTGCGGGCGCGGGCGGCGGGTCGGAGGAGAAGAGCGGCACGCGTTCGGCCTACTTCGCATGGGACACCCGCGCCTGCCGCCTTCCGGCCAGCTTCGCCGGCCGCACGGTGGCGCAGGCGGAGGCTTCGTTCGATCCGGCCAGGGTCTTCGTCCAGCGCATCCGCCGCGCCGGGCGGATCCTCGAGGTCACCCCGGAGACGACGCTGGCGGCCGGCGACGTCGTGGCCTGGAGCGCCCGCCGCGCGGTCATCCTGAGCGACGGCGCGCCGCTCGGCGACGAGATCGAGGATCGCGAGCTGCTCGACTTCCCGGTGGCGGCGCTGGACATCGTGGTCACCCGCAAGGAGGTGGCCGAGCGGTCGCTCGCCGAGGTCGCCGAGGAGCACGGCCGCGGTGTGATTCTCCACAAGCTGATCCGCGGCGGCGAGGAGATTCCGTTCGCCAAGGGTACGGTGGTCAACCGTGGCGACCTGCTGCGGGTGATGGGCGCCGAGCGGGACGTCGAGCGTGCGGGTCGGGCGTTGGGCTACGCCGAGCGCCCGTCGAGCGAGACCGACGTGGTGTTCGTCGGCTTGGGAATCCTCCTGGGCGGGCTCTTCGGGGCCCTGACCTTCCATGTCGGGAGCCTTCCGATCAGCCTCACGGCGAGCGGCGGAGCCCTGATCATGGGCCTGGTCTTCGGCTGGTTGCGCTCGGTGCGGCCGACCTTCGGCCGGATCCCGGAGCCCGCGCTCTGGGTCTTCG
>CAZPZW010000108.1:7165-9832 GCA_964591165.1 uncultured Thermoanaerobaculia bacterium | reverse complement strand
GCGCCGCCGGCCGCGCCGCGGGAGCGGCTCCGCCTCTCCATCGACGGCCGCGAGGTCGAAGCCGCGCGGGGGGCGACGATTCTCGAGGTCTGCCGCGAGCAGGGCATCGACGTGCCGACGCTCTGCTTCCTCGAGACCTTGACCCCGGTCAACGCCTGTCGCGTCTGCGTGGTCGAGATGGCGGGCGCGCGCGCCCTGGTTCCCGCCTGCTCGCGGAGAGTCGAGCCCGGGATGAAGCTCGCGACCGACTCGCCGCGCGTCCGCCTGGCGCGCAAGCTGGTCCTCGAGCTGCTGGCCTCGTCGGTCGATCTCTCCACCGCCCCCGGGCTCGCCGAGACCATGGCGGCCTACGGCGCCGATCCCCTGCGCTTCGGCGGCGTCGGACACGCGGCGACGGTCGCCAAGCCGGCGAAGATCGACAACGCGCTCTACGTCCGCGACTACGCGAAGTGCGTCCTCTGCTACAAGTGCGTCGAGGCCTGCGGCGTCGACGCCCAGAACACCTTCGCGATCGCGGTCGCCGGGCGGGGCTTCGACGCTCACATCTCGACCGAGCGCGACGTTCCGCTGCCGCTCTCGGCCTGCGTCTACTGCGGCAACTGCATCGCGGTCTGCCCCACCGGCGCGTTGATGGCGAGCCCCGAGTACGAGCTGCGTCAGGCCGGGGAGTGGCGGCCCGAGGAGCAGACCCAGACCGACACGATCTGCGGCTACTGCGGCGTCGGCTGCACCCTCACCGTGCACGTCCAGGACGAGCGGATCGTCAAGACGACCTCGCCGCTCGAGAACTCGGTCACCCACGGCAACCTCTGCGTCAAAGGGCGCTTCGGCTTCGAGTTCGTGCAGCTCGGCCGGCGCCGCTAGGCGCCTCCCACCTCCGGTCCCGCAACCCGCTAGGATCTGGACATGAACGACCGCACGCGGGGCTCTCTGGACGAGGAGATTCAAGCCCTCCAGGACGAGGCGCTGCGCTCCGAGGTCGATGCCTCGCTGCTGCTTGCCGCCCTCGCGCTGACTCCGCTCGAGCGACTCCGGCAGCACGACCGGTTTCTCGCCTTCCTCCTCGCGGCACGCCCAGCCGACGCCACCCGACATGCAGACCAACGACGCGCTGCTGAAGAAGCTCGCTGACGCCGGCGTCGAGTTGGTGGTGATCGGCGGCGTCGCCGCAGTGCTTCACGGCTCGGCCACCACGACCCGCGATCTCGATCTCTGCATCCCGTTCACCCGTGAGTCGTTCGCGCGGCTCCTGCCAGCGCTGCGCTCCTTGAACCCGAGATTTCGCCAACACCCGGAGCAACCACCGCTCACCGGCGAGCCGGAGCGCTTCGTGCCTTTTCGTCACCTGCTGCTGGTCACCGACCTGGGTTGGCTCGACCTGCTGCGGGAGGTCTCAGGCGTGGGAAGCTGGTCGGAGGTGAGCGCTGCGAGCGAGACCGTCGAGATCGCCGGCCAGCCAATCCGCGTCCTGACTCTCGAGGCGCTCATCCGGGCGAAACGAGCCGCCGGCAGGGATCGCGATCTGCGGGCGATTCCGGAGCTCGAGGCGCTTCTCCAGCTGCGCAAGCAATCCGGACGCTGAACCGCAAGGCTCCCCGACGTGTCCTCGACGGCTCGGCGCACCGCGCTGCTCACCCTCGCCGCAGTCGTCTTCGGGCTGGCGCTGCTCGACCTCGTCCTCCGCCTCTTCCCTTCGCTCCCCGGACCCCGGCTCGCCAACTACGTCTTCTCGCGTTACGGCGTGTTCACCGGCGGCATCTACGTCCGCGACCCGGTCTCCCGGGTGCACTTCATGTGGCCGGGATACACCACCGAGACCGCCTGGAACGGCTACCGCTGGCGGCACGCGACCGACGCGCGGGGCTTCCGCAACCCCGAGGGCGCGCCGCACGATCTGCTGCTGCTCGGCGACTCGCTGATCTACGGGCACGGCGTCGAGGAGACGGAGACGGTGGCGCATTTCCTGCGCGCCGAGTGGGGGCTCGGAGCCTACAACCTGGGGCGCCAGGGCGCCTGCCTGCTCGACGAGTACGTCTTCCTTCGCACCTGGCTCGCGGAGCTCGCGCCGCGCGACGTCGTGCTGGCGGTCTTCCTCAATGACTTCCACGATCTCACCGTCTATCGCACGGCGGAGGAGATCGCGCAGGCGCCGGAGCTCGCCTACGACTACGCGGCGATCCGCCACTGGGCGGGGACGCTCGCCGAACGCCAGCCCAATCGCGTGCGACGCTGGGTCGCGACGCTGCCCTCGATCCGGCTGCTGCGCGGCATCGCGCGCAGCGCCCTCGGCCCGATCTCGCTGGCCACCCCCGCCTGGGCCGCCGCCGAGCCCGCCGCGCCCGAGTTCCTGCTCCCGCTGCGCTCCGCGGAGCAGCGCGCGATCTTCACGACCTACTACCGCCGCCTGCTCACCGATCTCGCCCTGCGGACCCGCGACGCCGGCGCCCGCCTGCACCTGGTCTACCTCTCGGCGGGCGCCGAACGACGGCACTGGAACGACGAGCAGGAGCGGGCGATCGCGCTGCTCGCCGACGCGGCGGCCGAGGCCGGCCTGCCGCTCTTCGACACGCGGGAGGATTTCGCCGGCTGCGAGAGCTGCTTCCTGCCCGCGGATGGGCACTACTCGCCGGAGGGCCACCGCGAGCTGGCGGAGCTTCTCGCCACCCG
>CAZPZW010000108.1:4267-7065 GCA_964591165.1 uncultured Thermoanaerobaculia bacterium | reverse complement strand
TCAGTCCGGGTACTTGCCGAGAATCTGCCGCGCCCACTTCGGCGCGCGGTCGCGCATCACCATCGGCGCGTTCACGTTGGTGCCACGCTGCACCTTCCAACCGGTCCACACCACCTCGCCGCTCTTCGCCGCGCTGAGGATCATGACCAGTCCGCCGGTGGTGCGCGATTCTCCCGCCGGATAGGCGATCAGGTCCCCCCACCAGCCGGCGGTCACCGCGACGCCGGCCACCAGCGAGTCCACCAGGCCGGCGTTGTAACGCAGCAGGAGGTCGGCCTCCTGGTCGTCGCCCACCTTGCGCAGCCCTTGCTTCGCCAGCTCGGCGTCCGCGGCGTTGCGCAGCACCCGGTCGAAATCGGGGGCGCCCGGACCTTCGGCCTTCTCCCAGCGATAGGTGGAGAAGCTCGCGAAGTCGACTCCGGGAGCCGCTTTGGTCTCGATCGACGCCGCTTCGGCGGCGGCGGCGAAGAGCAGCAGCAGGGACACGGCGAGGGTCAGATGACGGATCATCGCTTCCTTTCAAGGGCCGGGCGGCGGCCCGTTCGAGCCTGGAGAATAGTCCATCCGCGCCGCGGCGCCCCAGGGCACAGCGCGGCACGCCGGCGGGTCAGCGCTTGGGGAGGAAGAGGAGCCGGCCCGCGACGCCCTCGACCGTGTAGTCAACCTGCAGGCGCCCGGCCGACCAGGAGTAGGCCGTCGCGCCTTGGAGGCGCGCGAAGAACTGCGCCTCGTTGGCGAGCGTCTCGGGACTCCTGCAGGCGCGTTTCAGCGCACGCACCGGGGCGATCGCGATCTCCCCCGGCTTGGCGCCGGTGGCCGTCGAGGCGTACCTGCTGCACCCGCCATCGCCGTAGACCCGGCCCTTTTCGAAGCGCAGCGTAGGGCGCTTGTCGTCCACCTCGCCGCCCGCCGGCACGTCGAGCGACCAGACGACGCCCTCCAGGTCGGCCAGCGAGTGGGCGCCCATGGCGAACTTCTTCAGCTCCACCAGCTGCCCGTCGACGAGATCGTAGTGCCGCCGCTCTCGCTGGGTCGGGCAGCAGAGGGGATCCTCGGCGCCGGCGACCACCAGATCCACGATCAGCAGGCCGCTGCCGAAGGTCAGATCGCGCAGCTGCACCCGGTCGCCGAGCGCAATCGTCGAGGTGTTGCGGTACTCCCCGTCGCGACGGTTCACCACCGCGAGGTAGAGGAAGGTCCCGGAGCCCCCCAACTGCTCGGCGAGCACCACCACCGCCTCGCGCTGGCCGTCGCCGTCGAGATCGACGAGCACCGGGGCGAGCGGAATCAGGTCGACGCGAGGGGTGCTCTCGCCACCCGGCGCCGGAGTGCCCGTCCAGGTTCCGCTGGCGAGCTGGACCTCGCCCGAGGCCAGTCCGCGATAGCTCAGGTCGCGATAGGGGGAGAGCTTGACGGCCTCCGCGGGCTTGGCCTTCGCGCCGCCCGACGGCGCGTTGCTGGAGGCCTGCGCCGCGAGCCAGGACGCCGCGGCGAGGAAGGACAGCACGAACACGAGCGCACTGCGGCGGCGACTGGTCATCGTTCGATCTCCCGATACTTCCCGCGCCTGCTGCCGCGCCCGGCCCCCGGGGTGTAGCGCGGCGCAGGCTCTAGTCGCTCGTCATGATGAAGAGCGGACGATTCTCGAAATGCTCGTAACGCGGCCGGAGCCGCTCCGGCAGATAGTACTTCTCCACGTCGACCACCTTCTTGCGGCTGGTCACGACGTCGATCGGGACGTTGTCGTAGCGCCCGTTGCGCACGTTGACCAGACGCCCCGAGATGCCGTCGAGGATGAGATCGAGCGCCAGGTTGCCGAACGCCATGGGGACGATCGAATCGAGCGCATCCGGGTCGCCGCAGCGCACCAGGTAGCCCAGGCGCTGGTTGATCACGTTGATCCTCCGCCCGCCGCAGAACTTGGGCGAGAGCTCCTTGAGCTTCTCGGAGACCAGGTCGCCGATGCCGCCCAGCTTCTTGTGCCCGTAGGCGTCCGACTCGTTGCCCGAGAACTTCATCTCCGCCATGCCGGCGATCCTCGCCCCCTCGGAGACCAGGACCACGCTGTAGTGGCTCGGATTCGACGACCGGTCGGCCGCCAGCAGCTCGCAGAGCTGCCCGATGTCGAACTCGTGCTCCGGGATCACGCAGCGGTTGGCCGCCCCGGCCATGGTGGGCAGGAGGGCGGTGAAGCCGGCGTAGCGGCCGAAGACCTCGATCACCAGGAAGCGCTCGTGCGATCCGGCGCTGGTGCGCAGCGCGTGGGTCATCTCGATCGTCCGGGTGACGCAGGTGGAGAACCCGATGCAGTAGTCGGTCCCCGGGACGTCGTTGTCCATCGTCTTGGGGATGGCGATGACCGGCACCCCCTCCTGGTGGAGGCGGACGCCGTAGGAGAGGGTGTCGTCGCCGCCGATCGGCACCAGGACGTCGATGCCGAGATGCTCGATGTTCGCCAGCACCTCGGCCGTGAGGTCGTTCTTCTCCTCGCCGTAGCGCGCCCGCAGGTGCGCCGGCACGTTGACCTGGGGCACGTGCGAGGGGCGGGTGCGGGAGGTGTGGAGGAAGGTGCCGCCGGTCCGGCCGACCTTGTTGACCACGTCCTCGCTGAGCGGGATCACCCATTCCGGACTGGTCGCCGCCGCATCCCGGTCGTGCTCGATCAGGCCGGCCCAGCCGCGGCGGATGCCCAGCACGCGGTAGCCCTCGCGCAGGGCGCGCACCGTCAGGGCGCGGATCGCGGGGTTGAGCCCCGGGACGTCGCCGCCGCCGGTGAGGATCGCGAGCGTCGGTTGCCT
>CAZPZW010000108.1:1449-4167 GCA_964591165.1 uncultured Thermoanaerobaculia bacterium | reverse complement strand
CCGCCGGGCAGCGGCGATCGAACAAGGGGCACGGAATGGCCGTGGCAAAGAAGCTCGTCTGGGACGATTCGTTCAAGTCCGGGGTGCTGGCGATCGACGCCCAGCACAAGTACCTGTTCGAGGTCATCAACGACCTGGCGGACGCCATCACGAGCGGCCAGGGGGCGAGCACCATCCGCCGCGCGCTGGATCTGGTCAAGTACTACGCGGAGTGGCACTTCGGGCGCGAGGAGCTGTGCATGGAGCGCTTTCGCTGCCCGGTGGCGGGGGCCAACAAGGCGGCGCACGGCCAGTTTCTCGCGACCTTCCAGGCTTTCGACAGCGAGTATCGCCAGAGCGGAGGCTCCGAGGAGATCGCGCTCCGCATGTACCAGGAGCTCACCGACTGGCTGGTCCACCACATCCGCGGGATCGACGGTCAGCTCGCCGGCTGCGTGCACGCCGCGAGCTGACCGACCCCGTTCCGACCGGCCAGCCTCAGCTCTTGCCGAAGGCGGCAGCGAGGGTGCCGAGCGACTTCTCGAGCGGCGCCCAGGCGCCCTTGGCGGCCTCCGCGATGCCCAACGTCCCCGCGGTCTCGCCGACCGACGTGGCCTTCGCCAGCAGGCCGCTCACGCTCTCGCCGACCGGCGCCTGCTTGGCGAAGCTTCCCTTCAGCGCCTTGGCGCTCGAGCCCAAGCCGGCGACCGAGCTCTTGAGGCCCTTGGCCGCCGCCTTGTCGACGCCGGCCGCCTTGGCCGCGGAGTCGAGCGCCTTGCCGGCGTCCTTGATCTGCCGTTCGACGGTGCCCAGGAGATCCTTGACCTGGCGATCGGTCATGCGCACCGCCTTCCAGTTCGCCGGATCCGAGTCCCAGTCGATGTTGTAGGCCCCGGCAAGGGAACCCAGCGTCGGCCGGAACCTGGCCCATTCGCTGTCGGCGTCGGTGAAACCGGGGTGGCGCCCGACGAACCCATCGGCCGCCTTCGCCTTCTTCAGAAACTCGAGGGCGTTGGTGGTCGCCGCGTCGTCCGAGTTGAAGCGCTCGCGCAGCCGCTTGCCCTCGGCCTTGAAGTCGGCGATGAAGTCCGAGATGTCGGTGGTCACGCCGGCGGCGTTGGTGACCTTGGCGTTCTTCGCCTTGCTGCCCATCTCGTCGGTGAAGTCGTCGAGCTGCTTGTAGGCGGTGTCGATGAGCCGCCGCATCTCCGGGTCGTAGAGCCGCTCTCCGGCGAGCACCGGAGCCGCCAACAGGGTGAGCGCCACCAGGGCGGCGATCGCGATCTTCGATTTCGTCGTGTTCATCGTCTGCCTCCGAGATCAGATTCGGTTGTGGGCGCAGGCCCCCGGGCTCGGGACAGCCCAGTCGACGTCACCCAGAGCCGGGCGGGCCGCTCCTCCGAAGAGGAGGAGTCCGCTTGATTCTCCGTCAATTCCCTCCATTCGCTCAGTGCACCGTCGGGCACCGAGGTCCTGCCACGGGGCCGGAGCGCCTCGGCGGGCGCCGGGGAGCCCCGGTTCCCGATTCGTCTCAGGGCGCCGCGACGTACTCGACGTCGGTGACGCGGAACGCCGTGCGGGTCAGGCGGGTGCCGGGCTTGAGGTCGTAGACCGAGACCTCCTTGCCGTCGACCGAGAACTTGTACGTCGGGTCGACCTTGACGCGCACCGTCCGCCCGCGCTCGTTGCGCAGCAGAAGAGTCGTGCCGACCGCCTGCAGCACCTCACCCCGGTCGACCACCAGCGTCCCGGCGGCATAGGCCGCGGAGGGCTTGCTCCCCGGCGCCGCCGGCGTGACGCTCATCGCCAGGGCCTGGGTGACCACCACGTCGAGCTTGTCGCCCGCCTTCAGGTTCTTCAACTTGACCGCGAACTCCGGGCGCTCGACCTCGCTCGAGAAGAGCGTGCCGTCCGGACCCTGGACGACCAGCATCCGCTTCTCGACGTCCACCGAGACGACGGTCACGGTCACCTTCTTCTGCTTCGAGATGTCGGCCGCCGGACGCTCGCCGGGCGCCGCCGACGACGCCTCGCCGCCGGTGAAGAGCGGATTGGGCTCGCCGGCCTTGTGCGCCGAGATGGCGACCGACTGGTAGTACGAGAGCTCGACCAGGTCGCCGACCTTCACCTGGGGAAGGTTCTTCACCTGCGGGTCGACGGTGGCCGCGACCGTGCCGCCGAGCGGGCCGAGCAGGGTGATCTCGCGCGTCGTGAGATCGAGCGCCAACACCTCTCCGGTCAGGGTGACCAGCTCGGCGCGGGTCGCCTGCGTCGGGGTGGTTTCGGCGCGAAGCGGGCTCGGGCTCCCGGCGACGAGCAGGAGTAGGGCGAGTCCCAGCACGGCAGTTCCGGCGATACGCTTCGACATCTTCATCTCCTCGAGGGTTAGGGTCGGACACCAATTAGATGCGACGGTCCTGGATGCGCGGACCGTTTCGGTGAGGATTCTAGCCTGCCCCTTCTCTCCCCGGCTGCCGGACGCGAAGGCCGCGCGGCCCGGCCTTCCGAGCTCCGCGGCCCCCTGGGGGCGGTGCACCGCCTTCCCAGCCCGTACCGGTCCGCGCCCCGGCCCTAGGTCGGCATCCGGAAACGCGCCGGGTCGAGCTCGGGGTCGAGCTCGATCTTCTCCACCACGATCTTGAGCGTCTGCGGCCGGTCCTTCACATGCGTCTCGATGCGGTGCGGGAAGACGATCCCGCCCACCTCCCGGAAGTCCGAGAAGGTGCTCTCGAGCACCGT
>CAZPZW010000108.1:0-1349 GCA_964591165.1 uncultured Thermoanaerobaculia bacterium | reverse complement strand
TGCCAGCCCTTCTCGCCGTCGTTCGCGAAGACGCTCTTCGTCCCCTGGTAGGTGAACTCGAGCCGGAAGCGGCCCGGGCGCTGAATCTCGCGCACGACCTTGGCGACCCGACCGTCGCTCGCGGTCGCCGTGCCGGTCTCGCGGACCGCCCGCAGGGCCTGCAGCTTCGCCTTGCCACCGCGCGCCGCGAGGTGCGCGTCGACGACCTGGTCGACCGGCGAAGGCGGGGGCGAAGCACAGGCCGCGACGAGCGCCGCGCAGAGCGGAAGCGCACGCAGGAATCGACTCATCGGAGCTCCGCCTCTCATCGCCGACCTCCTCGCGCCGGAAGGGTGGCCGGACGCCCCGGCCGTGGCTGTTGGACCGGCACGGTGGGCCAATACGCCGGCCCGTAGCCGTAGCCCCAGTAGACCGGATCCCCGAGCTGCGGCAGGTTGTCGTCCCAGAATTCGTCGTCCTCGGCCGCCTCTTGGGCCGCGCGCGCCTGGGCCGCTGCCTGGTCGGCCTGGATCTGGGCCGCCATCGCCTGGCGCTCCGCCGCCTCCTGGGCCCGCCGGTCCTCGAGGATCGCCTGCCGCTCGGCCGGCATCATCCACTCGCCCTCGAACTCGACGAAGCCGCGGGCGAGATAGCTCTCCTCTTCGGTGACCCACTGGCCGTCGAGCTCGACCATGCCGAGCGCCCGATTGGCCTCCGGGTCGCCGGGCACGATTTCCAGCACCTGCCGGTAGGCCTCGCGCGCCTGGGTCGAGAGCGCCTGATCCTCCGCCCAGTGCGCCAGCTCGCGCCAGGCTTCCGAATCCTCCGACGGGAGCTCCGCCGCCCGCGCGCGATACTCCTGGAGCGGCGAGGTGCTCTCCTCGATGCGGACCACGGTCGACATCTGGACCGTGAGGGTCCCGCCGCCGATGTCGACCTCCACCGAGTCTGCCGAGCGCGCGACGATGGCGCCCGAGATCTGGCCGCCGCCCTTGAGATAGACCTCGTCCGCCGGGAGCGGCGCGGCCACCAGAGCGAGCCACACGATGCCTCGTTTCACGCTTGCCTCCTTCCTGTCGCCGGTCGCGCCGCCCGGCGGCGGCGTGGCCCCCGGGCGACGCCACCCGCCGGAATCCGGCTCTCTACTTGGCCGCCACCAGCCCGGACTTCTGCAGCTCCTTCGACACCGCCTTCGCCAGCTCGCCGACGAATCCCTCGACGTCCGACGGGTTCATCGTCTTGGTCTGTCCGGCCCACACCAGCTTGTTCTGCTTCAGATCGTAGATCAGGGTCTCGATGAAGACGTAGGTGTCGGTGCGCACCTCGTAGCCGCCCCAGGCGCCGCCCCAGCCGTAGCCGTAGTAGCCGCC
>CAZPZW010000107.1:0-9872 GCA_964591165.1 uncultured Thermoanaerobaculia bacterium | reverse complement strand
CGCATCTGGGTCGCGATGCCGTCGTCGCCCAGGACCGGGCGCTGGCGCTCCAGCTGCGCCGCGTCGATCGCCAGCCGTGCGAGCCGCTGGGTGACGTCGTCGTGCAGTTCGCGCGCCAGCCGGCTGCGCTCCTGCTCGTAAGTGGTGAGCAGGCTGCCGTGCAGAGCGCGTACCTCCTGCTCGGCGGCGCGCCGACGAGTGCGCTGCGCGACCAGCCCGACGATCAGTGCCGTCTCGAGTCCCACCAGCGCCAGGACCCCGACGATGGGCCAGCGGTACGTCGACCAGAGCGAGTGGCGCACGAAGCGCACTTCGCTGCCCGGCGGCAGGCGGCGGTGCGAAATGTGCCAGCGTGCGAGCTCGCGTTCGTCATAGACGAACCTCGCAGGCCGCAGCGGTGGATAGCGCACCGAGGCCGGGGCCTCGCCGCGCAGCAGGCGCGAGGTCGCCGCCGCGGTCCGTTCTCCCAACTCCTCCACCGAGAGCACCCGACCGCCGACGACCCCCTGACCGATCTGGGTATCGAACAGCGCGAAGACCGGCGCGCTCGCAGCCTGCGCTACGGCGGTGAGGGCGCGTCCTTGGGAGTGGGGCACGCCGACGCCGTCGACCAGCAGCAATACGAAGAAGACCGCCGAACGCGGCGGCAAGGCAGCGACTTGGGCGCTGACCTCCGGCAACGATCGTCGATCGGTCCACTCCAGGTGCAGGCGACCCTCGTAGGGCTTGAGGCTCCGACCGATCTCCCCCCGCCAGAAGCGCTCGAGGGGCGAGTTGCCGACGACGACCACCAGGCGCTCGGTCTCCGGCGCCAGACGCAAGAAGCTCTCCACGGTCCCCGGGATGTCATTGTCGACCGGTACGTGCGCGTCGTGGTCCAGCAACTTCGACGGATCGAGCACACGCACGTCGACCGCCGCGTAGAGCAGGGGAATTCCTGGGAAGAGCCGCTCCCGATGACGATGCGCGAACCGCGCCGCCGGTCCGCCCAAGGTCACCACGAGAGAGAGCGGGCGCGTTGCGAAGAGCGCCGACAGGTACTCGAGGAACGGCGCCTGGCGCTCGTCGTCTTCTGCCCCAGCGTGCTCGAGCGCGAGGTCGTAGATGTCGAAGGGCTCGCGCCAGCCCTGAATCAGCTCGGCTCGGAGCGTCGAAGCGACCTGGTTGAAGAGCGGCATGTCGGTGCCGAAGGACGACAGGATGAGCACCCGGCGGGGCGACGTCCCGCCTCCCGGACGGCCGTCGCCCGGGTCCTCCGCGGCGGCTCGCGACGACCCTCCGAGCAGCAGGATGGCGATCCCGACGAGCGCTCTCCAAGAGCTACGGGAGAAGGATCGCCAGAGTGCCCGTTGCGAATCCGACATATTGCCTGCGGCTATTCTGACCGCCTCGGAAGCGTCGGGGCAAGCGCCCCGGCCTCCGGCCTCGCGTCCGCCTCCCGCCGGCCCGGGCGTCAACCGCCGAGCGCGATGGCCACCGCGACGAGCAGGCCGCCGAGGCCGACCATCGCCGCGGCGGTGCGGAACGGGTGCAGACCCGAGCTCTGGGCGAGCTTCCAGGTCGCGCCGAAGATCGACGCGATCGCGACGCCGTTCGAGATGCGGAGCGCCGTGTAGACCTCCTCCGCGAAGAAGAACGGCAGAACGACCGGGAAGGTCGACAGGAAGACGAGCAGGAAGACCGACAGAGCGCCGATCCAATCCTGCCGCGCCAGCTTCACGCGCGGTGGGGGTGCCGGCTGCTTCGCGATCAGGGCGCGAACCCGTTCGAGCTCCTCCGGCGCCAGCGCTTCCGCGACCAGCGGCGGCAGCGAGTCGGCGACCAGGGCGCGCCCGGTCGACGGTTCGTCGGCTTGCTGCACCTGGCGCAGCAGCAGGGCGCTCCTCCCGCGTTCGACGATGACTCCGATGAGGTAGAAGGCGCCGTCGATGATGCCCCACGCCAGGTTGCAGCCCAGCGCGCCGATGATCATGTCGCGCACCTCGGCACGATCGGCCTCGGCGACGGAGAGCGAGCAGGTGAAGGTCAGCACCATGATCAGGCCGAAGATGATCTCCTCGAAGCGGTCGGCCGGGTCGAGGACTCGTTGGGTGGCGGTTGCGGGTCGGTTCGACATGCGAGATCTCCCGGCTTCGGAGGGACAGGCTTCAGCTTCCTGGGGCGCCCGGCGGAAGCAGATAGAGGGTCATGGCGAAGATCAGGTAGACCGTCACCACCAGCACCCCGACGAACCAGGTCGACCGCCCGCTGTTGGTCACCAGCGACGCGGTGAGAGTGGCGATCAGCATCATCACGATGGCGCCTGGCCAGAACTGCAGGTCCATCGGCGTCGGGCCGAGGACATAGCTGAGCAGCACCAGCACCGGAGCGACGAAGAGCGCGATCTGCGAGGCGCTGCCCAAGGCGATGCCGACGCTCAGGTCCAGCCGGTTCTTGCGCGCCGCCGAGAACGCCGAGGCCATCTCCGCAGCCGCACCGACCAGCGCCACGACGATGAAGCCCACGAAGGCCGGGCTCATCCCGAACGCCTCCGCCGCCTCCTGCACCGACTCGACGAAGACCTCGCTCACCAGCGCCACCAACACCGTGACCCCGGCCAGCACGGCGAGCGCGAAACCGATCGGCCACGGCGCCTCTCCCTCCTCGGCGTGCCCGACGCTCTGGAAGAGCTCGCGGTGCGTGCTGAGCGAGAACAGCATGCCCAGGGCGTAGACCACGATGAGCAGCACTGCCAGGCCCAGGCTCAGCGTTCCGGCGATCGCCGCCCGCGCTCCGGAATCGGCCTGCGCGACGGCCGAGGGAACGGCCAACGCGACGGTCGCTAGGAAGAGCAGTCCCGCCTGCAGGCGGGCGCTCGCCCGGTTGTACTCCTGCACGTGGTGCCGGAGTCCCCCCAAGAGGAACGAGGCACCGAGCATGAACAGCGAGTTGGTGACGATCGCTCCGGCGACCGAAGCCTTGACCAGCATGTACTGGCCGGCGCGCAGGGCCGCCAGAGCGATGACCAGCTCGGTCAGATTGCCCAGCGTGGCGTTGAGTAGGCCGCCCACCGCGTCGCCCGTCCTCGCCGCCACCGACTCGGTCGCGTGGCTGAGCAGCGCGGCCAGCGGCACGATGGCCAACACCGAGAGCACGAAGAGCAGGGTGTGCGATCCGGGCCTCAGGCTCTGCGCAGCGAACAGGGTCGGGACGAAGACCAGCAGCCAGAGCAGCGGATTGCGGCGCACTTCCGCGAGCAGGAGGTTCATGGCAGGTTTCCTGGGGTCAGCGTCGGCACGGGGCAGGACCTCCCGAGTCGTCGTCCGGGTTCCGGCTCAATCACGGTGTCTCGCCTGCAGCTCCAGCGCGACGAGGCGCGAGATCAGGATCGCGAGGTAGAGCTGGCCGGTGAACGCCTCCGCGACCGCGAGCGACCGCGCCGCCGGCGCCACGGGAGTGATGTCGCCGTAGCCCATCGTCGTGAGCGTCACCAGGCTGTAGTAGATCCAAGGGCTGGCATCGGAGGCGATCGCGCCCCCGAAGGCCGCCGGATCGCGCAACGCCACCCATTCGTAGGCCTTTGCCCAGGCGAGCCCGAGCAGCAGATAGGCGGCGACGGCCCCCTCCAACCGCCGCCGGGTCACCGTCCCCTGGCGCAGGACCATGGCGAGGACCACGGACGCCAGCACGGCCAGGGTGACAGTCTCCGTCGCGGCGCTCCACAGCGCGAACTCCAGGTCGGGGTCGAGCCAGGCGATCCAACGCAGCGGAAGGGCGGCGAGACAGAGTGCGGCGAGCCCACGCACCGCCCAGCGGTTCTGGCGCATCACCGTGGTCACGCCGGCAACGAGCACGCAGGAGAAGAAGATGGCGGCGACCGGTCCGCGCGGGCCGTCGCGCGGCGCGAGCGGCGGCAGGACGAACGCGAAGACCAGCAGGAGCCCCAGAAGGACCGTGAGGCTCTCGTCGCGCTGCCAGAAGCGCGCGAGCGAGCTCCAGAGGCCCGCGCCAGGCAAGCGCTGCATCAGCCTGGCTCGGAAGTAGGCGGCGGCTCAGCCTGCTCCGGCGCGGGGGGCGGCGCCTCGAAGCTGCCGCCCAACGCGAGGTGCAGGTTCACCCGCTCGGCGAGCTGTGCGCTGCGGACGGCGAGCAGGGCGAGACGGGCAGACTCGAGCGAGAGCTCCTGCTGCCGCACCGCCCGCAGGTCGCCCCGACCGACCCGGTACTGCTCGTTGGCGAGATCGAGCGCGCGCTGGTTCTCCGCGACCGCCCGCTCGAGCAGCGACGCGCGCTCCGCGAGGTTCTGGGCGGCGGCGAGCGCCTGCTCGACGTCGCCGATGGCGCGCAGCGCCATGCGGGCGTAGTCGGCAAGCGCCTCTTTCTGCTCCAGAGTGCGGATCTCGACCTGGGTCTTCAGCGCCCCGCCCGCATAGAGCGGCGCCAGGAGCTTCGCGCCGACGCCGCCGCTCGGGTTCTCGAAGTCGGGCTTGAGCGCGAGGACGTCGGAGGAGATGGCGCTCACGCTGGCGTTGAGCGCCAGCTTGGGGAGCCGGGCCGCTTTGGCCTCTCCGACGCGGTCGAAGGCCGCGGCGACGCGCCGCTCGGCAGCGATCATGTCGGGGCGGCGCTCGAGGATCTCGAGCGGCAGGCCGACCGGCACCGCGCCCGGGAGGTCCGGCAGGTCGGCGCGCGCCGCGAGCTCGGCAGAAGGGTAGCGCCCGAGCAGCAGCTCGAGAGCGCGCAGAGTCTGGGTCCGAACGAGGCGCAGCTGTTCGACCGAGTCCTGCAGATTGACCTGCTGGGCCCGCGCCAGCACCACCTCTTGTTCATCGCCGACGCCCACCTTCCGGCGCTGCTCGGCGAGCCGCACCAGCTCGGCAGTGGCGGCGACCATCGCCTCGGTCTGCCTTTGCTGCAGGCCGGCGAGCGTCGCCGAGAACCAGGTCCGGGCGACGTTGGCGGCAATCGACTGCCGAGCGAAGGCGAAGTCGGCGGCGGTCGACGCCTCGATCTCTTGCGCGGCGTTGCGGGCGTAGCGCAGGCGACCCCAGAGGTCGATCTCCCAGGAGATGCCGACCATCGCCCCCTGGAGCGCCGAGTTGAGATCCCCACCGCTCACGTTCAGCCCCCCCGTGCCGAAGAAGCCGATCTGCGGACGCAGCTGCGCCTGGGCCATGCGCACGTAGGCCGTCGCCTGCTCCACCTTCACCGCGGCGACGCGCAGGTCGGGGTTGTTGGCCACCGCCTCCGCAGCCAGGGCATCGAGTTGCGCGTCGCCGAAGCTCGCCAGCCAGTCGGCCTGAACGGTTCCCGCCGCGCCACCGCCGGCGCGCCAGGGCTGGTCCAGACCGAGCTGGTTCAAGGTGCCGGTCTGCTCCTGGATCTCATGGCGCTCCGGCGGCGGGTTGACGGCGCAGCCGGCGAGCAGCAACGCGCCCGCCACCACTGTCGCGAGGGATTTGGAGGGCTCGCTCATCGCTCTCAATGCAGCTTGAGAATCAGCCAGTCGAGCTTGGTGCCGACGCGCAGGATCACCTTGCGCAGGATGTGGATCGCCTTGCCGCTGTCGGTGTAGATCGCGCCGTTGCCGTGCGCGCCCGCCGCGAGGAAAACCCCCTCGTCGGGGCCGGTTGGCATCAGGCGAACCGCGAGGCTGTCGGGCGGCACCGGCGCGATGCCTCCCGACGGATTCAGGGTGCCGATCGGCAGCTGCCCCTGAGCGGTCGCCCAGAGAACCGAGTCCACCTTGCACTTGATGATCCGCCCCGGGTACATCTTGAAGGCGACCTCCGCCTCCTGCCCGGACTCGACCTTGCGCACCTCGTTCTGGTGGTAGATCGCCAGAATCCACTGCTCGTCCTCGATGAAGTTCATCGCCGGGACCATCGGCAGAGGCACGGCCATCGCTCCCGGGCGCAGCGTGATCGCGACCACGGTGCCGTCCGCCGGGGCGTAGAAGGTCGTCTGCTCGAGGTTCCACTTGGCGTCGGCCACCGCCGCCTCGGCGCGCAGGATCTGCGCCCGGACGTTGGCGACCTCGTCCTGCTCCCCCTCCGGGGTCTTGGCGGCCATCTTCTCCCGGACCTGCGCCTCGCCGGCCAGGGCGGAGCTGCGCTGCGCCTCGAGGTTCTGGACATCGGTGAGCGCCTGCTCGTAGTCGAAGCGATTCCCCGCACCGCTCTCGGCGAGCTCGCGGAGCTGCTCGACCCGCTGGCGGGCAAGCTCCAGGCGGGCGTCGATGGCCACCCGCTGACCGGTGGCGCTGCGCAGCTGCTCGTCGAGGTTGCTGGTCGTCGCGCCGGCGGTGATCAGCTGGACCTGCAATCGGGAGAGCTCCGCCTCGGCGTTCTGGACCGCGATCTGGTAAGGCGTCGGGTCGATGCGGAAGAGCACGTCCCCTTTCTTGATCGGCCGGTTGGGCTCGATCGGCACGTCGATGACCAAGCCGCCGACCCGCGGGTTGATCGGCACCACGTAGTTGATCGCCCGGACGTCGTGCGACGAGGGGGCGACGACGTTCAGGTAGAGGATGAGCGCGGTCAGCGCGAAGATCGGGATGGTGACGGTGATGACCTGGGTGGTGATGTTCCAGGGCAGCCACTTGAACTTGAAGAAGACCAGCCAGGCGAAGAAGGAGTAGATGCCGAGCAGGAGGATTTCCATGGCTCAGGCCCTCTCCCCTTCCGGGGCGAGGCGGGCGAGTCTCGCCTCGAGCTCGGCGATCCGGGCGCGCAGCGCCCGAGCCTCGTCCTCCCGGCGGAAGGCCACCTCGGTGTCCTCCCCCGGCGGCTTGGGATGATCCCCTTCGCCGTGCTCGCCCTGGTCGGTGCCGTAGGCGAGCTTGTGCAGCACCGGCTTGGTGTAGGCCCACAGCCAGGCGATCGGCCAGAGCATGCCGCCGAAGACGAGCGAGAGCAGGCAGACGACCTGGATCGCCTTGGCCTGCGGATGGTTCTTCTTCTCGGCGATCTTCTCCGGCAGGATGTGGACCATCCAGAAGACGGCGATACCCACGACGGGCACGACGAAGAGCACGATCCAGGCGAGCGCATTGGCGACTTTGTCGAGGGTTTCGCCCTCGAACAGCGAGGCGTGCGCCGCGCTCGGCAGTGCCAGGAGAAGAGTGCTCATCGCGAGTCGTCGGGGAAAGCTCGGTTGTTTTCTCACGGGGATTACTCTCTCAGAAAGGGTTGACCGGCACCATGGCTCCGTCACGATCCACGCTTCTCGCGCTCCGCGACCAGCTCGTGCTCGTGCACGAAGAAGAACGCGGAGCGCGACGGCTCGACGAAGAGATCCTGCAGCGCGCGCAGGCGTGCGATCCGATCGCGCGTTCGGGGGAGATTCGCTTCGGCGAGGATCGCCGCACCGCTCGGCCAGACGATCTCGGCGATCCCGTCGAAGGGCGCGGCGGAGCCCCGGGCGGCGGCCAGGGCGTCGTTGAGCGGCGTCTCCAGGGTCGTCGAGAGAGTCACCCGGCTCGCCCCGAGCTCGAGCGCGGCTTCGCGCAGCCGATCGCCGTACTCCTCCCAGGCTGCGCGGAACTCATCGACCTTCATCGGTCGCCGCCTGCGGACACATTGGACCAGCTTGACCATGCGCGTCTCCGGACCCTCCCGAGGGCGCCATCGGCTCCCCCGGCTCCTCGCGGCGTTGCGGAGACATTCGATCCGGCTGCGGCGACGCGCGCCATCGGGATTTCTACCGAGGATCCGGCGGCGGAATCCGAGGTTCTCGAGGGTACGCGGCGCCCGCTGCCTCCCGGAAGTAGCGCTCGACCAACGCCCGGGTGGCGCGCCGGGGCGCCTCGTCGCGATCGGCATAGAGGCGGTGGAGCTCCGGGGCCAGGGCGAGAAAGCGGTCGAGGAGCGCGGGGTCGAAGTGGCTGCCGCGCCCCCGCTCGAGGAGCTCCAGCGCCTCTTCGAGCGTCCTCGGCCGGTGGTAGGGGCGTTCCGAAGTGACGGCATCGAAGACGTCGGCCAGCGCGAAGATCCGCGCCGCGAGCGGAATCGCGGCGCCGACCAGCCCGCGCGGGTAGCCGCTGCCGTCGAACTTCTCGTGGTGGCCGCCGACGATCGTCGCGGCGCCGGCGAGCCAGGTCGAACGGCTGACGATCGCCAGCCCGTGCTCGACGTGGCGTCGCATCTCGACGAGCTCCCCTTCGTCGAGCCGGCCGGGCTTCAGCAGGACCGCATCGCGGACGCCGATCTTCCCGACATCGTGGACGAAGGCACCCTGGATCAGTTCCCGTATCGCATCGGCCGGCTGCGCGAGCTCCTCGGCCAGACGCACGGCGTAGACCACCACCCGGAAATTGTGCGCGTCGGTGTCGGCGTCCCGCTTGGCGATGGCGCTGCCGAGCGTCGCCAGACTCTCCAGGTTGGCGTCGAGCAACGAGAGCGCGGCCTGCGCCTGGCGCTCGAGCAGAGCACGCACGATCGGGTAGAGCACCACGACGGTGAGCAGGACCACCGCGGCGGCGAGCAGCGCCGAGCGGCGGGCGCGCCGGTCGAGCTCGGCGAGCGCCGGGCCGGAGAGCTCGAACCAACCGCGCAGCTCGGCGCCGCTTTCGCCGCCCCGGGCCGCGAAGGGTGCGGCGACGGCGACCAGCGATCGCCCGGCCGCCCGAAGGCGCCCGAGCACGGCCGGTCCATCTTCCCTCCGCGCACCGAGCAGCGGCTCCCAGGGCAGGCCGTCGCCACCGGGCGACGTCCTGCGCAGCGACTCGCCGCCCTCGGCGCCGACCAGGACCAACGCCACGAAGCGGCCCGCCGTCGCTCGCGGGAGAATCGCCGCGGGCTGCTCGAGCTCGCTCCCGAGGGCGCGCGCGAGCGGCCCCTCCCCCGCCGCCAGGCGTCGCTCCACGCCCTGCCGGAGCAGCTCTATGCCGAGCCGCGCTCGCTCGAGCGCCGCCTGGTCGAGGTCGCGGCGGGCCAGGCCGTACGAGCCCGCGCCGACCGCGAGCGCGAGCCCGAGCATGGCGAGGCCCGAGCGGAGCAAGAGGGTGCGCTGGACGGCTGCGCTGCGCGAGGTCATGGGCGGTCAGCGCCCTGAAGACGACGAGCCGGGCACCCGCGGCGCCCTCCCGTGCTGCGGGAGGCGCCAGGGTGACCCGGCCCGGACCGGCGGAGCGCCGGTCTCTCCAGGGCCTCAGCCCCGGAGGCGGACTGGCTTAGAAGCGCCAGCCGAAGGAGAGCGAATACTCCTCGTCGGTCTTCTCGTAGGTGTCGCCGTCCCACTTGCGCCACCGGACCTCCGGCTTCACCATGTAGCTGTCGCCGAAGTTCCACGCGTAGTGCACGCCGTAGTTGTAGGTGAAGGCGTCGTCCGAGACGTCGGTGGTGGTGCCGAGCAGGTCGACGTCGACCGTGCCGAAGCCCACGCCGCCGAACAGGCCGAAGTTGGAGCCCGCGATGTACCAGATCGCGCTGGCGTCGACGAAGTAGCCGTCAGCGCCGCCGATGATCTGACCCAGCGGACGGGTGTTGTTCTGCGTCAGGTCGAGGTAGCCGGCCTGGAGGCTCCAACCGAACTGGTCGGAAGGACGGCCGCCGAAGCGGAGACCACCCGACAGGTCGTTGTCGAGGTCATCGATGCCCGGCACGTAGTAGCCGGCATAGAGCTCGAACACCTTCTCGCCCGTCTCCTGCGCCTGCGCGGCAGGCGCGAACGCGACCACCAGAGCCAGGGCGGCCACGCCCATCAAGATCTTCTTCAACATGTTCACTCCTCGTGAATGTACGGTGCGACGCGGATTCGTGCGCAGCCGCTCAACTGCCTGCTTGGCTCGCGCCTCGACCAGCCAGACAGCCTGGCTGGCCCGATCGCGACGATGCCTTGCAAGCATTGTATACGCTCGGTCAGTGCCTTTGGTTTCCGTAGTTTTACTGAGC
>CAZPZW010000106.1:0-10065 GCA_964591165.1 uncultured Thermoanaerobaculia bacterium | reverse complement strand
TCGGCGCACTTCGCGCCGCCGGCGAAGGCGGCCGAGGCTCCGGCGAGAACGACGATGGCGGCGACTGCGGTCCACTGCTTCATCTTCGGCTCCTCGTTTCTTCCGGCCTCCGGCGCGGGGCGCCTCCCGCCGGAGCGGCCGGATCCGTTGCTCGATTCCGGGCGCCCTCGCAGGGAAAGTACGGCGGCTCGCCGTAAACGACGTCTCGGCGCGGTAAAACGGCGTCACGCTTCGTCAAGCTTCGGTAAAACCCGCGCCCCTCCTCTAGCGTATTCGAGGGGCGTGTGGTGTAAAGACGACTCATGAGCGGCGACGGCGAGAACGGCGGCACGGGCCTCGGGATGGCCCGCCGGCGGCGGACCTGGACCATCTTCGCGGCGGCGCTGGCGCCGCTCGCGGTGCTCCTCGGCCTGCAGTACTCCTGGCTGGTGCGCCTCGAGCGCGCCTCGGCGGTGGCGCACCGCGCGACGCTCGACAGCGTGCTCGAGGCGGTCGCCTCCGGGGTCGAGGTGCACTACCGGGCGCTCGGCGAGCGCGCCCTCAATCTGCCCGCCTCCCTGTTCACCCCGGAGCGTTTCCACAAGGCGCCCTACTACTTCAAGAAGAAGGAGATCACCGGCGTCCAGCGGCTCTTCGTCGTCGCCTACGCTGGGGAACGCGCCGGTTGGCCGGCCTACTACGACCCGGGAAGCCTCGCGCCGGCGACGCCCCTGCCCACCGAGGAGCGCGCCGTCTACATGGCGATCGCGCCCTGGAAGATCCTCGCCCTCAAGGGCGGAACGCTCGACAAAGCGTCGCTCTCGGTCGAGGAGCGGGATCCCGACCATCGGATGATCCTCAACCCGATCACCGACGACGGCGGCAAGATCGTCGGCTTGGCCGGGCTGATCGTCGATCCCGCGCACTTCGAGAAGACCGTGCTCGCCGGGGTCGTCCGGGACGCTCTCGCCCGCTTCAAGGGGGAGGCGGAGCTGCCGGTGATCTCGGGGCGCGACGGGCGCGGCCGCGAGCTCTGCTTCGATCCCGAGGCCACGGCGACGGCCGGCCGCGCCGCCGAGTCGACGCGCCACCTCACCTTCCTGTTCAGCGACTGGGAGCTCGGCATCCACGCCCGCCACTACACGCCGGCGGATTGGGCGCGGCGCAGCTTCGCCATGAACCTGGCGCTCTCGCTGCTGCTCACCACCGTGGTCGCCGGCGGCGTGCTCTTCGCGCTGCGCGCCGCGACGCGCGCCATGCGCCTGTCGCAGATGAAGAGCGACTTCGTCTCCAACGTCTCGCACGAGCTGCGCACGCCGCTCGCCTCGATCCGCGTCTTCGGCGAGCTCCTCCGCCTGGGCAAGGTCGAAACCCCGGAGAAGGTGCGCGCCTACGGCGAGTACATCGAGACCGAGAGCCGGCGGCTCACCCAACTGATCAACAACATCCTCGACCTGGCGCGCATCGAATCGGGACGCAAGAGCTACGAGCTCGCGCCGGGCGACCTCGAGGCGGTGGTGCGCGAGACCCTGCGCACCTTCCGCCCGAGCCTCGAGCAGGCCGGCTTCCGCCTGGACTGGAACCCGCCCTCCTCGCCCCTGCCCGCGGTGCGCCTCGACGCCTCGGCGATCGCTCAGTCGCTCGCCAACCTGCTGGACAACGCGGCCAAGTACTCCGGAGCGGCGCGCGAGATCGAGGTCGGCCTGGAGCGCGCGGACGGCTGCGCCGTCGTCACGGTCGCCGACCACGGGATCGGCATCGCGAAGGACGAGCAGGCGAAGATCTTCGACCGCTTCCACCGCGTCTCGACCGGGCTCGTCCACGACGTCAAGGGGAGCGGTCTCGGCCTCGCGATCGTGCGCCACATCGCCGAAGCGCACGGCGGGCGGATCGAGGTCGACAGCCGCCCCGGCGAAGGGAGCCGCTTCCGGCTCGTCCTGCCTCTCGCCCCGGAGGCGCTGGCCGCGGCCGACGCCGCGGCACGCGCCGGGCCGGCGAGCGGCGCAGCCCGGATCTCGGAGGCCTGACCATGCCCAGCGTGCTGATCGTCGAGGACGACGAGGCGATGTCGGTCGCGTTGCGCGACGGCTTCGCCTCGGAAGGCTACGAGGTGCGCGCCGCCAAGGACGGCGAGGCGGCGCTGCGCGCGGCGCGCGACGAGCCGCCCGATCTCCTGGTGCTCGACGTCATGCTGCCGCGCATGACCGGCCTCGACGTCTGCCGCGAGCTGCGGGCGAAGGGGAGCGCCGTGCCGATCCTCATGCTCACCGCGCGCGGGCAGGAGATCGACAAGGTGGTGGGACTGCGCACCGGCGCCGACGACTACGTGACCAAGCCGTTCGGCTTCATGGAGCTCATCGCGCGCTGCGAGGCTCTGCTGCGGCGCACCGGCAGCCGGCGCGGGACGCCGGAGCTGCGGCTCGGCGATCTTTCGGTCGACTTCCAGCGCCACGAGGCGCGGCGCGGCGGGCCGCGCGGCCGCAAGGTCGATCTCTCGGCGCGCGAGTTCCGCCTGCTCGCTTTCCTCGCCAGCCGGCGCGGCGAGGTGGTCTCCCGCGAGAGCCTGCTCGACGCGGTCTGGGACTACCGCGCCGCCACCATCACGCGCACCGTCGACATGCACGTCGCCAAGCTGCGCAAGAAGATCGAGCCCGACCCCCGCGAGCCGCGCTACCTGCTCACCGTGCACGGGCTGGGCTACAAGCTGAGCGAGGCGCCGTGAGCCGGGCAGAGCCGCCAGCGCTCGAGCTCAGCTCTCGCCCAGCAGCTCGAGGTCCAGGAGGTCCTTCGGGCGACCGGTGGCTCGCTTGTTGCGAATCATCGCCTCTCGGCCGATGATCGGGATCGAGAGCCCCTCGATCTCCACGGTGGCGTGCCCCGCCCAGGCCTCTTCGAAGCTGACGCCGGTGAGCTCGGTGTTGAGGTCGATCCGATAGGGAGGAACTCCCATCTGGAAGACCACGCCGGGACGCGAGAGGTCTTCGAGCGTCAAGTCGAAGAGCGGGGCACCGAATTCGCCGAGCGCGCCGAGAACTCGCCGCGCATTGTCCGGCGTCGGTTCGACGAAGAGATCGAAATCACCGGTCGCCCGGGGTTGCCCCCAGAAACCCAGGGCATGCGCACCGACCACGAGGAAACGGACGCTATGGCCGCTGAACGCGCGCAACAGATCGCGGGCGTCCGGCGGGATCGGCAGGGAGCTTCCCGACGAAGGCATAGGCCTCCTCGCTCAGCTGAAAGACCTGGAGGAATCGCTCCGCCGCCGGTCGGGACTGCCAATACTCGAGGTCCCGAGCGCGATCGTCCGCCTCGGCGAGGGTCGTCTTGCGGACCGGCACGACTCGTCGCATCGTGAGTCTCAATTCTACCGTGGTTCCCCGGCCGGAGACCCTTCAGTCCTCGACCTTCAGCACCGCCAGGAAGGCTTCCTGCGGAATCTCGACGTTGCCGACCGACTTCATCCGCTTCTTGCCTTCCTTCTGCTTCTCGAGGAGCTTCCGCTTGCGGCTGATGTCGCCGCCGTAGCACTTGGCGAGGACGTCCTTGCGCAGCGCCTTGACCGTCGAGCGGGCGATGATCTTGCTGCCGATCGCGGCCTGCAGGATGACCTCGAAGAGCTGGCGCGGGATGAGCTCCTTCATCTTGTCGACCAGCGCCTTGCCCTTGGCATAGGCCTTGTCGCGGTGGACCATGATCGACAGCGCGTCGAGCGCCTCGCCGTTGACCAGCACGTCCATCTTGACCACGTCCCCCTCGCGGTAGTCGGCGAGCTCGTAGTCGAACGAGGCGTAGCCGCGCGAGACCGACTTCAGCTTGTCGTAGAAGTCGTGGATCACCTCGGCCAACGGGAAGTCGTACTCGATCAGCACGCGGTCGGAGGAGAGGTACTGCAGGCTCTTCTGGATGCCGCGCCGGTCCTGCGAGAGGGCGAGGATGCCGCCCACGAACTCGTCGCGGGTGACGATCGTCGAGCGGATGTAGGGCTCCTCGATCGCCTCGACGCGCGAGAGATCCGGCAGCTGGGCGGGCGACGAGATCTCGATCCGCGAGCCGTCCGAAAGGTCGATCCGGTAGCGCACGCCGGGCGCGGTGGTGATCAGCGAGAGGTTGAACTCGCGCTCCAGCCGCTCCTGGATGATCTCCATGTGGAGCAGGCCCAGGAAGCCGCAGCGGAAACCGAAGCCGAGCGCCACCGAGCTCTCCGGCTCGAAGCTGAACGAGGCGTCGTTCAGGCGCAGCTTCTCGACCGCGTCGCGCAGATCCTCGTAGTCCTCCGAGACCACCGGGAAGAGCCCGGCGAAGACCATCGGCTTGACTTCCTGGAAACCCGGAAAGGGGTGCAGCGTCGGCCGATCGGGGTGCGTGACCGTGTCGCCGATCCTGCCCTCCGACAGGTCCTTGACGTTGGCGAACAGGTAGCCCACTTCGCCCACCCCGAGCTCGTCGATCGGGCGCGGCTTGGGGTGGTAGGTGCCGATCTCCTCCACCGTGAAGACCCGGCCGGTGGCGACGAACTTGATCTTCTCGCCGCGCCGGAGACGCCCGTCGACGACCCGCACCAGGCAGGCGACGCCGCGGTAGACGTCGTACCAGGCGTCGACCAGCAGCGCCTTGAGCGGCGCCTCCGGATCCCCTTGCGGCGGCGGGATGTCGGAGACGATGCGCTCGAGCAGCTCGTCGACCCCGAGACCCGATTTGGCCGAGGCCAGCACGGCGTTCGAGGCGTCGATGCCGATCACCTGCTCGATCTGCTCCTTGGCGCGGTCGGGATCGGCCGACGGCAGGTCGATCTTGTTGATCACCGGCAGGAGCTCGAGGCCGCCGTTGACCGCCAGGTAGGCGTTGGCGAGCGTTTGCGCCTCGACCCCCTGCGCCGCATCGACGACCAGCAGCGCCCCCTCGCAGGCGGCGAGCGAGCGCGACACCTCGTAGGAGAAGTCGACGTGCCCCGGGGTGTCGATCAGGTTGAAGACGTAGTGCTCGCCGTCCTTCGCCCGATAGTTGAGCCGCACCGCCCGGGCTTTGATCGTGATGCCCCGCTCCCGCTCGAGATCCATGTCGTCCAGGACTTGAGCGTGCATCTCGCGTTGCGAGAGCGCGCCGGTACGCTCGAGCAGGCGGTCGGCGAGTGTCGACTTGCCGTGGTCGATGTGGGCGATGATCGAGAAATTGCGGATGCGTTGCGGCGGATGCATGCGGCGCGCAGTCTATCCGCTCCGGCACCGCCGTCGCCCCCGCCAGCTACCCGTTGGGGTAGTGCGCAGCCCCCCTCCCGCGGCGGCGCGCGGCCCCGAGTCGTTGCTATTCTGCGGGCCAGAAGCACCAATCCGATGACCCGGCCCGCGAGCGATCCTCGCGGGCGACGTGTGCAGCAGGGCGTGGAGATGGGCCGTGACGAGTCACGGTGCAGGTCGTGCCGTCGGGGGGCGGAGCGACTCCCTCCGCGCCATCTCTTTTTTTGCGACGACTTCTCGCGCCGGCTCCCGGATGGGCGCAGGCGCTTTCTTCGGCAGTCCGGGGGTAGCTATGAACCAGCCGTTCCGCTTCGCAGCTCTCCGAGGCCTGACGCGCGCCGTGCCGCTGCTCGCGCTCGTCGCGCTCCTCGCCTCCCCACTCCAGGCCATCGACGGCCAGAAGGGCGACTTCTCCTGGAGCTGGGACAACACCATCTCCTACGGGCTCTTCTACCGCCTCGACGAGCCGGACGAGTCGATCGTCGGCCGCGCCGCCGGCGGCACCGCCTTCTCGGTCAACGGCGATGACGGCAACCAGAACTACGACACCGGCATCGCGAGCAATGCCCTCAAGTGGACCAGCGAGCTCGAGTTCAGCTACAAGAACTTCGGCGGCTTCGTGCGCGGTTTCGCCTTCTACGACTACGAGAACGAGGAGGGAGACCGCGCCCGCACGCCGTTGTCCGACGAGGCCCTCGGGCGGGTCGGGAGCCGCGCCGAGATCCGCGACGCCTTCCTCTACTACCGCTTCGACCTGGGCGAGCGCCCGGGAGAGATCCGGGCCGGCTACCAGGTCATCAACTGGGGCGAGAGCACCTTCATCCAGGGCGGGATCAACGCCATCAACCCGATCGACGTGAGCGCCCTGCGCGTCCCGGGCGCCGAGCTGCGCGACGCGCTGCTGCCGGTCGGCGCAGTGCTGATCAGCCTCAAGCCCTCCGACAACACCTCGATCGAAGGTTTCTACCAGTTCGACTGGGAGGAGACCAAGATCGACCCGGTGGGCAGCTACTTCAGCACCACCGATCTCGCCGGAGCCGGCGCCGAGAAGGTCATGCTCGGCTTCGGCGCCGCGCCCGACTCGATCCCGGTGGGCTTCAACATTCCGGGCAACCCGATCGGCGTCGCGGTGCCGCGCAGCGCGACGCTCGACGCCGACGATGGCGGTCAGTACGGCGCCGCGTTCCGGCTCTTCGCTCCCGGCATGGGTGGAACGGAGTTCGGCCTCTACTACCTCAACTACCACAGCCGGCTGCCGCTGATCATGGCGCGCACCGGTGTGCCGACGGCCCTGCTGGTGAACGGCAACTACGCCGCCTCGGCGCAGTACTTCCTCGAATACCCCGAGGACATTCAGCTCTACGGTCTGAGCTTCAACTCTCAGCTCGACAGGAGCGGGATCGCCCTCCAGGGCGAAGTCTCCTACCGCCAGGACGTGCCACTGCAGGTCGACGACGTCGAGATCCTCTACGCCGCGCTCACCCCGCTGCGCCTGCTGCCGCCGGCGCCGCCGCTCGCGCCGCTGCGCGGGCTCGGCAATCTGTTGACCCAGACCGGGCAGCTGGGCGGCTACGGCTTCAACGAGGAGATCGTCGGCTACCGGCGCTTCGACACCCTGCAGATCCAGTTGACCGCCACCAAGGTCTTCTCGCAGTTCCTCGGCGCCGATCAGTTCGTGCTGGTGACCGAAGCAGGCTGGGGCAAGGTGTTCGACCTGCCCGACCAGTCCGAGCTCCGGCTCGAGGCCCCGGGGACCTACACCAGCGGCAACCCGGTCCACCAGCAGGCGGGCATCCAGCCGGGCACCGAGCCGGCCTCGGCATTCCCCACCGACGATGCCTGGGGTTACGTCATCGCCGGGCGGTTCGACTACAACAACGCGTTCGGCCCGGTGAACCTCTCCCCGCGCTTCTCCTGGGCGCAGGACGTCGACGGCACCTCGCCGGGCCCCGGCGGACAGTTCATCGACGGCCGCAAGGCGCTCACCGTCGGGCTCGGCTTCAACTACCAGTTCAACCTGGAGTGGGACTTCTCCTACACCAAGTACTTCGGAGCCGGACGCTACAACCTGATCAACGATCGCGACTTCGTCGCGGCCAACATCAAGTATTCCTTCTAGGCGCGGAGGCGACATGCGCACCCGAACGATCCAGCTCCTCTTCTCGATCCTGATCCTCGCCTCGGCCGGCGTGCTCGTCGCCGGCCTCGCGGCGTCCGATGTCGCCCGGCTCGGCAAGGACCTGACGCCGCTCGGCGGCGAGAAGGCCGGCAACGCGGACGGCACCATCCCCGCCTGGGACGGCGGCATCACCAAGCCACCGGCCGGCTACCAGCCCGGCCAGCACTACGTCGACCCGTACGCCGCCGACGCCGTGGTGACGACGATCGACGGCAAGAACATGGCGACCTACGCCGCCAAGCTCTCCGAGGGGCACAAGGCGATGCTCGCGGCCTACCCCTCGTTCAAGATGAAGATCTACCCGACGCGGCGCAGCGCCGCCGTGCCGCAGCGGATCTACGACGCGACGGCGAAGAGCGCCGCCACTGCCCAGCTCGCGCCGGGTGGCAACGGGGTCACCGGCGCGCTCGGCGGCATTCCCTTCCCGATCCCGACCGAAGGCGTCCAGGTGATCTGGAACCACCTGCTGCGCTACCGCGGCGACGTCGTCTCGCGCCAGGTCGCGCAGGCGGCGCCGACGCGCGGCGGCCAGTACACCCTGGTTCAGTTCGACGAGGAGACGATGCTGCTCTACCACCTGCCCGGGATGACCGAGCAGGCGCTGAAGAACCGCATTGCGTTCTTCAAGCAGGAAGTGACCGCGCCGGCGCGGCTCGCGGGCGGCATCCTGCTGGTGCACGAGACGCTCAACCAGGTCACCCAGCCGCGCGACGCCTGGCTCTACAACCCCGGCCAGCGCCGCGTCCGGCGCGCGCCGCAGGTCGCCTACGACAACCCGGGCACGGCGGCCGACAACATGCGCACCAGCGACCAGCTCGACATCTTCAACGGCGCGCCGGACCGCTACGACTGGAAGCTGGTGGGCAAGAAGGAGATCTACGTCCCCTACAACGCCTACCGGCTGCAGGATCCGGCGGTCAAGTACAAGGACATCCTGACGCCGCTGCACATGAACCCCGAGTACCTGCGCTACGAGCTGCACCGGGTCTGGGTGGTCGACGCCACCCTGAAACCCGGCGAGCGCCACATCTACAAGCGGCGCACCTTCTACGTCGACGAGGACAGCTGGCACATCCTGCTGGTCGACCAGTACGACAACCGTGACCAGCTCTGGCGCGTCTCGGAGGGCCACACCATGAACTTCTACAACGTGCCCTGCGTCTGGACCTCGGCCGAGTCGCACGTCGACCTGCAAGCCGGCCGCTACCTGGTGATGGCACTGTTCAGCGAGAACCCGGCGCACGATTTCGGCATCCAGCGCACCGAGGCCGATTTCACTCCCGATGCGCTGCGCCAGGAGGGGGTGCGTTGAGGTTACTGGCCGCCGCCGCGGCGAGCCTCGCGCTCGTCACGGGAGCGGCACCCGCGCTCGCCGCCGGCCCCGCCGGCGGCGAGCGCTCGATTCCTGCCCGCCTCGCGCCGCGCTCCCTGCTGCTCGACGGCGCGGCACGCGGGGGGATCGTGGTCGCCGTCGGCGAGCGCGGTCACGTGCTGGTCTCGCGCGATCAGGGCGCGACCTGGACGCAGTCCGACGTGCCGACGCGCGCCTTGCTCACCGGCGTCTGGCTGCACGACGCGCGCCTCGGCTGGGCAGTCGGCCATGACGAGACCATCCTGCGGACGCGCGACGGCGGCGCGACCTGGGAGCTCGTCCATGCCGCTCCCGAGGCGGAGCGGCCGCTGCTCGACGTCTGGTTCCGCGACGCCGAGCACGGCATCGCCGTCGGCGCCTACGGGGCGTTCCTGGTTACCGCGGACGGCGGGTCCACCTGGACGGAGCAGCCGATCGGCGAGGACGACTTCCACCTCAATCAGATCGCGGCGGCGGCCGACGGCCGCATCTACATCGCCGCCGAAGCCGGCCATCTCTACCGCTCGGCGGACGGCGGCGCCACCTGGATCGCGCTCGCTTCGCCCTACAACGGCTCGTTCTTCGGTGTCCTGCCGCTCGCCGACGGTGCGCTCCTCGCCTACGGCCTGCGCGGCAATCTGTTCCGCAGCGAGGACGACGGTGACAGCTGGAGCGAGCTCGCGACCGGCACCGAGGCGACCCTGATGGCCGGGGTCGAGCTCGGCGACGGCAAGGTCGTGGTGGCTGGCCTCGCCGGCGCCCTGTTGCGCAGCGCCGACGGGGGGCGGAGCTTCCACGGCGAGGCCCTGGAGGACCGCCGGGGGCGAATCGCAGCGCTGGCAGTGGACGGCGCCGTCCTACTGCTCGGCGAAGGCGGCGCGCGACGGCTGGAGGGGGCGCCATGATCGACCAGCAGCACGGCGCAGCCAGCGCCACCGCGCCGGACGTCCAGTCGTGGGCCTTCCGCCTCGAGCGCCTGATCTTCGAGAACCGCAAGACGCTGCTGGTGATCTTCGCGCTCGCCACCGCGGTGATGGCCTGGTCCGCCTCGCGACTGCGCATCGACGCCGGCTTCGCCAAGCTGCTGCCGACCGGGCACCCCTACATCCAGACCTACCTCAAGCACCAGCAGGAGTTCGGCGGCGCCAACCGGGTGTTGGTGGCGATCGTCGCCAAGAACGGCGACATGTTCACCCCGGAGTTCTTCGACGCCCTGCGCCGCGCCACCGACGAGGTCTTCTTCCTGCCCGGCGTCGATCGCGGACGCGTGCAGTCGCTGTTCACCCCCAACGTGCGTTACACCGAGGTGGTCGAGGACGGCA
>CAZPZW010000105.1:0-10302 GCA_964591165.1 uncultured Thermoanaerobaculia bacterium | reverse complement strand
CGCGGCTGGCGAGCTCCTTGGCGACGGCGGTCGAGACTGCCTCGGCGAGCCGGAGGAAGGCCCTGGCGTGCGCCCCCTCAGGCTCGGCGACGAGGATCGGCGTGCCGGCGTCGCCTCCCTCGGCGATCGCCGGATCGAGCGGGATCGAGCCCAGGAACTCGGTCTCCAACTCGTGCGCCGTGCGCTCGCCGCCGCCGCTCCTGAAGATGTGGGTCTCGTGGCCGCAGTGGGGGCAGACGAAGGTCGACATGTTCTCGACGATGCCCAGCACCGGCACCTCCACCTTGCGGAACATCGCCAGCCCCTTGCGGGCGTCGATCAGCGCCACGTCCTGGGGCGTCGTGACGATCACCGCGCCGGCCAACGGGATCTTCTGAGTGACGGTGAGCTGCGCGTCGCCGGTGCCGGGCGGCAGGTCGAGCACCAGGATGTCGAGCGCCCCCCACTCCACGTCGCCCAGCATCTGCTCGATGGCGCGCATCACCATCGGTCCGCGCCAGATGACCGGGGTGTCGGCCTCGAGCACGAAACCGAGCGACATCAGCTTCACACCGAACTTCTCGAACGGGCGGATGCGCGTGCCGACGACCGTCGGGCGATCGACGATGCCGAACATGGTGGGCACCGACGGGCCGTAGATGTCGACATCGAGCAGCCCGACGCGCTGGCCCAGCCGGGCGAGCGCCACGGCGAGATTGGCGGCGACGGTCGACTTGCCGACGCCGCCCTTGCCGCTCGCCACCGCCACCACCGCTTCGACCTCCGGGATGAGCCCGGGGTCCTGGGCGATGGCGCGCGAGCCCGATTCGGCCCGCGCCGCCGGCTGAGCGAGGTCGAGCTCGACCGCGACGCGGGTCACACCCGGCACCGCGCCCACCGCCCGCTCCGCGTCGGCGCGCACCTGATCGGCGGCCCCCGGGTTCTGCGTGGTGATGGCGAGTGAGATCCGAACCTCACCCTCGCGGCAACGGACCTCCTTGACGAAGCCGAAGGAGACGATGTCCCGGCTCATGCCGGGGAACCGGACCGTTTTCAGCGCCTCCCAGACCGCGGCCTCCCGCTCGCTGCTCATCGTCGTTTCCTTTCCGGCGCCGCCGGGCGCCCGTCAGACGCCTGCCGGCGCCGTTTCCCGCGCGAGCTCGACGCCTGCGAGCTCGGAGACCGTCCGTTCGACCTCCGCCACCAGGCCGTCCAACTGGCGAACCGACCGTTCGCGCACCACGATCGGCTCTCCCAAGCGTACCGTGATCGTCCGCGGCCGGATCAGGAAACTGTGCCGCGACTGCACGGCGAGCGCGCCGGCGATGCCGATCGGCACGATCGGCCAGCCGCTGCGCAGCGCGAGGAGGAAGCCGCCGCGCTGGAAGGGCAGCAGCCGGCCGTCGAGCGTCCGCTCGGCCTCCGGGAAGATCACCAACGAGGCGCCGGCCGAGAGGTGCTCGAGCGCCGCCGAGAAGCTGCGCCGGGCCGAGACGCGGTCGTCGCGGTCGATCGGGACGAATCCCCCGGCGCGCATCGCCCAGCCGAAGACCGGAATGCGGAACAGGCTCCGCTTGGCGAGGAATCGCGCTGGATCGGGGAGCGCCACGAGCAGCGCCGGGATGTCGAAGAGGCTCTGGTGGTTCGCCATGAAGACCCGGCGCTCGCCGGCCAGCCGGGGCGCCGCGCCGTGCACTTCGAGGCTCACCCGGCTCGCCGCGAGGAGGCCGCGCGCCCAGAGCCGCGCCACGCGGTAGATCGGATCGCCGCGCCGCGGCAGCAGCGCCGCGAACAGCGCGAGCAGCGCGCAGGCGACCGATCCCAGAACGAGGTAGAGGTTGCCCAGCACGGTCGCCACGATCACCCGCCCGAGCGCGGGCCGATCGGGCGCTGCGGCCGGGCGGCCGGTGGAGTCGGAAGGGGTCAAAGGTCGTCCAGGTCGCCTGTTAGAATTGCCTCATGCCCGCCCACTCTGCCGAGCTCCGGCCGCTCGCCTTGAGCCTGAGGATCGGAGCCGCCTACGATCTGGGCTTCGCGCTCACCTTCGTCGCTGCGCCAGGGGCGATCGGCAGCCTGCTCCACCTGCCGCTGCCGGGAGAGCGATTCTATCTCTGGCTGCTCGCCATCCTGCTCGCCGTGCTCGCCGGCTTCTACCTGCTGGTCGCGCGCGACCCCGCCCGGCACCGCGAGCTGGTCTGGATGACCGTGCTCGGACGGACGGCCGGCGCCGCGGCGCTGGCCCTCGCCGCGCTCGGGCGCAGCGATCTCGCCGGGCTCTGGCTGCCCGCCGCGGGCGACCTCGCCTTTGCCATCGTCCACGGCGTGCTCGCGCGGCCACTCCGCGCATGAGAGCGCTCGCGGCGCTTGCCGCCGCCACGCAACCGGCGGGCCGCTTCGCCGAGCAGGCCGGCCAGATGGCCGAGCTCGCGTGGCGCAGCCTGCGGACGATGGCGACGCCTCCCTACGAGCTCGCGGCGGGCCTGCGCCAGATGGAGCAGATCGGCTACCGCTCCTTCGCCGTCGCCGCCATCACCACGATCTTCACTGGCATGGTCCTCGCGCTGCAGACCGCCCTCGCCCTGCCCGGCCTGGGCGTCAAGTACTACATCGGCATGGTGGTCTCGAAGTCGCTGGTGCGCGAGCTCGCTCCGGTGCTCGTCGCGTTGATCGTCGGCGGCCGCATCGGCTCGGGCATGACCGCCGAGCTCGGCACCATGAAGGTCACCGAGCAGGTCGACGCGCTGCGCGCCATGGCGGCCGACCCGGTGCGCAAGCTGGTGGCGCCGAAGCTCGCCGCCGCGCTGATCATGCTGCCGGCGCTCACCCTGCTGGGCGATCTGCTCGGCATCCTGGGCGGCATGTTGATCGCCGTCGTGCAGCTCGACCTCACCGCGACCTTCTACCTCAACGACGTGCTCTCCTCGCTGACCCTCCAGGACGTCGGCAGCGGGATCGGCAAGTCGGTCTGCTTCGCCTTCTTCATCACCATCGTCGCCTGCCATCACGGCCTCACCGCGCGGGGCGGCGCCGACGGCGTGGGGCGGGCGACCACCAACACGGTGGTCGTCGCCTCGATCCTCATTCTGGTCTCGGACTTCTTCCTGACCAAGCTGTTCTATCTCTTGTGACCGCTCCGCTCTATTCCGTCCGCGCGCTCGCCAAGAGCTACTCCGGCCGGCCGGTGCTCGCCGGCGCCGCGCTCGAGGTGGAGAGCGACGAGTGCCTGGTGGTGCTCGGCCGCTCGGGAAGCGGCAAGAGCGTCCTGCTCCGTCTGCTGATCGGACTCGAGCCTCCGGACACCGGGTCGATCCGCTTCGACGGCCAGGAGATCGTCGGGCTGGCCGAACCGGAGCTCCTGCCGCTGCGGCGACGGGTCGCCATGCTCTTCCAGAGCGGCGCCCTGTTCGACTCGATGAGCGTCTTCGACAATCTCGCCTTTCCGCTGCGCGAGCACCTGCGGCCCACTCCCGCTGCGGTCGCCGAGCGGGTCGGCGAGCTGCTCGATCAGGTCGGTCTGGCGGGCATCGGGGCCAAGATGCCTTCCGATCTCTCGGGCGGCATGCGCAAGCGGGTGGCCCTCGCCCGCGCGCTCGCCCTGGATCCCCAGGCGGTGCTCTACGACGAGCCCACCACCGGCCTCGATCCGAGGACCGCGGCGTCGATCGCCCGCCTGATCGGGGCGACTCGCGCCCGGCGCGGCGGCACCGCTGTGGTGGTCACGCACGACCTCGCTCTCACCCGCGCCGTCGCCGACCGCGTCGCTTTCCTCGACGGCGGTAGATTCCGTTTCGTCGGCACGCTCGCCGAAGCCGAAAGCGGGCGCGACCCCCTGCTCGCCGATTTCCTCGCCGGAAGGGAGCTCGAGGACAATGACTGACACCCAGCGCGCCGCCCGCCGAGTCGGCTTCCTCCTGCTCGCCGCCCTGGTCGTCGCCGCCGCCGCCATTCTGCTGATCGGCGAACGGCGCAACCTCTTCGTCCGCAAACGGGCCTACGTCATCCAGTTCGCCTCCGTCTCCGGCCTGCAGACCGGCAGCGCCGTGCAGCTCGACGGTGTCGGGGTCGGGTCGGTCGACCGTGTGACCCTGCCCCAGGAGGTCGGGTCGAGCGAGATCGACGTCCGCATCCTGGTCGACGCCCGGTTCACCCGGCGCATCCGCGGCGACTCCATGGCGAGAATCCGCACCCTCGGCCTGCTGGGCGACAAGTACATCGAGATCTCGACCGGCACGGCGGCCTATCCGGAGGTGCCGCCGAACGGCGAGATCGGCACCGCGCCGGTGACCGACGTCGAGCAGCTGCGCGCCTCGGGAGAAGACGTGGTCAACAACGTCGCGCGCATCACCGAGCAGCTCACCATCATCCTCGGACGCATGGAGCGCGGCGAGGGGTTGCTCGGCGAGCTGACCAAGGACGTCGAGCCCAACCGCAAGGTGACCACCGAGTTCCTGGCCGCCCTGGATTCCGTGCGCGCCCTGGCCGACGAGATCCGCAGCGGTCCGGGCCCGCTGCCCCGGCTGCTCAACGACGCCGAGCTCGGCACCAAGCTCGAGGGCACGGTCGACCGGATGGATCGCCTGCTCGCCCAGGCCGAGGCCGGCGAGGGCGCCCTTTCGCTGCTGCTCACCGACGCGGCGGCGAAGGAGCGCCTCGAGCGCTCGCTGATCCACCTCGAGCAGGCGACCGCCGACATCGCGGAGACGGCGCGCTCGCTCAAGGAATCCGAGGCGCTCCTGCCGCGGCTGCTCAACGACGAGGCCTACGGCCGCGAGCTCGCGGCGGAGCTCAAGTCCCTGGTCGAGAACCTGAACCGGGTGGCCGAGAAGCTCGATCATGGCCCCGGTTCGGCGGCGCAGATCATCAACGACCCGGAGCTCTACCAGGCGATGAAGGACATCGTCTCCGGGGTCGACGAGTCGAAGATCCTGAAGCGCCTGCTGCGCAACCGCCAGCAGGCGGGGGCCGAGAAGCGCCTGGAGAGCGAGCTCGATGCCGCGGCCCCGTCGCAACCCTGAGCGCTCAGGCCGGCAAGCTGCGATAGGCTCGGGGCGAGCTCCCTGCGAGGACCACCCGCGACCATGACGCGTCACATCCTGATCACCGGCGGCGCCGGCTTCATCGGTTCGCACGTCACCCGCCGCCTGCTCGAGCGCGGCGACCGGGTCACGGCGCTCGACGACTTCAACGACTTCTACGATCCGGCGCTCAAGCGCGCCAACGTGCGGCTGCTCTCCGGGCGGGAGGAGTGGCGGCTGATCGAGGGGGACATCCGCGACGCCGAGCTGGTCGACCGGACGTTCGCCGCGGGGCGTTTCGACGGCGTGATCCACCTCGCGGCGCGCGCCGGCGTCCGGCCGAGCCTCAAGGAGCCGATCCTCTACGAGGAGGTCAACTGCATCGGCACCCTGCGGCTCCTCGAGGCGGCGCGGCGCCACGGACCGGCGAACTTCGTCTTCGCCTCGTCCTCCTCGGTCTACGGGATCAACGAGAAGGTCCCCTTCGCCGAGGACGATCCGGTCGACCTGCCGATCTCGCCCTACGCCACCACCAAGCGCGCCGGCGAGCTGCTCTGTTTCAACTACTCGCACCTCTACGACCTGCGTACCTCGTGCCTGCGCTTCTTCACCGTCTACGGCCCGGCGCAGCGCCCCGAGATGGCGATCGCCAAGTTCACCGATCTGCTGGCCCGGGGCCGCAGTGTGCCGCTCTATGGCACCGGCCAGACGCGGCGCGACTACACCTTCATCGACGACATCGTGGACGGCGTGGTGGCGGCGCTCGACCTCGCGCCCCGCTTCGAGATCTTCAACCTCGGCGGCTCGCAGACCACGCGCCTGATCGACCTGGTGCACTGGCTCGCCGAGGAGCTGGACGTCGAGGCCAAGGTCGAGATGCTCCCCGAGCAACCGGGCGACGTGCCGATCACCTTCGCCGACGTCGGCAAGGCGCGTCGCCTGCTGGGCTACGAGCCGAAAGTGCCGATCCGCGAGGGTCTGCGGCGCTACGTCGCCTGGTACCGCCGGCGCGCCGGGTGACGGCGGCCGCTCAGCCGCCGCTGCGCATCTGCAGGACCTCGTTGTAGACCCGCCACCGCCCCTGCTCCCGGACCAGGTGGACCTCCGTCTCGACCTTGCCGTAGGAGGTGTCGCCGTGGACGAGCAGCAAGGCGCGCTCGCCGTCCACCCAGCCCTGGACGACCTTCGCCTCCTTGTCGGGATGATCCTTGCGGTAGGCATCCATCTCGGCTTCGGGGTTCTCCTTGAAAGGCGTCTGCGAAGCCTCGGGCAGCAGGGGCGCGAGCGACACCTTGTCGGCGGCGACCAGCGCGGCGTGGAAAGCGACGTAGGCCGTGCCCGGCTCGCCCCCCCCGGCCGGGAGGGGTTGCCCGTGGCTGCCGGGGGCCACCGGCACGTCGAGATCGATGTCCCAGGAGTTCTCTTCCGGCTTGGCGGCCAGCTTGATCTTGCCCTTCAGGCGCCCCTGCTCGATCTTGACCGTCGACTGGACACTGCCGTCGTAGCAGAAGCCGCAGCCGTCGCCGGAGCCGAAATAGTAGGTCATCCCCCGGTAGGCGCCGTTCTTCGCGAAGTGGAAGTAGACGACGAGCGATTCCGCGCTGGCGAAGAAGGTGTCGATGATGTGCTCCCGATCGAAGTAGCGGTCGAGCTTCTCGGTCTGGAAGCCGGTGTTGGAGACCGCGACGCGGATCCCCGGCTCGTCGTCCATGCCGACTTCGGCCGGGAAGGCGTAGGCCCCGAAGGCCTCGAAGGTCCAGCGCTTGCCTTCGAACTTGCCCGTGGCCTGCCGGGCCTCCTCGGCGGCAGCGAGCGTCGCGAGCGCGGGCAGCAGAGCGAGCGTCGTCCAGAGCCGGGCGGCAGTTCTCATGGTTCCCTCCGGGTTCGGTCGATCCCTAACCTACGTCAACGCCGATCGGTCCGGAAGGAGGACGGGCGAACGGCTCGAGGCGCCGGGCCCCGCTTGGCCGGCCGGCGGTCTTCGGGATAGGCTTCACCTGTCGTTTCGGGCTTCCGGAGCCCCCGGCGGACGCCGGGCAGGCCTGCCTTCCCCGGGAGTTGGTTCGACCCCCAACAGGAGACGCTCCATGAAAATCTGTGTCGTCGGCAGCGGCTACGTCGGACTCGTCACCGGCGCCTGCCTCGCCGATTTCGGCATGACCGTCACCGGCGTCGACAAGGACGTCGCCAAGATCGCGGCGCTCGAGCGCGGCGAGATCCCGATCTACGAGCCCGGCCTCGAGGAGATCGTCGAGAAGAACGTCAAGGCCGGCCGCCTGACCTTCACCACCGATCTCGCGCCCGCGATCCGCGAGGCCCGGGCGGTCTTCATCGCGGTCGGCACCCCGCCGCTGCCCGACGGCCGCGCCGACCTCTCCTTCGTCCGTCAAGTCGCCGAGGCGATCGGCGAGAACCTCAACGGCTACAAGGTGGTGATCACCAAGTCGACCGTCCCGGTGGGCACCGGCCAGATGGTCGAGAAGGTCGTGCGTGAGCGCTCCGGCGGCAGTCACGAGTTCGCCGTGGTCTCCAACCCCGAGTTCCTGCGCGAGGGTTGCGCGCTCGAGGACTTCTACCGCCCCGACCGGGTGGTGATCGGCGCCCGCAGCGAGCGCGCCGTCCAGGTGATGCTCGACATCTACGCCCCGCTCAAGGCGGCCGGCGTCCCCTTCGTGATCGCCAACGTCGAGTCGGCGGAGATGATCAAGTACGCGTCGAACGGATTCCTCGCCGCGAAGATCACTTTCGTCAACGAGATCGCCGAGCTGTGCGAGCGGGTCGGTGCCGACGTCGAGGTGGTGGCGCGCGGCATGGGGCTGGACAACCGGATCAACCCGAAGTTCCTCCACCCCGGTCCGGGCTACGGCGGCTCCTGCTTCCCAAAGGACACCCTGGCCGTCGCGCAGATCGCCGAGGAGCACGGCATGCGCTTCGAGATCATCGACGCCGTGCTCTCCGCCAACGAGAGGGTCCGCCAGCGGATGGTGCCCAAGATCGACGCGGCCTTCGGCGGGCTGGCGGGCAAGACCGTGGCGCTGCTCGGGCTCGCCTTCAAGGGCGACACCGACGACATGCGCGAGTCTCCGGCGATTCCGATCGTCGAGGGACTGGTGGCGGCCGGCGCCCGGGTGCGCGCCTACGACCCGGCGGCGATGGAACAGGCGAAGCAGGTCCTGCCGCCGATCGCCTACTGCACCGACCCGTACGACGCCGCGCGCGGCGCCGACGGCCTGGTGATCGCCACCGAGTGGAACCAGTTCCGGGCTCTCGAGTTCGATCGCCTGCAGCAGCTGCTCAGGCAGCCGCTGATCGTCGACCTGCGCAATCTCTACGAACCGGAGCGGGTCGCCGCCGCCGGCTTGCGCTACGTCTCGATCGGGCGGCCCGCGGCGACGCCGGTCCCCGCCGGGGCGCGGGCGTGAAGCGCGCGCTGGTCACGGGGGGCGCCGGGTTCCTCGGCTCTCACCTCTGCGAGCGCCTGCTCGCCGAGGGCATGGCGGTGGTCTGCGTCGACAACCTGATCACCGGCAAGACCGCGAACGTGGCGCACCTCGTCGACCGGCGCGAGTTCGAGTTCCTGCGCCACGACGTCTCGAAGCCGATCGAAGTTGCCGGCCCGATCGACTACGTCCTGCACTTCGCCTCCCCGGCCTCGCCGATCGACTACCTCGAGCTGCCGATCCAGACCCTCAAGGTCGGCTCGCTCGGCACCCACAACTCGCTCGGCCTCGCCAAGGCGAAGGGGGCGCGCTACCTGCTCGCCTCCACCTCCGAGGTCTACGGCGACCCGTTGGTGCACCCCCAGCCGGAGACCTACTGGGGCAACGTCAATCCGGTGGGACCGCGCGGGGTCTACGACGAGGCGAAGCGCTTCGCCGAAGCGATGACCATGGCCTACCATCGGGTGCACGGACTGGAAACGCGCATCGTCCGCATCTTCAACACGTACGGCCCCCGCATGCGCCTGCGCGATGGCCGGGTCGTGCCGGCTTTCGTCTCGCAGGCGCTCGCCGGCGAGCCGTTGACCGTGTTCGGCAACGGCAGCCAGACCCGATCGTTCTGCTACGTCGACGACCTGGTCGAAGGCATCTACCGGCTCCTGATGTCCGACGAGAGCGAGCCCACGAACATCGGCAATCCGCACGAGATGACCATCCTCGAATTCGCCGAGCGCATCCGCACCCTGGTCGGCAGCACCTCGCCGATCGAGTTCAAACCACTGCCGGTCGACGATCCGAAAACCCGGCAGCCCGACATCTCCAAGGCGCGCCGCAAGCTCGGCTGGGAGCCGAAGGTGCCGCTCGAGGTCGGCTTGGCGCGCACCGTCGAGCACTTCCGCAGGGCGCTCGCCGGCCGCGCCGCGGAGCGCGAAGCATGAGCGGCCCGGCGAGCTCGCCGGCGCTCTGCGCGCGCTGCGCGCAACGCCCCGCCGGACTGGCGCGCGCGCCGATGGGCGGCGCACTGGGCGCCGAGATCCAGCGCCGCGTCTGCCCCATCTGCTGGTCCGAGTGGCAGCAGGCGGAAGTGATGGTGATCAACGAGCTGCGGCTCAACTTCATGGATCCCGCCGCGCAGGAGATCCTGGTCGCGCACCTGCGGCAGTTCCTCCTCCTCGACGCCGCCCAACCGTGACCCAGGCCGAGCGGCCGGCTCCCCGGATCACCGGCGCCGCGCTCCGGTTCGGCGTCCTCGTTCTTCTGGTGGTGGGAGGCTTCCTCGCCGCGCGCTACACCCCGCTCGCCAGGTACCTGACCGTCGAGCGGATCCAGGCCGTGCTCGCGTCGCTGCGCGGCCTCTGGTGGGCACCGGCAGCGCACGTCGGCACGATCCTCCTGCTCGGCGCGGTGGGCATTCCCGCCACCCCCTTCATCATCGCCGGCGCCGCGATCTTCGGGGCGCTCTGGGGCACGGTCTGGAACTTCCTCGGCATCCTCTCGGCTTCGCTCGCCGGCTTCGCCCTCGCCCGGCTCCTCGGCCGCGAGTTCGTGGAGCGGATCGGCGGCGACAAGGTGCGCAAAGCCGAACGGCTGCTCCATCGCCGCGGTTTCCTGCCCCTGGTCGCGACCCGCTTCCTGCCCATCCCCTTCACCCTGGTCAACGCCGCCGCGGCGGTGGTCGGCGTCCGCTTCTGGCGCTTCCTCGCCGCGACCGCGGTGGGGCTCCTGCCCTCGATCGCCGTCCTCACCTACTTCTCCGCTGCGATCCTCGGCGCGGCGACCGGCGCCGAGCGCGGCGCGCTCGCCCGTCAGCTCGTCATCGTGGCCTGCGCCTTCGCGCTGCTCGTCTTCCTGCCGATCGGCATCCGGCG
>CAZPZW010000104.1:0-10803 GCA_964591165.1 uncultured Thermoanaerobaculia bacterium | reverse complement strand
ATCGCGGCGCCGTGGACGGCGCGTGCGGTGGGACCGGAGAGGTAGAGCATCACGTCGATCAGGGCCTCCGGCTCGACCCAGGTCGTCGTGTCGGCCTCGGGCATGGCGCGGCGGTTGGCCGGGGTGTCGAGGGTCCCGGGCAGCACGCAGTTGACCCGCACGCCGGCGCGCTTGCCCTCGGCGGCCAGCGACTCGGTCAGTCTGAGGACGGCGGTCTTCGCCACCGCATAGGGGGCCACGTTGGCGTCGCCGGCGAGCGAAGCCCGCGAGCCGACGTTGACGATCGTTCCCTGCCCCTCTCGCTTCATCGCCGGCAGCACCGCGCGGCAGACGTGGAGGGTGGAGCGGAAGTTGGCATCGAGCAGCAGCTGCCACGTCTCGAGAGCGGTCGCCTCGACCGGACCGTCGGCGGCGAAGGCGCCGGCGACGTTGAAGACGTGATCCACCCGGCCGCGGCCGGCCAGGATCTCGCCCACGGCGCCCGCCACGGCGGAGGCATCGGCGAGATCCGCGGTGTGGACGCCGAGCCGATCGCCGGCGCCGGCGAATGCCGAACGGACGCGTTCGCCGTGGCGATCGATCGTCTCCACCCGGGCGCCAGCGTCGAGCAGGCGGCGCGCCAAGGCGCCTCCCAGGGCGCCGGCGGCGCCGGTCACCAGAGCGATCCTGCCGCTGAAGTAGGAGCTCGGCATCTCCCAGCCGTCACGCCGGGTTGGCGGGCGCGGGGCGCGAGGCTCGCGCGCCCCGCAGCCGGTGGCGCAGCGGGCGCGACCAGTCGAGCAGGCGTTGGAGATGGGGCGCCAGGCGGGGGTGTCGCTGGTAGAAGCGGCGCTTGGCGATCCGCCGCTGGTCGGGGGTGCCGAACCACCTGGCCTCGGCGGCGCGCGCCGACTCGAGGGCTTCGCCGAGCTCGCGGTAGAACGTCTCGTCGCCGCGGAAGAACATGTTCTTCAGCCAGCAGAAGTGCGGCAACACGCAGGCTTGGTCGAGGACCTGGAAGCGTCCCGGGTCGAAGCCCGCGACGCTCCCCTCGAGCAGCACCTGGCGCATCTCCTGGCGCATCCGGGTGTAGCCCGGGCCGCTCCACTGCTCGGCGAAGCTCGACTGCAGGATGTTGCCGAGCGGCTTGCGGCCCGGCTTGAGGAGCAGGCAGCAGGGGTGGAGGTCGCCGTTGCCGGTCACCACCGTGGTGTACCAGGCGAAGAAACAGCCGCCGTTCTCGTCGCGGAAGCTCGCCGCGGTCGGGAAGGGGCGCTGGATCGAGTGGCCGACCTCGCGCTCCTCGGCGGCGACCATCTCGTTCCAGCCGGGGACGGCGAAGTCGACCTGCAGGATGCCGCGCTCGCGGTCGCGGCGGAGGATCTCGCGGAAGAGCGGGCGGGCGATCTCGCGATCCTCGGGCCGGAGCAGCTCCTCGCGGTCGATGCGGTCGAGGGGGATCTCGAGCACCACGTTGAACGCCGCGACGTCGACGCCGAGCCCGGCCGCGAGGTCGTACATCTCGACCATGCGGTGGACGTTGTGGCGGTCGAGCAGGAGCTGGCTGACGATCTGCGGTCTCGTCGCCGCGCCGCGGCGGGCCACGAGATTGCGGATATTGCCCAGCACCTGCTCGAAGAGCGCCGGCTTGACCTGCATCATGCGATGGTAGTCGGCGGCGTCGACGGCGTTGAGCGAGAAGATCACCTCGCGCGCGGCGCCGGCGACCAGGCGGTGGGCCACCTCGTCGCTCATCGCGATGCCGTTGGTGGTCAGATTGTCGATCACGATGCCGCGCGCCGCGAGGTGATCCAGGATCTGCAGGATCTCCTTGTGGAAGAGCGGATCGCCGCCGCCGGAGAGGCGGACCGACCGGACGCCGCCCTCGGCCAGCTCGTCGATCAGACGCAGCGCCCGCTCGATCGGCACCTGCTGCTTGGTGCGGGTATCCTGCTGGTTGCAGAAGTAGCAGGCGACGTTGCAGCGGTCGGTGAGGTCGAGCTCGGCGTGCGAGGGCCCGCGCGTCGCCCGACCGGCGACGATCGCCGCGACGATCTCGCGCTTGCGCTCCTCCTGGATCTCCCGCCAACCGTGGCTGTTTCTCATCGTGCGAGGCCCCTGCCTCGAGGCGCTACCTTACCTTAGAGTGCTCGCCTTGCCGCTCGACGGTCTAGAGCGCCCGCTCGGCGGCTCGCTTGAGGCCCTTCAGGTTGGCGCGGAACATGCGGCGGGTGGCGGCGTCGAGGCGCAGCAGCCGGAAGACGAGGACTCCGGGGCCGGAGAAGGCCTCGTGCTGGCGCACCAGGGTGCCGTTCGGCTTGGCGTCGAGGTAGAAGGCGTGGCGGCCGGTCACGCCAGCGCCGCGGCCCACCCAGATGAGCGCCCGTCCGGGCGTCGCCAGCTCGACCCGCGCGACGAGCGGCAGGGTGATCCAGCCCAGGCGGAGCGCCAGCTTGAGCTGCGAGCCGTCGCGCAGGGTCTTGCGATCCTGCGCCGCCGCGTCGCGACAGCCGGGCCACCAGGTCGGCCAGGTGTAAGGGTCGGCGAGCAGCTTCCAGACCGCCTCGGGTGGGGTCGCGACCTGGATCGACTCGGCGATCTCGAGCGCCATCAGGCGCCGAACTTGGCGAGCCGGCCGGCGTGGGCGAGGAGCAGCGCCACCAGCTCGCGCGACGGGAAGGTCCCGAGGTGACCGCGGATCGCCTCACGCTCGGTGAAGCGCGTCGCGTCGTCGACGAAAGCGAGCGCCGAGGCGATCAGGAGCGGCACGGGGTGGAAGCTGTGCGCCTTCATCGGCGCCGGCGTCGAGTGGTCGCCGGTGATCGCGAGCACCGTGGGCGCGAGCGCGAGGAGGTCCGGAAGCGCCGCGTCGACCTCCTCGATCACCTGGCGCTTCGCCTCGCGGTTGCCGTCCTCGCCGGCCTGGTCGGTCTGCTTGACGTGCAGGAAGAAGAAATCGAAGTCCTGCCAGCGTTCCCCCACGGTCGCGACGATCTCCCCGATCCGTTTGCCGCAGGGCACGACCTCCATGCCGCAGGCCGCGGCGACGCCGCGGTAGAGCGGATAGCCGGCGAAGGCGCCGCAGCGCATCTTGTAGAGCGTCGGCATGGGCGCGAGATGCGGCAGCTGCGAGAAACCGCGCAGCAGCACCCGGTTGGCCTTCGCTTCGTCGGCGATCGCCCGCTCCATGACCGCGACCGCTTGCCGCACCAGCTCGGCGGTCGCCTCGGCCTCCGGGGCCTCGGCGCGCGCCGCGAGCGGCGGCACGCCGGTCTCCTGCGGGTCGGTGTCGGCGAGCGCCGCGGAGAGCCCGGCGCCGCGCAGCAGCAGCACGAAACGGTGCGCCTCGCCGGGGACGACCTCGACGCGCCCCGGCATCGCGCCGGCGAGCGCCGCGTTGAGGCGGGCCGAGACGCGCGCGCACTCGGCGGTGGGAATGCGCCCGGCGCGGCGATCGGTGAGGCGGCCCGAGGCGTCGGCGGTCGCGAAGTTGCCGCGCGCCGCGACGTCGCCGGGTCCGAGGAGCAGGCCGAGGCCGAGCGCCTCGAGCACGCCGCGGCCGATGTCGTTTTCGGGAGCCTCGGTGTCGTAGCCGAAGAGGGAGAGATGCCCCGGTCCGCTGCCCGGGGTGATGCCGGTCGCGACCGGCACGATGCGCCCCAGGCTCGAGCGCCGGGCGAGCGCGTCGAGCGCGGGGGTCTGCGCGAGCTCGAGCGGCGTCGCGGGCTGCTCGGCGACCGCGAGGTCGCCCACTCCGTCGAGGATCAGCAGGACGATCTTGGAACCGTTGTCGTGGGCAAGGCGGGCGAGGAACGCGGCATCGGCCATGGCTACCTCCGGCTTCGCCGGCGACCTCAGGCCACGAGGTAGGCGCTGGCGCGGATCTGCAGTCGGGCGCGCGGCTCGAAACCGCTGCCGACCAGGGCGTAGGCGCTCCGCTGAGCCATCACCGGCAGCACGATCCAGCCGTCGAAGGTCTCTCCGGAGCCGTACGGCGCGACCACCGGCTCGATCTCGGCCAGTCGCGTCCAGTGTTCTTCCTCGGGATCGAACGAGCCCTGGAGCTCGAGGTAGGCCCGGTCGAGGTCGATGATCTTCTGGCCCGAAGGGTGCCATACCGAGAAGACCAGCCGGATCTCGTCGTAGGGCTCGGTGTCGAGCAGCGCCCGGCCGTCGATCGCCAGCGAGAAGGCGAAGGAGCCCGCCGAATCGGTGGCGAAGATCTCCGGCGTCGGGTCGAAGATGAGCTGCAGCGTCCGCAGCTCGCGCGAGTCGGTCATGCGCGGCGGGCCCTTAGGTGCCACGGGCGAGCTCCAGGGCCCGCCGGATGTTGGCGGCCGTCGTGGCGTCGTCGGCTCCGAGGAGCGGCGCGCCGATGCCGAACGCGATCGCGCCCGCGGCGCGGTAGGCCGGGATCTCTTCGATGCCGAAGCCGCCCCCGGCGAGCATCGGCGCGAGGTCGCCCAACGGCTGGCGGACGACCGCGAGGTAGCCCGGACCGCCGACCGGCGGCAGGGGATAGACCTTGAGCAGGTCGGCCCCCAACTCGTGGGCGGCGACGAGCTCGGTCGCGGTCAACCCGCCGAGCACCAGGAAGAGCTCGCGGCTCCGGGCGAGGGCAGCCACCTCGGGGTTGACGTTGGGCGTGACCAGGAACTCCGCTCCGGCCGCGATCGCCGCCTCGGCGCGCGCCCGGGTGGTGACCGTCCCCATGCCGATCTTCCAGGGGGCGCCCGCCGGGCGCTCGCCGAGCAGCTCGCCGACCAGCGTGGTGGCCCCGGGCACGGTGAACGTGACCTCGATCAGCTCGAGGCCGCCGCGGATGAAGGCGCGCGCTTGGCGCGCCGCTTCGGCCGCGTCGCGATGGCGTACCACGGCGATGATCGGCGCCCGCGCGAGCGCGGCGGAGACCTCGGGCTTGATGGAACGCGTCGCCGTTTTCATCGCGCGGACTCTATCATCCGGCCGGCGTCGCGCCGGGCTCGCGCGCGGCTCGCCCGCGGCGCGTCAGGGCGTGCCGGGCGCGCCGCAGGATGCCGGCGAGGATCATCGCCTCACGCTCGGTGAGCGCGGAGCGCGCGAAGAGCTGGCGCAGATCCTGTTCGACGCGCACGATCGTCGTGTCGCGCGCGAAGCGCACGTCCTCGAGGAGCGTCGCGAGCTGCCGGAAGAGCCGCTCCTGCTGGAACACGGTGGCGCGAGCCACCGGCTCGGGCGCGTCGAGCGTCGGCGCGCCGCGCGCCAGGTGGAGCTCGTAGGCGACGACGAGGACCGCCTGCGCGAGGTTGAGCGTCGGATTCGCGACGGCGGCGGGAATGCGCACCAGGACGCTCGCCCGGACGAGCTCGTCGCGCGTGAGTCCCGAGACCTCCGAGCCGAAGAGCAGGGCCACGCGGGCGCCGGCGGCGTGCTCGGCGAGATGCCCGGGCAGCTCGCGCGGCGCGAGGATCGGCTGTGCCCAGCCGCGATCGCGCAGCGATGCGGTGCCGGCGACGAAGTGGAAGTCGGCGAGCGCCGAAGCCAGATCCGCATGGCGCTCGGCGCGATCCAGGATCGCATGGGCGTGCATCGCGAAGGCGTAGGCGGTGTTGCCGAGCGCCGCCGCCGGCGCGACGAGCAGCAGCCGCTCCAGGCCGAAGTTGGACATGGCGCGGGCGACCGCCCCGATGTTCCCCTCCTCCTGCGGGCGCACCAGGACGACGGCCGGTCGCTCTTGCGGGAAGCCGGGCGCGCGGGGGCTCACCACTTCTTCACCGCCGACCAGTTGGCGGTCGAGAAGACCGGAGCGCCCTGGCCCTCGCCGAGCAGCCAGAGGACCGACGGCTTGGGACGGAGACTCCCCAGCCGGAGCGCGCCGGCGGAGGGCCCGAAGACGAACATCGCGGTCGACAGGGCCTGCGCGTCCACGGCCAGCGAGGTCACCGCGACGGCGCGCGCGACGCCCGTGACCGGTCGGCCGGTGCGCAAGTCGAGGTACGGCGCGAAGCGCTCGCCGGCGACCTCGAGGGGTCGCCCGCCGGCGTCGGCCATGGCCGCCGCCTGGTCGACCAGGCGCACCGCGTCGGGCGGCACCGCGGGATCGGCGGAGATCGGAAAGGCGAAGCGCCACCCCCGCCCCTGCGGACCGGCGCCCGTGGCGCGCACGATCCCGCCGATCTCGACCCACGCGTTGGCCGTGCCGGCGGCGGCGAGCGCCGCGATCGCCTGGTCGACCGCCCAGCCGCGCTCGAAGCTCCAGAGCTCGAGCGTACTGCCGGCGTCGAGCGTCACGGTCGACGTCCGGAGATCGAGCCGCCAGCGCTCGCAAGCCGCGCTCGCGGCGGCGGATTCCAGGAGATCGGGAGCGGGGAGCGCGGCGACCGGGCGGCGCAGCCCCCAGAGCGCGAAGACGGCGCCGCCGAGCGGGCTCACCGCGCCGTCGCTCCATCGGCAGAAGTCGTCGGCGCGGCGCAGCAGGGCGAAGAGCTCGGGCGAGGCTTTGACCGGGCGCCGGGCGGAGTCGCTCGTCAGTTCGCCGAGCGCCGCCTCGCCGCGGTGGATCGCTCCCCAGGCGGCGGCGAGCGCGCGCTCGGCCGCCGGCCGCGCGAGATCGCGCACCTCGACCGCGGCGGCGACGCCGAAGGCCTGACCGGTGGTGCGCAGCGGAGCGGGCGCGGCTTCGCCGGCGGCGCTGGCGAGTCGCGGCGCCGCGAGGAGGGTGCCGAGCAGCATCAGACAGGAGAGGGTGGGGCGCTCCATCGCCGCTCATCATAGAGAAGCGGCAGGGCAGGCCACTCGACAAGCGATTTCATGGTGATATCATGAGGCTAGCAAAGGAGAGCAAATCATGGTCAGGGAGCAAGCAGCGAAGACCTGGAACGGACTCTTGATGCTGTTCGTCCTCTTGGCGGCCCTTGGCGGCGCCGTCTGGCAGTTGATTGCGAGCGCCGTCGGAGGCGACATCCCGCGGCTGATCGCCGCGGTAGTGGTGATCGTCGTCTCGGCGCTGCTGCTCGCCGGTCTCTTCATGGTCGAGCCCAACCAGGGACGGGTGCTCACCCTCTTCGGGGCCTACCGCGGCACCGAGCGGACGGCGGGGTTGCGCTGGGCGAACCCCTTCTTCGCCAAGCGGTCGATCTCGCTCCGGGTGCGCAACTTCGAAACCGAGCGCCTGAAGGTCAACGACGCGCACGGCAACCCGGTCGAGATCGCAGCGGTGGTGGTCTGGAAGGTCGTCGACACCTTCGAGGCGGTATTCCAGGTCGACAACTTCGAGGACTTCGTCCACGTCCAGTCGGAGTCGGCGCTGCGCAACTTGGCGACCCAGTACGCCTACGATTCGCACGGCGACGGCGAAATGTCGCTGCGCGCCAACACCGTCGAGATCGCCGAGCAGCTCAAGCGGGAGATCCACGAGCGGCTGGCGCAAGCCGGCGTCGACGTGCCCGAGGCGCGCATCAGCCATCTCGCCTACGCTCCGGAGATCGCGCAGGCGATGCTGCAGCGCCAGCAGGCCTCGGCGATCATCGCGGCGCGGCAGAAGATCGTCGACGGCGCGGTCGGCATGGTCGAGATGGCGCTCGACAAGCTCTCCGAGAAGCAGATTGTCCAGCTCGACGAGGAGCGCAAGGCGGCGATGGTCTCCAACCTCCTGGTCGTGCTGTGCAGCGACCGCGCGGTGACGCCGGTGGTCAACGCCGGAACGCTCTACAGCGGCTGACGGAGGCCTTTTGGCGGAGCGCAAACCCTTCCTGCTGCGGCTCGATCCGGCGCTCCATGCCAGCCTGGAGCGCTGGGCGGCGGACGAGCTGCGCAGCGTCAACGCGCAGATCGAATATCTGCTGCGGCGGGCGGTGAGCGAGGCGGGGCGGTTGCGCTCGAGCGAAACGGCCAGCGAGCGAGGCGACGAGAGGACGAGATGAAGAACCTGCGCTGTCCGAAGTGCAATGGCGCGATGAGCGAGGGGTTCTCGCTCGACAAGGCGCACAATGCGGTGCGCGTCGCGCAGTGGGCCGAGGGCCCTCCGAGCTACTGGATGCTGGGCATCCTGCGCATGAAGGGGCGTCGGCGGCTGGCGATCGAGAGCTGGCGGTGCGACAAGTGCGGCTACATCGAGCACTACGCGCCGGAGGTCCGGCGGCCGGACTAGGCGAGGGGCGCGAGGCGGATCCGCAGCTCGACCCAGGTGGCGGTCGCCAGCCGGCGCGCGAGCTCGCCCGGCGTCGCCGCGGGAGCGGCGGGAAGCTCGCGGCAGGCGACGGAGAACCAGGTGGCGCCGGCGAGCGGGAACGGGGCGATCGCGAGCTCGTTCCCTTCGGCGCGCGGTGTGCAGCGGGCCTGCCGGCCCGACCCGCCGGCGAAGCTCGGCTCGGCGAGACAGGCGGCGAGCGACAGGCCGTCGGCGACCTCCAACCAGGTGTCGTCTTCGGCCAGCTCGACGGGGCTTCGACCGGCGAGCTCCAGCAGCTCGTCGCGCCGCGCGGCGAGCTCGGCCGTGAACTCCCACCACGCCGGGTCCCCGGCACGATCGCGGTGCAGACGCAGGGCATGCGTCGCGACCAGCGCGGCGAGGTAGGGCGCCTCGCCGGCGAATCGCTCCACTCCCCGGCGCCAGACTGCCCAGCGGGCCTCCCGGTCGAGGGCGCGAAAGTCGCGCGGCGCGCCGGTCGCGGGATCGACCTCGGGCGCGCTGTCGCTCTCCCACCAGCCGTTGTCGTGCTCGGCCACCGCGCGCAGGAGCTCCGGCCGGCGGGGATTCGCGAGCAGGTCCGGGAGGCGGAAGAGCGCCAGAAACGAGGCCGCGAGGCGGGCGTGGTCCGCCTGGGTGATGACGATCCGGCGATCGCCTCGCAGGGTGACGAGCATGGCGTTGCCTAGCCTAACGCGCGGCGCCGCGCCCCCTACCCTCCGAGGCGGGGGGACCGGCGCGGACTCTGAGTACACTGCCAACATGGCTACCATCACCCGCGAAGAGGCCCTCGCCTATCACTCGTCCGAGCCGCACGGCAAGGTCGAAGTCGTCCCCACCAAGCCCACCGCGACGCAGCGCGATCTGTCGCTCGCCTATACCCCGGGAGTCGCCGAGCCCTGCCTGGCCATCGAGAAGGACCCGATGCTCGCCTACGAGTACACCTCCAAGGGCAACCTCGTGGCGGTGATCTCGAACGGCACCGCCGTGCTCGGGCTGGGCGACATCGGAGCCCTCGCCGGCAAGCCGGTGATGGAGGGCAAGGGGGTGCTGTTCAAGAGGTTCGCCGGCATCGACGTGTTCGACATCGAGCTCGACACCCACGATCCGGCGGAGATCATCCGCACGGTGAAGCTCCTCGAGCCGACCTTCGGCGGCATCAATCTCGAGGACATCAAGGCGCCGGAGTGCTTCGAGATCGAGCAGACCCTGAAGAAGGAGATGGGTATCCCGGTCTTCCACGACGACCAGCACGGCACCGCGATCATCTCGGGCGCGGCCCTGATCAACGCGGTCGAGCTGGTGGGCAAGAAGATCGACCAGGTGAAGCTGGTCTTCGCCGGCGCCGGCGCCGCCGCCTTCGGCTGCGTCTGGCTCTACCTTCTGCTCGGGGTCAAGAAGGAGAACATCGTCCTCTGCGACCGCAAGGGGGTGATCTACAAGGGCCGCCCCGGCGACAAGGACAAGTACAAGCTCGAGTACGCCTCCGACACCAAGGCGCGCACCCTCCACGAGGCGATGGTCGGCGCCGACGTGTTCATCGGCCTCTCCGGACCGGGCCTGATCACCGGCGAGGACCTGCGCGTCATGGGACCCGATCCGATCGTCTTCGCGATGGCCAACCCGGTGCCCGAGATCGGCTACGACGAGGCGGTCGCGGCGCGCCCCGACGTCATCATCGCGACTGGCCGCAGCGACTATCCGAACCAGGTCAACAACGTGCTCGGCTTCCCCTTCATCTTCCGCGGCGCGCTCGACGTGCGTGCGACCGACATCAACGACGAGATGAAGCTCGCCGCCTCCCACGCGCTCGCGGCCCTGGCGCGAGAGGACGTCCCCGACTCGGTGCTCAAGGCCTATGGCGTCGAGCAGCTGAAGTTCGGGCGCACCTACCTGATCCCCAAGCCGTTCGACTACCGGGTGCTGCTCAACGTGGCGCCCGCCGTGGCCGAGGCGGCGACCCGCACCGGCGTCGCGCGCAAGCCGATGACCGACCGTGCCGCCTACGTGCGTCACCTCGAGCACCTGGTGTCGCGTCGCATGGAGCTGATGCAGCGCCTGATCGACCGCGCCAAGAGCGCCCCCAAGCGGATCGTCTTCCCCGAGGGGGAGAACGAGAAGATCCTGCGCACCGCGAAGATCCTGGTCGACCAGGGATTGGCGAAACCGGTGCTGCTCGCCCGGCGCGAGAACATCGAGGCCAAGCTCGCCGATCTCGGGCTCTCGCCCGACGACGTGCGGATCCTCCGCCCCGAGGAGACGCCCGAGTTCGAGCGCTACTCGCAGTCGCTGCACGAACGGCGCCGCCGCCAGGGCATCACGCTCGAGGACGCCCGCCACAAGATGCGCACGCGCAACGTCTTCGGCGCCGCCATGGTCGCCGCGGGCGATGCCGACGGGCTGGTCTCCGGTCTCGAGGGCGAGTACTCGGACACCATCCGTCCGGCGCTCGGCCTGATCGGCACCAAGCCGGGCACGAAGCGGGTCTGCGGCTGCTACATCCTGATCCTGCGCGACCGCATCTTCTTCCTGGCCGACACCACGGTGAACATCGATCCCGACGCCGAGACGCTGGCCGAGATCGCCTCGCTCACCGCGCAGTTCGCCCGCCGCTTCGACATCACGCCGCGGGTGGCGATGCTCTCCTTCTCGAACTT
>CAZPZW010000103.1:6319-10808 GCA_964591165.1 uncultured Thermoanaerobaculia bacterium | reverse complement strand
CGCTCTACGGCTTCTGGAGCGCGCGCGAGCAGCAGCTCTTCGTCCACCTGATCGCGGTCTCCGGGATCGGTCCGCGCCTGGCGCAGGTGGTGCTCTCGGGCCTGCCGGTCGACGACCTGATCGCCGCGCTCGCGGCCGGCGACGTCGGCCGGCTGGTGCGCATTCCGGGGGTCGGCAAGAAGACCGCCGAGCGGATGGTGGTCGAGCTGCGCGACAAGGTGCAGACGCTCGCCGCCGAGCTCCCGGCGCCGACCGCCACCACCGCCTCCGATCAGGACCTGGTGGCCGCCCTGGTCAATCTGGGCTACAAGCCGGCCCAGGCCGACGCCGCCGTCGCCGCGGCGCGCCAGGACGCCCCGCAGGCCGCCTTCCACGAGCTGCTGCGCCTGGCGCTGCGCCGCCTGTCGCGGGTCTAAGATCCTGCCATGGCGATCGAGCGCGTGCTCTCCGGAGCCGGCGACGAGGAGGACCAGGGGATCGAACGGACGCTCCGGCCCCGCGACCTCTCCGAGTACGTCGGCCAGGAGCGGATCGTCGAGAACCTCAGAGTCTTCATCCGCGCCGCACGCCAGCGCGGGGAGCCGCTCGACCACGCTCTCTTCTTCGGCCCGCCGGGCCTGGGCAAGACGACCCTCGCCCACATCCTGGCCAAGGAGATGGGCGCCCCGCTGCGTACCACGGCCGGACCGGTGCTCGAGCGCGCCGGGGACCTCGCCGCGATCCTCACCAACCTGCAGCCGGGCGAGGTGCTCTTCGTCGACGAAATCCATCGTCTGGGGCCGGCGGTCGAGGAGGTGCTCTATCCCGCCCTCGAGGACTACAAGCTGGACCTCGTGATCGGCCAGGGGCCCGCCGCACGCACCCTGAAGATCGACCTGCCGCGCTTCACCCTGGTCGGCGCCACCACCCGCGCCGGGCTGATCTCGGCGCCGCTGCGCGCCCGGTTCGGCATCGTTCACCGGCTCGATTTCTACCCGCCCGACGAGTTGGCACGGATCCTCGTTCGCTCGGCCGAGCTGCTGAAGGTCGAGGCCTCGCCCGAGGGTCTGGCCGAGATCGCACGGCGCAGTCGGGGCACCCCGCGCATCGCCAACCGCCTTCTGCGCCGAGTGCGCGACTTCGCCGAGGTCGACGAGCAGGCGAGCGGGGTCGATCTGGCGCTCGCCCGCAAGGCGCTCGCCCTGCTCGAGGTCGACAACTTCGGCTTCGACGAAGTCGACCGCCGTTTCCTCTCGGTGCTGATCGAGGTCTACCAGGGGGGGCCGGCGGGGATTCAGGCGATCGCCGCGGCGGTGGGCGAGGATCGCGGCACGCTCGAAGACCTCTACGAGCCGTACCTTCTGCAGGAGGGCTTCCTGCAGCGCACGCCGCGCGGCCGCGTCGCGACGCGACGCGCCTACGAGCATCTGGGCTATCCGATGCCCGACGGTCGCAACGGCACGCTCTTCCCGTAGCGCCGTGCGCCGCGCCGCGCTGCTCTTCAATCCCCGCGCCGGAGCACACCGCGCCAAGCGCCTCGCGGCGATCCGCGGCGCGCTCGCCGGCGTGTTCGCGCTCGAGCTCCAGCCGACGCGCGACCCGGCGCACTGCCGCGAGCTCGCCGCCGCGGCGCTCGCCGAGCGCCTCGACGCGCTCTTCGTGCTGGGCGGCGATGGGACGCTGCGGGTGGTCGCCGGCGTGGTCGCCGGGAGCGACCTCGCGGTGGGGATCCTCCCGGGTGGCACGACCAACGTGGTCGCCCGGGCGCTCGGCCTGCCGTCCGAACCGCTCGCCGCGGCGCATCTCCTCGCCCGGGCCGAGCCGCGCCGCTTGGACGTCGGGCGCTGCGGCGACGACGTCTTCCTGATGCAGCTCTCGGGCGGACTCGACGCGCGCATCATGGCGGCGGTCGATCCGCGCCTGAAGCAACGGTTGGGCAAGGGCGCGGTCGCCTGGGCCGGCCTGCGCGAATGGCTGCGCTATCGCTTTCCACTCTTCCGGCTCGAGCTCGACGGCCGCCCGGTCGAGGCGACCGGCTTCGTGGTGGCGAATTTCGCCGAGTACGCCGGTAGCTTCCGCATCGTCCCGGGCGCGCGCGCCGATGACGGCCGGCTCGATCTCCTCCTCTTCCACGGCGCGCGCCGGCGCGCCGCGCTCGGCTTCGCGCTCGACCTCGCGCGCGGGCGCCACCTGGCGCGCCCCGACGTCGAGCTCGTCGCGGCGCGCGAGATCCGACTGGTCGCGCCCGAGGGCGCTTTCGTCCAGGCCGACGGCGACGCCTTCCTCCCCACCCTGCCGCTCGCGATCGGCCTCGCTGCCGACTCCATCCGCCTGCTGGCGCCCCCTCGCCGTTAGACCCGCCCCTGCGGGCGGCCCTAGACACGGGCGAATGGGCTAGCCTGAGGCGGCCATGCACTCGCTCGCTCCGATCTTCGCGCCTCGTTCGGTCGCGGTCGTGGGGGCTTCACGCTCGCGCGACTCGATCGGCTGGGCGATCGTCCACAACCTGCTCTCCGCGCAGTTCACCGGCGCGGTCTATCCGGTCAATCCCAAAGCCGAGGCGGTGCACTCGCTCAAGTGCTACCCCTCGCTCAGCGCGATCCCCGATCCGGTCGACCTGGTGATCGTCACCGTGCCGCGGGCGCTCGTCCCCGGCGTCTTCGACGAGGCGCTCACCAAGGGGGTGCGCGGCCTGGTGGTGATCACCGCGGGCTACGGCGAGACCGGCGCCGAGGGGCGCGCCCTCGAGCTCGCGCTGCGCGACCGGGTGCGCGCCGCGGGCATCCGGATGATCGGCCCCAACTGCATGGGGGTGATCAACACCGACCCCGCCGTATCGCTCGACGCCACCTTCTCGCCCACCCACGCTCAGCCGGGCTCGATCGGCTTCGTCAGCCAGTCGGGGGCTCTGGGAGTCGCGATCCTCAACGTCGCGGCCGAGCTCGGCATCGGATTGACCCAGTTCGTCTCGATGGGCAACAAGGCCGACGTCTCGGGCAACGACCTGCTCGAGCACTGGGAGAACGACCCCGAGACGAAGGTCATCTGCATGTACCTCGAGTCGTTCGGCAATCCGCGCCGCTTCACCGAGATCGCCAAGCGGGTGACCCAGAAGAAGCCGATCCTGATCGTGAAATCGGGCCGCACGGCCGAAGGGGCGCGCGCCGCCTCGAGCCACACCGGGGCCCTGGCCGGCGCCGACGTCACCGTCTCGGCCTTCCTCGAGCAGTGCGGCGTGCTGCGCGCCAACACCATCGAGGAGCTCTTCGACATGGCGCGCGCGCTCGACCGCTGCCCTCTGCCGGCGGGCGACCGGGTGGCGATCGTCACCAACGCCGGCGGTCCGGCGATCATGGCGACCGACGCCTGCGTGAACGTCGGCCTCGAGCTCGCCGAGTTCTCGCCGGCGACGCGCGCCGCGCTCGAGTCCTTCCTGCACACCGCCGCTTCGCTGGCCAATCCGGTCGACATGATCGCCTCGGCGACCCCCGAGCAGTACGGCAAGACTCTCGCCGCGGTGCTCGCCGACCCAGCGGTCGACGCTGCGCTGGTGATCAACGTCAAGCCGCTGATCTCGAACCCCCGCGACGTGCTCGAGGAGGTCGGCCGGGTGGCCGCGGCGAGCCCCAAACCCGTGCTCGCCGTGATGATGGCCGAAGAGGGCTTCTACGAGGGCCTCAAGGGCGCTCGTCACCTGCCACCGGTCTACCGTTTTCCCGAGTCGGCGGCCCGCGCCCTGGCCCAGCTGGCGCGCTACGGCGCGTGGCGGCGGCGACCGGCCGAGCAGCCGGCGCCGCGCTTCGCGATCGACGAGGCGGCGATCGGCGAGCTGGTCGCCCGCCCGGGCGCGGACGGTTATCTCGCGCCCGGCGACGCCTTTCGCCTGCTCGAGGCGATCGGCATCCCCGTCGCCCCTTGGCGGCTCGTCGCCGACCCGACCGCCGCGGTCGGCGCGGCCCGCGCGATCGGCTTCCCGGTGGTGGTCAAGGGGATCGCGCCCGGCCTGGTGCACAAGAGCGAGGCCAAGGCGATCGAGCTCGATCTCGCCGACGAGGCCGACGTCCGTGCCGCCTGCGACGCTCTCGCGGCCCGCTTCGCCGCCGCCGGACTTCCCCTCTCCGGCTTTCTGGTGCAACAGATGGCCCGTGCGGGACACGAGACGATCTTCGGCATCTCGACCGACCCGCGCTACGGTCCGGTGCTGATGTTCGGCCTCGGGGGCAAGTACGTCGAGGTCTTCCGCGACGTCCGTTTCGCGGTGACTCCGATCACGCCCGACGAGGCGCACGAGCTGGTGCGCAGTATCCAAGGGGTGAAGCTCCTCGAAGGGGTGCGCGGCGACCGGCCGGTCGACTTCGCGCAACTCGAGGAGATCGTGCTGCGCCTCGCCTGCCTGGTGCAGCGCTTCCCGACGATCGCCGAGCTCGACATCAACCCCTTCCTCGCCGCGCCGGACGGCGCGAGCAAGGCGGTCGACGTGCGGGTCCGGATCGCGGAGTGACTCAGTCCG
>CAZPZW010000103.1:0-6219 GCA_964591165.1 uncultured Thermoanaerobaculia bacterium | reverse complement strand
CGGCGCGAGCAAGGCGGTCGACGTGCGGGTCCGGATCGCGGAGTGACTCAGTCCGGCAGGACGGCGATCGCCTTGGCGGCGCGCTCGGCGTCGCTCGCCGGTCAGGAGACTCCCGCGGCGGCGAGCAGAAGCAGGAGGAGGGGCAGGGCGAGGCGGCGTCGGCGCATGGTGACGGTTTACGCAGCGCTGGTGCGACCGGTTTTGCTAATCTCCTGACGACTCCCAGGCGTCGGTGCGCCGGTTCGGAGCCCCGGTGGGGGCGTGGAGGTGTCGTGGCTGCCGTCAGCGATCCCAGCATCCTCGGTGAGATCCCGCTCTTTCGCGGCGTGCCGCTCGAGCGGCTGAAGCGCCTGAACGAGGTGATGCACCGCAAGTCGGTGCCCGCCGGGACCAACATGATCACCGCCGAGCAGCCGGGCGAAGTGGTCTACATCCTGCTCGAGGGAACGGTGAAGATCCTCATCGAGCAGATGGACGGGCGCGAGGTGATCCTCGCTTTCCTGGGCGCCGGCGATACGGTCGGCGAGATGAGCCTGGTCGACTCGGCCGGGCGCTCGGCGAACGTGATGACCATGGAGAAGTGCACTTTCCTCTGGATGGACCGCTCGACCTTCCAGGACTGCCTGCGCAACGTCCCCGAGTTCACCCAGAACCTGGTTCGCCTCCTCTCCGGCCGCCTGCGGATGGCCAACGAGCAGATCCAGTCGCTCTCCTCGCTCGACGTCGCCGGCCGCCTCGCCCGGCAGCTCCTCGCCTTCACCGAGCGCTACGGAACTCCCACGACGGAAGAGGGCGGCGGGGTGAAGATCGGTCTGCGCCTCACCCAGACTGACCTCGCCGAGCTGGTGGGCGCCTCGCGCGAGCGGGTCAACCAGGTGATGGTCGAGTTCCGCCAGAAGGGGTACCTCTCGGTCGACAGCTCGCACCACGTCCAGGTCCACCAACCCCAGGCCCTGGCGCGCCTCTGCCGGTAGGGTCTCGCGCCCTTGCGAGAGGCGCGCGAACAGCAGAAGATCAACCGACGACGAAGCTCGCATTCACCCCCTCCGGAGACCGCATGTCCCACGCCTCGACCGCTCTGCTCGCCTGCCTTATCGCCGCGACTCCCGCTTTCGCCGACTGGCGCGACAAGGTCGATCCCTGGGTCTTCGACCGGCTCGCGCTCGAGGCCTCGGGAGAGAGCGAGTTCCTGATCGTCCTGGCCGAGCAGGCCGACCTTTCGGGCGCGCGCGGGCTCTCGACGAAGATCGCCAAGGGGACCTACGTCTTCGCGACCCTCGCCGCGACCGCCGAGCGGACGCAACGGGAGATCCTCGACGAGCTCGCGGGCGCCGGGATCGAGCACCGATCCTTCTGGGTCGCCAACATGATCTGGGCGCGAGGCGACGCCGCCGCCGTCGCCTCGCTCGCCTCCCGCGACGACGTGGCGCGGATCGCCGCCAACCCGACGGTGCACTTCGCCGCGCCGCTGCCGGGCGAGGCGCCGCCGGAGCTCCTCCCCGAAGCGATCGAGTGGAATATCAGTCTGGTCAACGCTCCCGCGGTCTGGGGGATGGGCTACACCGGCCAGGGCGCGGTGGTCGGCGGCCAGGACACCGGCTACGACTGGGACCATCCGGCGCTCCAGGGCAAGTACCGCGGCTGGAACGGCGTCACGGCCGACCACAACTACCACTGGCACGACGCCATCCACTCGGGGGGCGGCTCGTGCGGCGCCAACTCGCCGGTGCCCTGCGACGACAACAGCCACGGCACCCACACCATGGGGACGATGGTGGGCGACGACGGCGGCACCAACCAGATCGGCATGGCGCCGGGCGCCAAGTGGATCGGCTGTCGCAACATGGACCAGGGCAACGGCACGCCGGCCACCTACTCCGAGTGCTACCAGTGGTTCATCGCGCCGACCAACCTCGCCAACCAGAACCCGAACCCGGCGCTGGCCCCCGACGTGATCAACAACTCCTGGGGTTGCCCGGTTTCAGAAGGCTGCACCGATCCCAACGTGATGCTGACCGTGGTCAACAACGTGCGCGCCGCCGGCATCTTCATGGCGCACTCGGCCGGCAACTCCGGCTCGTCCTGCTCGTCGATCGACACCCCGTCGGCGATCTACGACGCGGTCTTCACCGTCGGTTCGACCACCAGCGGGGACGCGCCGTCGGGCTTTTCCAGCCGCGGTCCGGTGACCGAGGACGGCAGCAACCGGAGGAAGCCCGACATCGCGGCGCCCGGCTCCTGCATCCGCTCGAGCGTGCCGGGAACCGGTTACGGCAGCTGCTGGGACGGCACGTCGATGGCCGGTCCGCACGTCGCAGGCCTCGTGGCGTTGCAGATCTCGGCCGACCCGGCGCTCGCCGGCCAGGTCGACGCGCTCGAGGAGCTGATCCGCGAGAGCGCCGTCCATCCGTCGACGAGCTCGCAGGTCTGCGGCGGAATCCCGGCCTCGCTCTTCCCCAACAACACCTTCGGCTTCGGGCGGATCGACGCTCTGGCGGCGGTCAACCTCGCCGGCACCGGCTTCATCTTCCGCGACGGCTTCGAGACCGGCTCCTGGGACGACTGGTCCTGGGGCGGCGCCGAGCCCTGAGCGGGCGCGCCAGCTAGGCGGCGCGGCGGCGCAGGCGGCGCGCCCCGGCGAGGGCGAGGGCGGCGGCCAGGGCGCCGAGGCCCCAAGGAGCCAGCGTCGGGATCTCGATCGCGCCGGCTCCGGCGACGGTGAGGCGCTCGACGTTCCGCGCCACTTCGGTTTCGAGCGGCTCGCCGTGCGGGCCTTCGGTCCATCCCTTGACGACGTAGAGCGCGCGCCAGGCGCGACGGTAGAGCAACACCGCGTTGACCTCCACCTGTCCCTCGAAGGGGGTGCCCGCCGGCAACGCGAACTCGACCTCGGTGGTGTCGATCGTGCCCGAGGGGATCTGGGTGTTCGACACCACCGCCTCGGCGTCGACGAAGAGCACCGGGGAGACCACCGGCCCCTGGTCGTTGATCCGCCCCTCCTGGATTTTGGCGATCCCCTTGCCCGGCTCCCCGGCGAGATCGCCCGGCTGCTTGCCCGGAACGTCGTCGTCGGCCCAGAAGGGGATGGTCGGCCCGGCGACCTGCACGAGCGGCGCGCCGTCGAGGGTGGCGGTGATCCAGAGCAGCGCGTTGCGGATCGAGACCCCGGTGGGGAAGTCGTGTCCGGCGCCGAAGTTGTCGATCGACGAGCGGACGCGCACCGTGCCGTGGCCGGTCTGCTCGACGGTGGTCGTCAGGGCGAGGTTGGCCTGCAACATCTCCGGGGTCGAGCCGACGAAGGTGTGGGCATGGCGCTCCAACCCTTGGCGCAGCGGACCGCCGAAGGAACAGTTCGTCCCCACCCCCGCCAACTCCGGCATGTGGCAGTTCTGGCAGGTGCGGTAGCCCGGTCCGGGAACGGCGTAGGGAGAAGCCAGCCACTCGGTGTAGGTGTGCTGGCCCGGCTGCCCGTTCTCCGGCCGGTCGTACTGGTGACAGGCGGCGCAGAGCAGCGAGTCGCGGTGCAGCGGCGAGTGCGAGGCGCGCATGTACTCGAACGTGACGTCGCCCATCGGCCCCCAGACGTACTGGTCGGTACCGTAGCCCTGCTCCGGGGTCGGGAAGCGGTACGTCGATTTGCCGCCGAGATAGTGCAACCCGCCGAGGTTACCGGCGTCGACCGCGGTCAGCTGGTGGCAGGTGATGCAGGTGATCCCCTGGGTGCCGGCGGGATCGGTCACCTCGTCGAGCATCACCTGGCCGGGCGTCTGGATGTCGATCATCGGCGCGTGGCAGACCGCGCAGTTGCCGGTCTCCCCGGGATCGTGCAGCGCGCGGTAGACGTAGCCGGCGCCGCCACCCGGCGTGCCGGTGCCGGAGAAGACGTCGAGCACCCAGGCGTCGAGCCCGGCGTTGGCGTGGTGCGAGCTCTGCCACTGGGTGTAGCGCTCGAAGTGGCAGGCGCCGCAGGCCTCCGCGGTCACCGGCTCGTAGGCCGGGTTGTCGGTCACCGGCAGCGGGGTGAGGAAGATCTCGACTCCGTTGTCGCCGTCGGCCGCCGAGACGCCGCCGGTGAGGAAGTTCTCGGCCGCGCCCGGGCTGTACGGCACGTTTGCGGCGAGGGTGAGCAGCCCGGCGGGCACGTTCGCCAGGGTGAAGCTCCCGTCGGCCGCCGTGAAGGCGCCGGGGGTCACGAGATCGGCCTGGACGTTGACGTACGCGCCGGCGATCGGCGTTCCCGGGGGCAGCGTCCCGGCGATTCGCACGTGGCCGGAGATCGCCGCCGGGAGGACGTAGGGCGAAACGAGGCTGAGGGCGAGCAGCCCGAGTACGGCACGGAAGTGCATCATGGCAACGCCACCTCGATCGAATGCGCCTGCGGAGCACCGATTCTCCGCCATCCCGCCGCTCCGCGCCAACCGCCCGCCGGGGCGGGGAGCGCTGTGGCGCGATGCGCAGCCGGCTCGACCGGTGCCCGGCAGAATGGCCGCGGTCCTCATGCTGCGCTCGTCGCTCGCCGCCGCGCTGTTCGCTGGTAGCCTCGCCCTGTTCGCTCCGGCGCGGGCCGACCTGCTCCTCTCGCTCGACTACGTCGACCCGGCCTCGCCGGCCTATCTGCGCTTCAAGGCCTGGGTCGACCAGGCGGTCGCCGGGACTCCGGGCTACGCCTTCTCGGCGACCGACGCGATCTACATGTACCGCATCACCCAGCAGCCTCAGTACGCCACGCTTGCGATCGAATGGGTGGAAGCCCAGGTCACGGCGGCCGAAGCGGCGATCGCGGCGGGCGAGCGCCCGGAGATCGCCTTCGACTCCTACCTCTACGCCGGCCCGCTGCTGCGCGACGTGGCGCTGGGCTACGCCTGGGCGAATCCGCTCCTCACGGCGGCGCAGAAAGCACGCTGGGAGGCCTACGCCGATCAAGCGGTGTGGAACATCTGGCATCCGGCGAGCGCGAGCTGGGGGGGCAATCCCTTCCCCTGGTCGGGTTGGGGGACCGACAACCCGGGCAACAACTACCACTTCAGCTTCCTGCAGGCGACCATGTACTGGGCGCTCGCCGCGCATCGCGCGGGCTCGATCGCCGAGCTCACGAACGTCCGCCTGCCGGCGCTCGTCGCCTACTACCAGCAGATGCCCGGCGGCGGCAGCCGCGAGGGGACCGGCTACGGCGTCGCGCAGGCGCGCCTCTTCGAGCTCTACCGCCTCTGGCGCGACTCGACCGGGGTCGATCTCGCCGACGACTCCACCCATCTCCTCGATTCGATCGACTACTGGCTGCACGCCACGGTGCCCACCTTCGACCGCTACGCGCCGGTGGGGGACCTCGCGCGCGAGAGCTACCCCTGGCTCTACGACTACCACCGCGCCCTGGTGCTGCAGGCGCGGGCGATGGCCGGCGGCGCGCCGCAGCTCGGCCGCGCCAGTTGGTGGCTGCACCGCATCGCGATCGACGAGATGACCTCGGGCTTCAACTTCCGCGACGACCTGCTGCCGGCAGGGACGTCCGCGACCGCCCCCGCGACTTTCCATCACCACGCGACCGGCGCCGGCCACCTCTTCGCGCGCAGCGGCTGGACCCAGGACGCGCTCTGGCTCTCCTTCGTCGCCGGCGAGCTCAGCGAATCGCATGCCCATCAGGAGCAGGGGGCGGTGAACCTCTTCCGCGACGACTTTCTCGCCGTCTCGGAGAACGTCTTCACCCACTCCGGTATCCAGCAGGGGCCCGAGGTGCACAACACGCTGCGCTTCGCCAACGGCTCGGCGACGCTGCCGCAGTACGCCTCGACCTCGCCGGTAACAGTCACGGCGAACGGCGCGCGGCTGCACGTCGTGGCCGACCTCGCCGCCGTCCACGCGCCCACCGGCCTGGTCTCCGCCTGGACGCGCACTCTCGACTTCGATCCGTTGGGGGTGACGATCGACGACCAGTTCGCGGTCGCGGGCGGCGTCAGCGCCTACTTCCAGGTCAACACCCCGGTCGCGCCGGTGATCGCCGGGAGCGTCGCGACGGCGGGCAGCCTCCGCATCGTGCCGCTCGTTCCCGCCGCGCCGACGATGAGCGTGCTCGACTGGCACGCCGTCGACCCGGCGGAGTTCGGCTCCGGCTGGAAGCTCGAGCTCGCCGGAGGGACGACCCACTACCGCGTCCGCCTCGAGCTCGTCGACGGCCTCTTCGCCGACGGCTTCGAGAGCGGCGACACCACAGCCTGGTCACTT
>CAZPZW010000102.1:2166-10982 GCA_964591165.1 uncultured Thermoanaerobaculia bacterium | reverse complement strand
TTCCCTCCGCGCCGACCGAGCGGCCCGTCCCGGCAACGGGGCGGGCCGTTTCGTTCGGCGGACTATCGCGCGAGCAGCCGGGAGATTTCGTCGAGGGCGCGCGGGTCGTCGCTCTGGCCCAGCCAGAAGAGGGCCTGGCGGCGGACCTCGAGAGCGACGTCGGGGCGGCGAACGAGCGCGAGGAGGACCTCCGTGCCGCCGGGATTCTGCGCCATCGCGAAGACGAGATGGTCGGCGTGCTCGCCGCCGGGTTGCTCGGCGAGGAGGCGCTGCAGCTCGGCGAGCCCCTCGGCGCCACGCAGCACCCCGAGCCAGAAGATCGCCTGCTCGCGCAGATCGGAATCGGCCGCCCGATCGCGAGCGAAACCCGCCAGGGTCGCGGTCGCCGCCGCTTCGGCGTGATAACCGAGCGCCGCTAGAGCGCGATCGGAGAGCTCGTCGCGCCAAGGGCGGGCGAGCCCGGCGAGCAGATCGGCGCTCGCAGCCGGCGCTACGCCCTCGATCCACCGTACCGACTCGTTCCGCGGGTCGACCGGACAGCTCGCGGAGACGGCGAGCAAGCGCTCGACCACGCCCCGCTCGACGGCGACGTAGATGGCGAGCGGGGAGTCGGCGGGGAAGCGATCGTCGTCGCGGTTGCCCCAATTGCCGAGCCGCTCGTCGAGGCGGCAGCCTCGGGCGGCGCTCGAGCGGTGGTCGAAGCAGCAGAGCTGCGACCCCTGGGGCGTCGCCGCGACCTCCCAGGCGAGCCATTGCCGGCTCGAGCTGTTGCCGAGCGCCACGAGCTCGCGCGCCAGGTCGGCGGCAGCGGCCCCTCCGGCCGTGAGCGATGCCAGCAAGACGAACGCGGCGAGCGCGCGGCGACTCACGGCTTCTCCTCGAGCAGGCGAACGAGCTCGTCCGTGGCCGCGTCGCCGCCGGTCAGCGAGAGGTGCTGCAGGAGGCGTCGCTTGAGCTCCGGGTCCTTCTCCTGGCGGAAGAGCTCGAGGAGCGCCTGCTCGTTGCCCTGGATCATCAGGCCGGTGATCGCCGCCTCGCGGTCCCCGCGCTCGCTCGCCCCGCGGTAGATCTCGACCAGCGCCCTGCCGGCCGGTTCCCCGCCGGCGATGCCGAGCCCTTCGATAGCCCGCCGGCGCACCTCGGCGTCCGCTTCGCTCTTGGCCGCCTCGCGGAGCGCGTCGACGTTGCCCGAGATCGCGAACGCCTCGACGAGCTTGGCGCGCACCGCGGGGTCCCGCTCGGACCGCCAGAGCTCGCGCAGAGTTTTCTCCGCGCCCATCACGCCCAGCATCTCGACCGCCTTCTGCTTGAGCTCGAGGTCTGATTCGGTGCGCGCGGCCTCGGCCAGCGCCTTCTCTTCGCCGGCGATCATCAGCGCCTCGAGCACTTGGCGGCGGACCGCCGGAGAGGTCTGGGAGCGGTAGATGTCGAGCAGCACCTGGATGTCCGCTGCTTCCCCGGAGATGCCGAGCACTCGAACCGCCTGGAGGCGGAGCGCTTCGGGCTCGCCGTCGCGCGCCGTCGCGAGCAGCAGGTCGCGGGCGCGTGGCGCGTCGCTCTGCGAGAGGACGAAGAGGGCGCGCTCCTTGACCTTGAGCGAGCCGCTGCCGGCGAGCACCTTCTCGAGGATGGGCAGGGCCCGCTCGGGGTCGACCTGGAGCAGGGCATCGACCGCGTAGAGCTTGAGCTCTTCGTCCGCCGAGTCGGGTCTCGGCGCCGCGCCGAGATCGACCTCGAGCGCCTGGGCATCGTCGAGCCAGGGGCTCTTGGGATAGGCGCTGGCGAGCTCGCGCAGCGACCTGAGGGCTTCGGGCTTGCGGCCGGCGCGCTGCTCGGCATAGGCCTTCCAGTAGAGCGCAGCGTCGGCTTCGGGTCCCTTGGCGGCGGCAATCGCGGCGAAGGCGGCGATGGCGTCGGCCAGGCGGTTCTCGTCGAGGGCACGCTGGCCGTCGCGGTAGGCGGCGCTTCGCCCCTCGGAGGCGTCCGCGACGGGCGAGGCGACGGCTGGGCCGGTGGCGAGCCAGCCCAGGATCAGGGTGACGATCGGCAGGACGAAAGCGAGGCGATGGCGAAGGAACATGATGGGGCTCCTAGGAAGAGTTGCGAGTGGAGGTGGCGCGCCGCTCGGGCACCGAGTCGCGCACCAGCCGGCTGCCGACCACGCGCACCTTGAACAGCAGATCCTGCTGGTCGATCCGATGCTGCGCAGCGACGAGGTCCTGCGCCGCCGGGCGCTCGGTGTGGGAGATCTCGAGCAGCACCGGCTCGAGCTCGTCGAGCAGTGCCACCACGGCGCGGTCTCCCGACCGCTCGGCGGCGCGCCGATAGAAGCGATTGGCCGCGAGCAGAGCCTCGGCCCAGTCGCGCTGCTCGGTGAGCGTGGAAGGCTGGTCGGAGGGCGCGTTGGCGATCTGGGCGAGGACCCGCTCCGAGCCGGCGAGGTGGGTGCCGATGGAGGCGAACAGGACTCGCTCGCGGGCCGCCGCCGAGAGGGCGCTCGGCTCCGGCGTGGGAGTCTCGAGCGGCCCGTCCGGGGCACGGCCGAGCAGAAAACCGAGGGCGACCAGGGCGAGCGCCGCCGCGGCCAGGGCCGGAGCGCGTCCCCAGCCGGCGAGCTCGATGCGCCACCAGGGCCGGCGCGGCGCGAGCGCCGGGCGCAGACGCCGCCAGACGCGCCCCTCGAATCCGGAGCCGGGCTCGGGAACCGGCAGCTCGTCGAGTGCGTCGAGCGTCCGGCGGAGCGCTGCGAACCGCTCGCGGAGCTCGCGGTCCTCCGCCAGGGCGCGTTCGATCTCGCCGGGAGCGGGGGAGTCGCCGAACAGGTGGGCCACGAGCTCTTCCTCAGACGGCTTTTTCATGGAGCGGCTCCAGATAGGCGGCGAGCGCGCGGCGCAACTTCTGCACGGCGCGGAAGAGGGACTGCTTGGCGGCGTTCTCCTTCTTGCCGAGAGCGCTCGCGATCTCGGGAATCGATCGCCCTTCGTAGTGCCGGAGCACGAAGGCGGCGCGCTCAGTCGGAGTGAGCTCGCCGAGCGCCTCGCGGGTCCGCCGGCCGAGCTCGGCGGCGAGCGCGCGCCGCTCGGGGCCGGGTTCCTCGGAGGGAGGATCGAAAGTCGGCTCGACCGCCGACGCGGGGTGCGGCTCGGCGCTCTGCTCACGCCGCCTGCGGCGCGTCTGGTCGATCGCCGCGTTGACCGCGATGCGGTGCAACCACGTGGAGAACTCGGCACGCCCGTCGTAGCGGCCGAGGAAGCGATAGGCGCGCAGGAAGGTCTCCTGCACCGCATCCTCCGCCGCGCCGGCCTCCCCCAGGATGCGCCAGGCCAGCCGGTAGACCACCCGGCCATGCGCTGCCACCAGCCCTTCGAAGGCGTCGGGCTCGCCGGCGAGGACGCGGCGAATCAGCACGAGATCGGCGGCGGAGTCCATGTCACCAGATTAGACGAGCGATCCGGGCGGCGGTTAGGCGCCGGATCGTGGCTGCAGACGACCCGAGGAGCGACTGCCCGGGCAACCGACGATCGGTCATATGACGGCCATCATTGACTCGTCGGGGCTGTGTTGACAGTCGAGGTCCGGATGCTAGAGTGACCGTGAGCTAGTTCACAGTCGCGCAGCATCAAGAAGTCGAACGGCGGACTCTCGGGGGGGAGGCAAGCGCTCGTGCTAGGTACCGCTCGGAGGCCGCCGAACTACCGCCTCACCCTTTCGATTCTTATATTTCGACTCAACGATTGGCCGAACCGGTCGACCCGACCGAGGAGAGCGGCTGTATGAGAAAGCGCCCGCGCTCGGACCGCAGGCCGATGGCATGCCATGGGCCGTTGTTGGCCGCCTGGACCCTCGCGGCAACCGCCTGGTTGGGCTCGGCGGCGCCGGTCGCGGCCGTGGCGGTCCTCGAGATCACCGACCTGACCGTTTCGCCGGCATCGATCGTGGCCGGTTCGACCGACGACCTGACCTTCTCGGTCACCGTCGAGAACACGGCGACCGGCACGGGCGACGACGCGACCAACGTCCTTCTAGTGCTGCCGCTTTCCGGAAGCCCCCTGGAGTACCAGTCGACGACCTTCAGCGGCGGCTGCTCGATCTCGGGCACCGACCTCGAGTGCGATCTGGGTGGCATGACGGAAGACTCGAGCCAGTCTGGAGACCTGGTCTTCCGCGTGGCGGCCTCGGCGAGTCCCGGGACGCTCACCTCCACTTTCGAGGTGACCAGCACCGAAGACACGACGCCGGACAGCGAGTCCGAAGACGTCACGATCACCGTCGAAGCCGACCTGGTGGTCGACAAGATCGCGCCGTCGCCGAACGAGGCGGTGCCGGGCAACCAGATCAGCTACACGATCGAGGTGCAGAACAACGGCCCATCGGACGCCACCAACGTCGAGCTCTCCGACCCGGCGCCCACCGGCTGGACCTTCGTCAGTTTCGACAGCCCGCCCTGTGCGGCGACGACCGCGCCCTGCGACCTCGGGACGATCGAGCCCGGCGCGGCGAACAAGAAGACGGTGACCGTCACCTTCAGCCTGGCGGACAACTATCACCTGGTCTACGGCCTCGCCGACGTGACCAACACGGCAACGGCCACGACCGACACTCCGGATGCCGGGGCGAGCGACTACTCCGACAGCGTCACGACGCCGATCGTCCCCAAGGTGGATCTCTCGGTCGACGTCTCGAGCGTCGCCACCAGCGTCACGCCGGGCGAGCCGGTGACCTATCAGGTGACGGTGTCGAAGACGGGACCCTCGCGCCTCGACGCGGTGCACTTGACCGGGTCGCTCGCTAACGTGCTCAGTCAGGTCTACAACCCGGCGGAGGGCATCTTCAGTGTCTCCTCGACCTCCCCGAACTGGTCGGCGATCGATCTCGCCGGCACGGATAGCGTCTCCCTGTCCCTCTCGGGCTGGGTGCGACCGGGCGTCAGCGGGGCCTCGCTCGCGGCGCAGGTCACCGTACAGCCCCCGGCCGGCGTCACCGACACGAACAACACCAACGACACGGACACCGAAACCGACACCATCGCGGCGGAGGCAGACCTCAGTATCGTCAAGAGCAACAACCTGAGCGGCGTCATTCCGGGCCAGACGGTGCCCTACACGATCACCGTCCGAAACGAAGGACCGAGCGACGTCGTCGGGGCGACGGTCGCCGACACGTTCAGCGCCAGCTTCGTGAGCTCGGTGCTGTGGACCTGCGCGGCGGCGCGCGACCTGACCGGTCTGGGCGATCTGCAGGACGGCAGCGCCGGGGTGGACGGGCTCGACGGCGCCTCGGGCGTCGTCGCCTCGCCGGACGGCAAGCACGTCTACGTCGCCGCCTCGGCGGACAACTCGATCGCCTACTTCGTGCGCGACGCGTTGACCGGGCTGCTGACCTACGGCGGCCTGCTACGCGACGGCGTGGGCGCGAGCGGCATCCAGGGCGCGACGAGCGTGGCGATCTCGCCGAACGGCGCGACGGTCTACGTCACCGGCGGAGGCGAGAACGCGCTGGAGGTGTTCAGCCGCAATGCCACGACCGGAGTCCTCACTCCGGTCGAGGTCGAGCGGGAAGGCGTCGCTTCGGTGACCGGCATGGTGGCGCCCTCTGGAGTCGCGGTCGCCCCCGACGGGCGGCACGTCTACGTCGCCGCGGCCACGAGCGACGCCGTGGTGGTCTTCACCCGGAACTCGTCGACCGGCGCGCTCACCTGGCAGTCCACGGTGGTCAACGGCGACATTCAGCCCGGCCCGGTGACCGTGAGCGGTCTGAACGGCGCACGCGCGGTGGCCGTCTCGCCCGACGGACGCAGCGTCGTGGTCGCGGGCGAGCTCGACAACGCGGTGGTCGTCCTGGCGCGCAACCTGACCACCGGCGCCCTGACCTTCGTGCAGTCCATGGTCGACTCCGGAGCGACCGACGGGCTCGGCGGCGCGAGCGGACTGGCCTTCTCGCCGCAGGGTAACGCGCTCTACGTCGCGGGATTCGCCGACAACGCGGTGGTGGCTCTCAGCCGCAACGTGTCGACCGGCGTGCTCTCCTATCTCGAAGCGGAGCGCGACGGCGTGGGCAGCCCGGCGGTCGACGGTCTGGCCGGCGCACGCAGCGTCGAGGTGAGCCCGGACGGCGCCTTCGTCTACGTCGCCGGTGCGGCCGACGGCAAGATCGCGATCTTCGATCGCATCACCGGCGGGGCGCAGGCCAACCGGCTCGACTACAGCGACTTCGTGGCGCTCCCGGGAGCTTTCGACCTCGCGATGACTCCCGCCGGCGAGCAGCTCTACGGCGCGGCCAGCGGCGAGGATCGTCTGGGCATGTTCTCCGAGACGGCCGGCGCCGATTGCACGACGCCCGCCGGCTCGACGCTCGTCTTCTCGCAGCCGGTGACCTTGCCGGCGCAGAGTTTCGTCACCTACATCGCGACCGCCGTCGTGGCTGGAAGCGCCTCGGGCACGCTGGTGAACACCGCGAGCATCGCGGCGCCCGCCGGCGTCACCGATGCGCTCGATCCGCACCCCGCGGGGGTGTGCACGGTGCCGCCAGGCAACGCCAACAACAACAGCTGCACCGACAGCGACCAGGTGGGTCTCGAAGCCGACCTGGTGGTCACCAAGACGGCGTCTCCGAGCGCCGCGGTGCCCGGCGAAGCGCTGACCTACACCCTGGTGGTGACCAACATCGGCCCCGCCTCGGCGACCGGGGTCTCGGTCACCGACAGCGACCTGACCGATCCCGACTTCGCCTCCGTCAGCTGGAGCTGCAGCGCGGCGAACGGCGCGGTCTGCGGGAGCCCGACGAGCGGCAGCGGGAACATCGCTCACAGCGGCGACGTCAACCTCCCGGCCGGCGGCAGCGTGACCTACACCATCGACGTCATGGTCTCCGCCTCGGCGACCGGCGCACCCTGCACCCTGCCCCTGACCGGCAGCTGCGTCAGCAACACCGCGTCGGCGGCCCTGCCGGTGGGCCACATCGATCCGACGCCGGCGAACCAGAGCGCCACCGTCGAATCGCAGCTCGCGCTCAAGGCCGATCTCCAGATCACCAAGACCATCCTCACCCCGGCCGGTGACATCGCCGCCGGCGCGCCGCTCGATTTCGAGATCGTGGTGCGCAACTGCGGACCGAGCGACGTCGTGGCCGCGACGATCCAGGACAACTTCTCCGTCGACTACCTGGTCACCGACTGGAGCTGTTCGCCGTCGAGCCTGACCTGTCCGGCGGCCGGCAGCGGGAACATCGCGGCGCAGGTCGATCTGGTGGGCGGCGATCCGCTCGACTGCTCGGGCGCCGGCACGGTGACCATCACCGTCCACGGCACGGTCGACGATCCGCCGTCGTCCGGCGTGCTCACCAACACCGCGCGCGTCTTCGCGCCGGGCGGGGTGTTCGATCCGACCCAGGGCAACAACACCGCGAGCGTCCAGGCCGGGCTGCAGGCCGAGGCCGATCTCTCGGTGGTGAAGACCGACAACACCGATGACGCGGTCCCCGGCGACCCGATCACCTATCTGCTGACAGTGAGCAACAGCGGGCCGGACGACGCCCACCTGGTGGAAGTGGTGGACACCTTCCCGCCACAGCTGCGCAACATCTCCTGGACCTGCAACTCGGAGGCTCCGGCCACCGGGATCCTCACTTTCGTCGAGGAGCAGCGGCAGGGTGGGACGAGCGACCTCGGGCCGATCACCGGCCTGCAGGGCGCCCGCGAGGTGGTCGTGGTTCCCGACGCGGACGGCCCGGGCCCCGACCCTGGGGGCAAGTTCGTCTACGCGACCGGCGCGAGCGAAGGGGCGGTGGCGATCTTCAGCCGCAACTCGACCAACGCCGAGCTGACCTATCTCGGCAAGGTGCTCGACGGCGCCTCGCAGGGCATCCTGACGATCAACGGGCTGGCCGGCGCCAACGGCTTGGCGGTCAGCCCGGACGGGTTGAATCTCTACGTCGCCGGCGAAACCGACGACGCGGTCGCGGTGTTCACCCGCAATACCCTGCTCGGCACCCTGAGCTTCATCGAGGCGGTGGTGGAGGGCCAGGTGCAGGGCGCGCTCACCATCGACGGGCTCGACGGGGCGCTCGAGATGGCGATCAGCCCGGACGGCCGCCACGTCTACGTCACCAGCCCGAGCGAGGACGCGGTCTCGGTGTTCGAACGGGATCCTGCGCTCTCCGGGCGACTGTCGTTCCGGCAGGTGGTCCGCGAGGGCGACGTGCAGGGCCTGCTCACGGTGGACGGACTGGACGGCGCGACGGGAGTGCGGGTGAGCCCGGACGGCGAGCACGTCTACGTGACCGGCCTCCAGGACGGCGCCGTGGCCGTCTTCGAACGCGATTCCGACGACCAGTCGTCGACCTACGGAGAGCTGACCTACCTGCAGTCCCTGGCAGACGGCGTGTCGATTCCCCACCTCGGCGGTGCCGCCGGCATCGACATCTCGAAGGACGGAGCGTTCGTCTACGTCACCGCCACGGTGGACGGTGCGGTATCGATCTTCAATCGCAACACCACCGCGAGCGACGCGACGAATTTCGGCCGGCTGACTTATCGCGATGCGCGCTTCGAGGGCGAGGCCGGTGGGCTCGGTGGCGCCGTGTCCGGCTTGGGCGGCGCGCGACAGGCGCGGATCAGCCCCGACGGACAGCACCTCTACGTCGCCAGCCAGACGAGCGACGCCGTGGTGGTGTTCCAGCGCAACTCCGCCACCGGCAGCCTCAAGTTCCTGCTCGAGACGCTGCGCAAGGACGGCGACGAAGCGCCCTGCGTGCAGCCGCCGACCTGCACGATCGCCAGCCTCGACGGAGCCCGCTCGCTCGCCCTCGATCCGGCGGGG